>CAZUMG010000044.1:4440-9013 GCA_964621895.1 uncultured Anaerolineales bacterium | reverse complement strand
TGGCTGGATAAAGCTAACCAGTATCCATCCCACCAGCTTACGGATCGGTCACTGTGTGATTTAGAGCTGCTGGCGGTGGGAGGCTTTTCTCCCCTGACGACTTTTATGGGTGAGGATGATTACAACCGGGTATTAACTGAGATGCGATTGGCAAATGGGAATTTATTCCCTATTCCAATAACTCTAACCATTCAAAAAGAACAACTCCCTACCCGGGGAGAATGGATCACCTTACGCGATTCCCGGAATTACATCATTGGGGTCATGCGAATTGAAGAAGTCTATCGTTGGGACCCAACCCGGGAAGCCCGCCTTGTGCTAGGTTCGACCGACCACCGGCACCCGCTAGTTTCTGAAATGGAACAATGGGGAGATTTATGTATCTCCGGAGAATTAAAAGTGATCAATCTTCCCGAATATTATGATTTCACTGATATTCGGAAATCTCCCAGGGATGTTCGCAAGCTATTGGAAGCAATTGGAAACAGTGATGTTACCGCTTTTCAAACCAGGAATCCAATGCATCGTGTCCACGAAGATTTAACCAAAAGAGCCCTTGAGCAAGTGGGGGGAAGCTTATTAATTCATCCTGTGGTTGGATTAACCAAACCCGGTGACGTAGATCACTATACCCGGGTTAGAGTGTATAAAGTTCTGGTCGAAAATTATTACGACAAGAATACCGTATTAAGCTTGCTGCCTTTGGCCATGCGTATGGCAGGACCAAGAGAAGCGCTCTGGCATGCCATCATCCGTCGGAATTACGGGGCGAATCATTTTATTGTAGGCAGGGATCATGCAGGTCCTGGTAAAGACAGCAATGGCCAGCCTTTTTATGGCCCTTACGAAGCCCAGGAAATGGTTGTACAGTACCAGGGCGAAACTGGAGTGGCCGGTGTGCTGTTTAATGAACTGGTTTATATTGAACGGGAAGATAAATATGTAGCAGTTGAAGATGCGCCTGATGATGCCGAAGCCAAGTTTATTTCCGGTACCCAGGTTAGAGAAGAATACCTTAATAAGGGAAAAGAATTACCCGGGTGGTTTACCAGGAAGGAAACCGCGGATATTCTGAGGGATTCCTATCCTCCTCTCCATAAACAAGGGCTCTGCATCTGGTTTACCGGTTTAAGCGGTGCCGGGAAATCAACTATCGCCAATGCACTAACTCCCATGCTTTTAGAACGCGGACGAGAAGCAACCACCCTGGATGGAGATGTCGTTCGAACCCATTTGTCCAAGGGGCTTGGATTCAGCAAAGAAGACCGGGATACCAATATCCTTCGGATTGGATTTGTGGCTGGAGAGATTGTCCGGCACACCGGGACAGTGATTTGTGCTGCCATCAGCCCTTATGGGAAAACCCGGAATGAGGCCAGAAAGATGGTCGGTGGTGATCAATTCATAGAAGTATTCGTTGATACGCCATTGGAAGTCTGTGAGGACCGGGATATCAAAGGCCTATACGCCAAAGCTCGTAGTGGTGAAATAAAAGGTTTTACCGGGATAGATGATCCCTATGAAGCACCGGTAAGTCCTGAAATCTTGATTACAACAGTAAACAAAACATCCAAAGAATGTGCCCGAGAGATTATTGAGTATCTTGAAGGGCGAGGCTTCTTAAAACAGGATGGGTTTACGTCTAACCCTTCCTGATTGGTTGGATAAATTCTGAAACGTGATCAGTTGCCATGGTCTCATCGGCAGTTGACCACCTACCAAGGGAGCATAGCATGAATGGGATCCAAGAATTATTTGATCTGACCGGCAAGACAGCCATTGTTACCGGTGGAGCAGGCTTCCTGGGGCAGCAATTTTCTGAGGCTTTGTCTGAAGCTGGGGCTACAGTAATTGTTGCTGATATCAATCAACAAACTGCCATGGACTATGCTGAGGTCCTCCTTGAGAGAGGAGGAAAGGCAGTGGGAATCGGTGTTGATATCACTGATCCATCTTCCGTTCAGAATTTAATGGACCAAACTCTTGAAAAGGTCCATTGCCTCGATATTTTGGTAAATTCGGCAGCCCTAGACCCGAAATTTGAAAGTCAATCAAAATCCACTCATGTGACTTCTTTCGAGGATTTTCCCCTTGAGTCTTGGAAGCAAGCCCTGGATGTAAACCTAACCGGTATGTTTCTGACCTGCCAGGCAGCTGCCAGGGTAATGAAAGATGTTGGGAAAGGATCATTGATCAATATCTGTTCGACCTATGGGATCGCGGGACCGGACCAACGCCTGTACAAATCTCTTGGGGAACCAAGATTATATAAACCGGTCTATTATTCGGTAAGTAAAGCTGGCGTGTTGGGGTTGACGAAATATATTGCCACATACTATGAAGGCACGGAAATTCGCTGCAACGCACTAACTCCCGGAGGAGTTGAACGCGATCATGATCAGGCTTTCAAAGAGGCTTACAGCAGCAGGACTGTTTTGGGTAGGATGGCTAAACCCCATGAGATGAAAGGAGCCGTCGTTTTCCTGGCATCCGAAGCATCCAGCTATATGACCGGCACAAACTTAATTGTGGATGGGGGGTGGACAGCATGGTAGAGGTTCTGGCGCTTATACCTGCCCGGGGGGGTTCAAAAGGCATCCCTGGTAAAAATATTAAAAATTTAGGCGGTTATCCATTGATCGCTTACAGTATTGCTGCTGGACTCAACGCCAATCTGGTGAGCCGAACCCTGGTTACAACGGATGATCCTCTCATTGCTGACTGCGCCCGGGAGTATGGCGCAGAAGTGCCATTTCTTCGACCTTCCGAATTAGCCCAGGATGATACTCTGGATCTACCGGTTTTTCAACATGCCTTAACTTGGTTGTCTACACAGGAAGGTTATCACCCCGATGTTGTTGTTCAGCTGCGTCCGACCAGTCCATTCCGCCCTCTGTTATTAATTGACCAGGCTGTTCAGCTGTTGATAGACCATCCAGAAGCATCATCTGTTCGGGGTATAGTTCCCACAAAGCAGAATCCGTACAAGATGTGGACAATCCAGCCAGATGGGAAGATTCACCCATTGCTTGAGACAGATTATAGGGAACCTTTTAATATGCCTCGCCAGAAGCTTCCCCCAACTTATTGGCAAACTGGTCATATTGATGCTATCCGTGTAAAAACAATCCTGGAAGGGTCGATGAGTGGTCAGGATATTTATGCCTGCCAGATTGACCCAATATTCTCTGTGGATTTGGATAACCAGCTGGATTGGCTGCAGGCCGAGGGTCGTTTAGCATCTCTTCTCGAAATAATCACCATGCCTCGAAAAAAGAAAACTATCATCCCCACCACTATTTCCTTGCTGGTATTGGATTTTGATGGAGTTTTAACAGATGATCGTGTCACCATAAATCAACAAGGTGAAGAAAGTGTTACAGCTCACCGGGGCGACGGAATGGGCATAGCGTTGCTTAAAAAAGCTGGCATTGAGGTGGTCATTTTATCTACAGAAAAGAATCCAGTTGTTACCGCCCGGGCAAACAAATTAGGGATTCCTGCTTTCCAGGGTATTGGGAATAAGGATCAAAAATTATCGGCTATCCTGGAGGAGAAAAATCTTTCTGCCAGGCAGGTGGCATACCTGGGAAATGACCTGAATGACCTGGCTTGTTTCCCCCTGGTTGGATTGGCAGTAGCGGTTGCTGATGCCCATCCATTGGTCCGGAAACAAGCCCAACTGGTGCTGGGTAAAAAAGGTGGTTACGGTGCTGTCCGAGAATTGTGTGATTTGATATTAGCTAATCAAGCGGATTTGAATTAATGGTTTGGGAGGAATGAATATGACTCGAGAAATAAAGCTGGGAAATCGCCTGGTTGGTGATGGTCATCCAGTCTATATCATTGCCGAAATTGGTATCAACCATAATGGAGATATTGAAATTGCCAAACAATTGATTGATGCAGCGGTGGATGCAGGTTGCGATGCAGTTAAGTTTCAAAAACGGACCCCGGAATTATGTGTGCCAGCGGACCAACGGGATAAAATGCGGCACACACCCTGGGGTTATATCAGTTATATGGAATACCGTGAAAAAGTCGAATTTGGCAAAGATGAGTTCAGCACTATTGTGGAATATTGTAAAAATAAAAAAATCGACTGGCAGGCTTCTGCCTGGGATGAGCCCTCAGTCGAATTCCTTGAGCAATATGATCCCATCCTTTATAAAGCAGCGTCTGCGTCATTAACAGATTCAGAACTGTTGAAAAAAATGCGTCAGCAAGGACGGCCGATTATCCTTTCTACCGGTATGTCACAAATGGAGCAAATCCAGGCAGCTATTGAACTGATAGGGACCGATGATCTCATTCTGGCTCACTGCACCAGCACTTATCCCTGTCCTCCCCGAGAACTCAACCTGCGAATGATTGAGACTCTGCGGGATATGTACCCTTGCCCGGTGGGTTATTCCGGGCATGAAGTTGGTTTGCCGACGACTGTTGCCGCCGTTACCCTGGGAGCGTGTTTAATTGAACGTCATATCACCTTAGATCGAGCCATGTGGGGATCCGATCAAGCGGCTTCTATTGAACCGGGAGGTCTCCGCAGGCTGGTCAAGTATATCCGGGT
>CAZUMG010000044.1:2773-4340 GCA_964621895.1 uncultured Anaerolineales bacterium | reverse complement strand
TGCCGTGCAGGAATGAGCCATTGTGTCTTAGGGGCTGGGCTTGGAGATCCTCAAACGCCGCCGCCCTGTCAGGGTTGTATCAGAGACACAGCCTGGTTTACCGGAGCTGCGCCAACCGTCTGGTTTGAGTATCATGAAAACCCCGAGTTGAGAAAATTATTAAAAGGAAAAACAATCTCTGAATTGGAAAAGATCCAATTTGATGGACGACCCCTGGGAGGGTTGGTTTTACCCAGTCTTAGATGGATTTTACGGCGTCATCACCTTGAGGATAATGACACAACCCACTATTTATGGAGTGAGTTTATCCTCTCAGCCCATAACATTGCCGATCAATTTACCCGGCTTTTGGAAAGTATTGATCCGGAAGCAGTGGTTGTTTTTAATGGGTTGCAATTCCCTGAGGCGGTTGTCCATTGGGTGGCTCAGCAGAAGGGCATTCGGGTTATCACCCACGAGGTGAATTTACAGCCATTTTCTGCCTTTTTTACCGATGGACAGGCAACGATTTATCCTCTGCATATTCCCCCGGAATTTATCCTCTCCAACCAGCAGAACCAGCTGCTGGATAGCTACCTGGAAAAAAGATTCCAGGGTGACTTTAAAATGGCTGGAATAAAGTTTTGGCCATCGATGAATCAACTCTCGGAAGAGTTTCTGGCTTATGCTGCCGGGTTTGAGGCTTTGGTCCCCGTTTTTACCAATGTGGTTTTTGATACCAGCCAAGCCCATGCCAACACACTTTATCCGGATATGTTCACCTGGCTGGACGCAGTTCTAGAAAAAGCCCGCAGGAATTCCAAAGTCCTCTTTGTGATCCGGGCTCATCCAGATGAAATGAGAAAGGGTAAAAGCTCCCAGGAAAGTGTCCTTTCCTGGGCAGCTGCTCATCATCTGGAGAGCCTGCCAAATGTTCAGGTTATTGGTCCGGATGAAACCTGTAGTTCTTACGAGCTTATCCTGCGCTCAAAATTTACCCTGGTTTATAATTCCTCAATAGGTCTGGAAGCGACTTTGTTAGGTGCTCCAGTCTTATGCGCCGGAAAAGCCCGCTATACCCAATACCCGACGGTGTTCTTTCCAGAGTCGCGGATATCTTATGAGAATATGCTGGATTCTTTTTTAACTGCTGAAACAATTGAGATTCCCCCGGAGTTTTACCAGAACGCTCGCAAGTTTTTATATTATCAGCTCTATCGGGCTTCACTGTCATTTGAGGAATTTCTTTCCGAGCATACCACCCCCGGCTATGTTCAGTTGAAACGCTTTTCCTGGAAAAAACTGTTGCCTGGGGGCTCTGCAGCGCTGGACTGTATAGTTAAGGGCATTCTGTTTGGAGATGAATTCGTTTTGGAGAACGAAACATGATGCGGATGTATTATCAGGTAAAAAGGATTCTCAAGCTTTTTCGATTGGAATTGAGAAGAGCCCAAGCGAAACGTCGCTGGGGGCGGGATCCTCTGGAACAAGCTCCTCCGGTTTTTGGCAATGCAATTCCTAAAGCGGGATCTCATTTATTAATTCAGGTTCTCCTGGGGTTGACTGAAATTGGTCCATTTGTTGACCC
>CAZUMG010000044.1:0-2673 GCA_964621895.1 uncultured Anaerolineales bacterium | reverse complement strand
ATGCATGATTATTACAATAATGTTCTGACCACTATGGAAGAGCGCTTGAACGTGGCAATCGAAGGCTGCGATTTACCCGGTTTGGGTCTCCCTTCAGTGTGGGAGACTTATGCGGAACATTTTGGTTGGTTCGATATGGATCGGGTTCTCTGCCTGAAATTTGAGGATATCATCCTCAACCAGGAGCAGACTCTGGGAAGGCTGCTTGATTATATTGAAAGTTTTGGAGTCTCGTTTTCGGTCCCAAGGCCTGAGGCGATAAAAATATTAAGTCAGGCTATTAAACCAAAAAAATCGGGAACTTTTCGGAAAGGGCAGCCAGGAAATTGGAAAGAATATTTCACCGAGGAAAATAAACGCCGTTTTAAAGCTGTTGCTGGTGATTTATTAACCCGTTTCGGTTACGAAGAGAATGACCAGGATTGGTAATTGAAGATTTCTGGAAAAAATATGGCAGATCAATTCCCTCTTTGCACGATCGTGATTCGGGCTTTCAATGAGGAGAAGCATATTGGAAAGCTGTTTGCCGGAATCCAGCAGCAGTCCTATCCAAACAAGGAAATAGTACTGGTAGATTCTGGATCAACTGATTCCACTCTTGAGATTGCAAAAAAATATCCTGTCAAGGTTGTGGGTATTGGTTCTGATCAGTTCAGTTTTGGACGGTCACTTAATCTTGGAATAAAGGCAGCAGCAGGAGAATTTATTGTAATCATCAGCGCCCATTGTTATCCTGTTTATCCAGATTGGCTGGTCCAGCTGCTAAATCCTTTCGAAGATCATCAAGTTGCTGTCAGTTACGGGAAACAGCGAGGAGCAAAAAGCAATCATTATTCTGAACATCAATTCTTTAATACCTATTTCCCTGATATCAGCCAACCTTACCAGGGACAGCCTTATACTCATAATGCCAATGCAGCCATCCGGAAATCTCTCTGGGAGCAGCATCCTTATGATGAAGAGTTGACTGGATTGGAGGATTTGGCCTGGAGCAGCTGGGCTAAGGAGCAGGGTTTAAGAATTGCTTATGTATCCGAAGCAGAAATTGTCCATATTCATCAGGAGACCTTCCGGCAGGTGCATAATCGCTACAAACGGGAGGCGATTGCCATGAAACAAATTCTGCCGGAAAGCCAATTCACGCTCCGGAACATGTTTGGTATGATCTTGAGGACATCTTTAAGCGATCTGTCCCAGGCTTACCGGGAAAAAGTTGTTTGTAAGGAAATCCTGAATATTATTAGATTCCGTCTGGTTCAATACTTGGGCACCTGGCAGGGATACTGCTTCTCTGGGAAGATAGATCAACAGCTTCACCGGAGATTTTATTATCCGCCGGGGGCGTTGACAGAAAAAATCTCTGAATCACGGGCAGTTGAACCAATCCGGTATCAGGCTGAAACAGACGAGGAGGGGATTAGCCAATGACAAAAGTTGCTGCCCTGGTTCCTATGAGGCATCATTCTCAACGGGTTCCGGATAAAAATTTTAGGGAAGTGGGAGGAAAACCTTTATATCATTATATTCTGACCACTCTGCTGAAAGTCCCAGAACTCGATAGCATCTATGTTGATACCGATAGCCCTCCAATCAAATCTGGTATAGAGCGAGATTTTCCAACCATCACGGTCATCGATCGCCCGGAAAACCTCAGGGCGGATGAAACCTCCATGAATCGGATCATCGCTCATGATATCTCGGTTATCAAGGCTGACTATTATTTGCAGACCCACAGCACCAATCCATTACTGCGTGCCGATACCATTTCCCGGGCAATCCGGGAATTTCTTGATAACAAAGACAAATTTGATTCCTTATTTTCAGTGACCCGCCTGCAGACCCGCCTTTATAATCAGGAAGGAAAAGCTCTCAACCATAACCCAGAGGAACTCCTGCAAACCCAGGACTTGCCTCCATTGTACGAAGAGAATTCTTGTATATACTTATTTACTGAAGCAGGATTGGCCGCAGCCGGCCACCGCATCGGCACATCCCCGTGCTTGTTTGAAATTGACCCTGAGGAAGCCTGGGATATAGATACAATGCTGGATTTTAGAATTGTAAATTACTTAATAACAAATTCTGGTGAGTGAATTATGCCAACGGTTCTTTTTTCTGCACCCTATATGATTCCATCTTTAAAACGTTTCCAGCCGGTATTTGATACCTTTGGAGTAGAACTGATTGTTCCCCATGTAGTGGAACGGCTGGAAGCAGACGAGTTAATGGAGTACGCGGGGAAATTTGACGGTGCTATCTGCGGAGATGACCGCTTTAACAGAGAAGTCATTGAAGCATGTTTGCCGAGGCTGAAAGTGATTTCCAAGTGGGGTACAGGAATTGATTCAATTGACCGGAGGGCTTGTGAGGATCACGGCATACTGCTTGGAAATACACCCAACGCGTTTACCGAGGCAGTAGCGGATTCGGTCATGGGCTACATGCTGAGTTTCGCTCGCCAACATCCCTGGATGGATCGAGCCATGAAAGCTGGAACCTGGATGAAAATCCCCGGCAGAGCACTAAACGAATGTATCCTTGGTGTGGTAGGCCTGGGCAATATCGGTCGGGCAGTCATCCAGAGGGCAGCACCTTTTGGAATGAAAATTCTGGGAAACGATATTCGGGAAATTGAGGCAGGCTTCCTCAGTGCTCATCTGGTGGACATGGTTG
>CAZUMG010000043.1:9386-11950 GCA_964621895.1 uncultured Anaerolineales bacterium | reverse complement strand
CCGCTGTCTTCCGGGAGCAAATCTTCCAGGGAAATATCCTTCCAGCGCTGCCGGCGCATCTCGGTGAAGGCAACCCGGACAGCCACCTTTTGAGCCCAGGTGGTAAAGCGACTTTCTCCCCGAAAAGTATCCATTTTATCCAAGATGCGAAGGATAGCGTCCTGTACAAAATCGTCCACCTGACTTTCAAGGTCAGTTTTTATCCGGCTGGAAAGGGCATAGGTTAACCCCCGGGTCAATACATACCGGAGATCTTCAATAGCCTGATCCTGGTGATCTCCTCGTAGATCGCTGAGCCACTCTTGATTTGTGCGCATCTGCATGATTCACTTCCTTGGGAGCTGACCAAATTATAGCATGCAGACGATCCCAAACAGATAAAATTACTGCAATTCACTTCCACCCCAGCTCCTTTACTCCTGTTTTTAATTCCCAATCACTTGAGGAGTATCTCGACCGATCCCAGTTATGTTTTACCAACCCCTCAAGTGGGGCTGGAGTATTAAGGCAAAATTCCACGCTAGCTATGATCTCTTTTCCCCTATTCCAAGGGATTATCTTCCCCGTTCGTTGGTCATTGTACTCCGGGGAGGTTGTGCCAGGTAAGCGGCTCTTTCTATTGATGAAATTGGAACTATTTCAAGATCAAGACAACAAACATTTTTTGGTCATTTTAGATGGGAAATTTTCATATATTTTGTAAAAATCGGGAGAATATGAATTGATTTCCTCAAAATATGGTATAAGAATTGCTACTTCAAAGGCTGCTATGTTAAATAAAAAAGTTCTCGATTGGATTGAAGGTTATGTATTGACCAGGATGCTCATATTTGGTGATTTTATCGGCACGGTGAAGAGATCCGATTTCTTGTTAGATATAGATACAACCAGTGATTATTTTCGCAAGTTTGAAGGTCAAAGAATTCAATCCCTGTCTTTGCCTATCAAAAGTCGGAACTTAAGCACTCTTTTAGGGGAAATTGAGGCTTGTTTTCAGCGCGGCTGGGTATTGATGGACGCCGGTGAATGGACCGAAGCAGATTTTAACCAGGTTTTCCAATTAAGCCAACAGATCAGCTCTGAAATCCTATTATTAAGAGGGGAAGAATAGAAGTTGGGGTCAATGTTTTTATTTGGGAATCTGCCATCATGCTGTATGATGGCTTTGGGGGGACATGGATCACCTTTGATCTTTAATGATGTAACTATTCAGTAAAGGATGAGATCCTATGGTTGATGTGCAGCATTTCATAGCTGCAGGAAACAAACTTGGTGAAGGGCCCCTTTGGAATGCTGCAGATGAAACTCTCTATTGGGTGGATATTGAGGCGGACTGCTTTCACCGCTATTCACCAGAAACGGACCGATTGGAAACCTATCAGGTCGGACAGCCGGTAGGCTGCCTGGCATTCCGGGCAAGCGGCGGGCTGGTATTGGCCCTGCGGGATGGTTTGGGTTACTGGAAATGGGACACTCAAGATGTTGAGATCATCATGAATCCTGAAGCCGAACGCCAGGGGAGCAGATTTAATGATGGACGAGTAGACCGCCGGGGCAGATTTTGGGCCGGAACCCTGGGGAAGGATAACCTCAGTAAGCTCTACCGTTTAGATCCAGATGGAGCTGTCCATGTTATGGAAACTGGGATCGCCATCTCTAACGGGATCGGCTGGAGTCCCGATGATCGGATCATGTATTACACAGACTCAGCCCTGCGGGTGATTTACGCTTACGATTTTGATTTAGAAAACGGGGCTATAGAGAACCGCCGGGATTTCGTGCGGGTTCCTTTATCAGAGGGATTTCCGGATGGCTTAACTGTAGACAGTGAAGGGTTTGTCTGGAGCGCCCAGTGGGATGGCTGGCAGATAACCCGGTATGACCCTGCTGGAAAGGTTGATCGGGTGATCCCAATCCCTGTCCGGCGGCCTACCAGCTGCACTTTTGGAGGACCTCGCCTGGATCAGCTTTACATCACCTCCGCCTGGACAGGGTTAAGCGAGAATGATCGCCGGGAACAGCCCCTGGCGGGAGATCTTTTTATGATTCAAACTGAATTTACCGGGCAAATAGAGAATAAATTTTCAGGATAACTTCCTCGGACAACGGATAGGATCATGAAATCTATCATCATCTTGATTGGACCCATGTGCGCAGGAAAAAGCACCCTTGCTCAGCTGCTGGCAGACAGGCTGGACATCCACCGGATCGAACTGGACGAAGTGCGCCAGCGTTTTTACAAAGAAATCGGATACGATGAAAAATATGCCTCCGAAATCGTGGGCAAGGAAGGTATGATGGGTTTGATTAATTACTGGAAACCTTTTGAAGCCCATGCTGTTGAACGCGCCTTAGAAGATTTTGATAATTGTGTGCTGGATTTCGGAGCTGGTCATTCAGTCTATGAGGATCAAGATTTATTTTCCAGGGTTAAAAAAGCCCTGCAGCCTTTTAAATTCGTCATCCGGATATTACCTTCGGAAGATCTGGATAAATCGGTCCAAATTGTGAATAAAAGATTCTCGGAGCTATTACTTCGAGAGGTTGGGAAAATAGACCCGGAG
>CAZUMG010000043.1:5565-9286 GCA_964621895.1 uncultured Anaerolineales bacterium | reverse complement strand
CCGTCAATATCCAAACCGCGGGCCGCGATGTCTGTAGCCACCATGATCTGATACTTTCCATCCTTGAACCCATTCAGGGCTTGTCGGCGCTGTCCCTGGGTCCGATCGCCATGTAAACTGGTTGCCTTGTACTCAGTGTGCTTGATTTTCTTTAATAAATTCTGGGCGCGGTGTTTTGTACGCGTGAAGATTAATACCGATTTTGGTTCTGTTAGATCCAGTAATTTGATTAACAGTTGATTTTTTAAGTGATGGGGAACTGGAAAAAGAGTATGGTCGACTGTGTGAACCGGACGGACTAACCCAATGGCAACCCGTTTTGGGTTGTGGAGGGTTTGGGCAGCCAGCTGCTCAATTTCAGCGGGGAATGTTGCCGAAAATAGCATGGTTTGGCGCTGCTGAGGGACCTGCCGGAGAATTCTTTTGATATCCGGTAGAAACCCCATATCCAGCATGCGGTCAGCTTCGTCCAGCACCAACACCTCGATGGTCTCAAGTTTCGCATGGTGGCTTTGCATGTGATCTAACAGGCGTCCCGGGCAGGCAACCACAATTTCTGCTCCGCTGTGCAGAGCCTCAATTTGAGGAGCTGCTCCCACGCCTCCGTAAACAGCTACAGATTTTATTTTCGTTCCTGCACTGAATTCGCTTATAGTTTGATGGATTTGTTCGGCCAGCTCACGAGTCGGTGTGAGGATTAATACCCGGGTTCGTTTACCCGGAGATGTAAGCAGTTTTTGTAAAATTGGCAGCACAAATGCCGCGGTTTTTCCCGTTCCGGTTTGGGCGATGCCGATCAGGTCATGACCGGCCAATGCAAGGGGAATAGCGGAAATCTGTATCGGGGTTGGTTTAAGAAAACCTGCCCGTTTAATGGCTGTGTTTAAGCGTGAATCAAGGTTGAACTGGGTAAAGCTCATCAAAAATATCCTTATATTCAGTTGTCAGTAAGTTACCTGGAGAATTAGAGAGATTAATAAATTGCTTGGCAACGACAGCTGAGTGAATGATCGATCAGGTTTGATAGTACCTGAAATTACCTATTTGTCAAGCAGAGCTTGTTTATCAGAAGTCCAGCGAAGCTGAAATATCCAGAATTTGTATGCCGGGAGAACTGCTGAAAGGTGTTTTTATTGGGTGGGGCTATAATGAAGATCGATAAAAAGAATAATTAGCGGAAGGAGTTTGTATGATGACCATGAATTTTTCACTGGAATCGATTATCTCATTGGCCGTCGCAGCAGTGCTGGGTGGTTTATTGGGCCTTGAGCGGGAAATTCACGGCAGGCCGGCAGGGCTTCGGACCCATTTGCTGGTGAGTCTTGGTGCCGCAGCTTTTATGCTGATGTCCCCCCTGGTTGCAGCAATGAGCCAGGTCATGCCGGGGGATCCAGGGAGAATTGCGGCTCAAATAGTCACCGGGATCGGTTTTTTAGGAGCAGGCGCAATCGTCAAGGAGGGAGTTAATATTCGCGGGTTAACAACAGCCGCCTGCCTCTGGGTTGCTGCTGGAATAGGTATGGCCTGTGGAGCAGGTCTCTTCGCGGAAGCATTGTTGATCTTTGGATTGGCCATGGTCGCATTGGTTTTGTTACCACCCGTTGAGATTAAACTTAAGAAACATACCTATCGAGTGCTCGAGATCACCTTGCCAATTGAAACAGATGTAAGTTCAATCCTGGAAATTATCCAGACCAAAGAGGTTCTGGTCATTCGATGTGACCTGGATCGGGATTATATTAATGGCATCTTAACAGCAACCCTGATCCTTCGCCTATATCACCGGGGAGTTACAGACAAACAAGCTCACAGTATCATCAAGGGTATCGAGAGTCTTAATTTACTGCCTAAAGAGATCACCTGGCGCCCGCGTTAACTTGCATTATAGGATGCGGGGATCTCGAAGGGGGTTTTGGCTTTAACTCAATTTAATGGTGCCTGAATAATCCCCGGTATGGACCGGGGATTATTATATTTAAGCAGATTTTTCATTGCAGGCTATAGCTTGCGCTCACCTCGGCGCGTACAGAAATCTGCCCCAGGTTAACCGGTCCAAACTCGGAAGAATCTTCCGCCCCGCTCCCGGAAGGGATATTCTGCACCGTATTCTGCGTCCAGAGATTATTATTTCGTCCCCACCAGCCGCCGCTGAAGTAGGACCAGGTATTTTCGCTGATTGACAGCACACAGCCAGCTTTGGCACCGGCTGCCTCGGCCAGGTCACGGGCTTTTTCCCCGGCGGCAATCATAGCCAGATCCCGGGCTTGATCGCGATATTTCCTCAAATCGCTGAGATAAAACTCCACGTTGACAACCTGGTTTGCCCCATTATTTAAGGCGGCAATAATCACCTGATTGGCCAGGTCGATATCCCGTAGGGTAATGGCCACCGTATTATAGATCCGGTAGCCCTTGATAGACAGCGAATCGTAATCCTCATAGACGGGATCAATCACGTAGCGGTCGGTGACGATATCTTTTTCTTCCACGCCTAGTTTTTTAATGGCCTGGATGACCCGGAAAACCGTGGCGCTGTTAGCAGTCTCAATCAATTGAGGTGACCTGCCGTTAGACTGAACCCCCAGCTGGATTAAAGCCCGGTCCGGGGTGACATTCACCACTGCGGTTCCGCTGACCTGAACTGACCGTTCAGTGCTGCAGGTTGCCTCGTTGCTGGGTGGCTCTGGATTTCCCTCTGCAGCCTTAACCTCACTGCTTGGAAAACCTGCGCTGATCAGCAGAAAAACCAGGGTGCAAACCAGGATAGTGTTGATAATAGTTGATAGGGATTTCATGACAGCCTCCTTGGGGTGATTCCTTGAATATCCCCATCATAGCGGTTCACCGGGTCAGGAAAGTGTCAAATTTAGGTCAGGTCCGGGTCAGTTTTTATGGCAGGAAGTTGAAAGTGAATTATGGTCCCCAGGTCGGGTTGGCTGGCCGCCTCGATGGTTCCCCCCATGGCCAGGACCAGGGATCGAGCGATGGCTAATCCCAGCCCGGAACCTCCGCTGCTCCGATCCCGGGCCGAGTCAACCCGGTAAAAACGCTCAAAGATCAAGGGCAGATGGTCGGCTGGAATCCCGGGGCCCTGGTCGCTGATTGAACAGCTGACCATATCTTCGGTTTTTTTCAGCGAAATATCCACCCGGGAATTAGCGGGAGCATGCCTGATGGCATTATCCAGAATATTTTCCAGCACCTGGGCTACCCGATCCTCATCTGCAAGAACGCGGAAATTCACTTTGACAGTAAGGCTGGTGTGGGTGACAACCAGCTGGATCCCCTTTTTAGAAGCCAGCGGTTTTATGATTTCACAGCGAGTCTGAACTACCTTCTCAAGATCCACGGGCTGGAAATTTAATTTTAAGGCGCTGGCATCTGCCCGGGTCAGGGTCAATAAGTCATTTACCAGACGGATCAAGCGGTTAGTTTCCTGGCTCATGGATGAGAGCAGCGTCCCTCGTCCGTCCAGATCATCTATCGCTCCATCTTCCAGCGTCTCGACAGTGCCCTTAATGACCGTCAGGGGAGTGCGCAGTTCGTGGGTAACATCGGCAATGAAAGCAGTTTTCGCCTGGTCTGAAAGCCGCAAGTTGCTGGTCATGGTATTAAAGGTCTGGCCAAGGTTTTCCAGTTCAGTGATGCTTCCTGCAGTTGGAATCTGGAGGGATAAATCTCCGGCAGATACTGCCTGGGCAGCCTGGTCAAGAATTTCGAG
>CAZUMG010000043.1:3225-5465 GCA_964621895.1 uncultured Anaerolineales bacterium | reverse complement strand
CCAGGCACCCCCGCCAGCCAGGATCATGCCAATAACCAAAACCAGCAGGTGACTCAGCGATAACCTTAAGCGAATTGAGGTGTGCATGGGATCACTTGATTAATCGATATCCGATTCCTCGAACGGATTCGATCAGGTTAATATCCGGGAGGATAACCCGGAATTTTGCCCGTAAACGCTTGATGGCGCTGTCCACTGCCCGGGTTCCACCCACAAAATCGTACCCCCAGGCTTGGCTGAGTAAATGCTCCCGGGAAAGCACTCGTCCTGCATTGATTACCAGGTGTTGGATTAAATCAAATTCCAATCTAGTTAAGGACAGCTCGGTCCCTTGAAGGGATACCATGCGAGCTTCTTCGTCCAGTTTAAGGCCGTGGGGTCCATTTAAAACCACGGCCTCAGATATTGGTGAGTTGGAAGATTGGTTTCTCCGCAGCACAGCTTTTATCCTGGCTGTTAGTTCCCTCATACTGAAGGGTTTGGTAAGGTAATCATCAGCACCTAATTCCAGGCCGATCACCCGGTCAGCTTCTTCTCCCCGGGCGGTCACCATGATAATCGGTACCTGGCTGGTTTTGCGCAGCTCCCGGCAGACATCCAGGCCGTCCACTTTTGGCAGCATAATATCCAGCAAGATTAAGTCAGGAGAGGATTCCCGGGCGACTTGCAGGGCAGTTTCTCCGTCTTGGGCTGTTAGCACCTCAAAGTGGGCTTTCTTGAGGTTGTAACCGATTAAATCGGTAACCGATGTTTCGTCATCAACGACCAGAATGCGGGCAGGCATGCTGGTAGCATACCATAAGATTGTGGCAGATTTGTGTCAGATAAACAGAACTGGTACTCACACACCGCTGCAGCCGATTTTTTTGTAGATGCTCTCTGGCGGTAAGCTGGTTATTCAGAATGCTGTTAAAATGTATAGATTAGCGAGGATTTATCTGATGCCACTGGTAAAGTTGGCTGACATTCAGCTGTATTATGAAATTCATGGCAATGGCGATCCTTTGTTATTAATCCACGGCCTGGGTTCCAGCTGCCAGGATTGGGAGCTTCAGATGGAAGCTTTTACCCCTGATTACCGGGTTGTCACCTATGATCTGCGCGGTCACGGCCGGTCAGAAAAACCAGCTGGCCCATATAGTATCCCCTTGTTTGCGGAAGATACTGCCGGGCTGATCAGCTCCTTAGGTTTAGGTCCGGTTCATGTGTTGGGCATCTCCCTGGGAGGCATGGTTGCATTTCAGCTGGCGCTTGATTTTCCTGATGCTGTTCGCAGCCTGATCATTGTTAACAGCACGCCAGCCATGGTTCCTCGCTCGATTAAGGACCGAGTTGCTCTCTGGCAGCGCTTCCTGATCGTGCGCTTGATGGGCATGAAAAAAATGGGCCAGGTCCTGGCAGATAGATTTCTCCCCGGGGAGGATTTTGAGGGGCTTCGAAAGGTTTTTATTCAGCGCTGGACTGAGAATAATAAACCAGCTTACCTTGAAGCTATGCGGGCCGTCGTTGGTTGGAGTGTTTTGGAAAGGTTGGGGGAAATCAACTGCCCGACCCTGATCATCGGGTCAGATGAGGATTATTTTCCCACTTCAGATAAACAGACCTATGCAGAATTGATTCCGGGAGCCAGGTTGGTGATTGTAAAAGAATCCAGGCATGCCCTGCCAGCTGAGAACCCCGGAGAGTTTAATAAAATCGTGCTTAATTATTTAGCAGGTTTATCCTGAAATTCAGACCAATTTCACTCAAAGAATTTATAATCGTGATTATCAGGAGATACCATCTTGATCATCAAACCTATTGTTGAAAATAAGGATATCCAACAAATCGGGCAGGTAGAAGCTGATACCTGGGGTATGCAGCTGACTGAGACTGTACCAGAACATGTATTAACCGCTGTGGCCCGGGATGGAGGTGTTCTTTTAGGAGCCTACCAGGATGACCAGCTGATCGGTTTCACACTGGGATGGCTGGGATTGACCGATCCAACCAGCCAGGAGCCAGCCGCGGCGAAGCTCAAACTGGTCTCTCACATGACTGGCGTGCTGGAAGCTTACCGTGATCAGCGGGTTGGTTTTCAACTGAAGCTTGCCCAGCGGGAATGGGCTCTTTCCCGGGGATTGGAGCTGATAACCTGGACCTATGATCCCCTTGAAAGCCGCAACGCCTACTTTAACATTCATTTATTAGGCTGCACCTGCCGGACCTACCTGAGGGAATATTATGGGAATTTGCGTGAC
>CAZUMG010000043.1:0-3125 GCA_964621895.1 uncultured Anaerolineales bacterium | reverse complement strand
ATTAGGCTGCACCTGCCGGACCTACCTGAGGGAATATTATGGGAATTTGCGTGACAATCTGAATCGAGGCATCCCCGCTGACCGCTTCCGGGTAGACTGGTGGATTAAGAGTTTGCCGGTGGAAAAAAGGCTGCAGGCCCAGGAAGATCCACCTTCATCCCCAGAACCGATTGCTGAGTTGGAAAACCTTGGGGTTAGGGTAATTAACCCGGCCAGCCGGGATCAAGAAAAACTCCCCCGGCCTTTCTCCCGGGAAGTTCTGTTTTCCGCCTCCCGGATTCTGGTGGAAATTCCTCCGGATACCCAGGCCATCCGGAAAACAAATCAAAACCTGGCGGCAGCCTGGCGAATTCATACCCGGGAGATTTTTGAAATGGCTTTCAAGCGCGGCTACCGGGTTAATGATTTTATTTATCAGCGAGGTTTGCTGCCCCGGAGTTACTATCTTCTAGAACAGGGAGCTTATGAAAATTGATTTAATCACCCTTTATCATCTTGATATGCCCCTGGTTCATCCCTTTGAAACCAGTTTTGGACTTGAAACCAAGCGGGAATGCCTGATCCTGGCTGCGACCGGGGAAGGATTAACGGGATGGGGGGAGTGTGTGGCCATGAATCTGCCATCATATTCCTATGAAACGGTAGGCACTGCCTGGGATATTCTGGAAGAATATTTAATCCCCGCGGTGTTGGGGAAAACCTGGCTGACCATGGAGGAAATCCTAGCGGAGTTTCAGTGGATCCGCGGCCATCCCATGGCCAAAGCGGCTTTACAAACCGCTGCCTGGGACTTAATTGCCCAATCGGAAGGCATCAGCCTGGCTGCCAAGCTGGCAGAACCCTACCCGGAAGGACCCAAAACCAGAGTCCCGGTTGGGGTGAGCATTGGCATTCAACCGACCATTAAAGAGACTCTGGCCAGAATGGAAGGCTTTTTATCCCAGGGATTTGCCCGTATTAAACTTAAAATTAAACCCGGATGGGATCTGAAATTATTAAGCGCCGCAAGGAAAGAAATTCCGGATATTCCCCTCATGGTGGATGCTAATGCAGCTTATTCAATGGAGGATCTGGATTTACTCCTTCAGATGGATCAATTTAACCTGGTCATGCTGGAACAGCCTTTAGCTTATGATGATATCTACCGACATAGCCAGCTGCAGCCGCTATTAAATACTCCCCTCTGCTTGGATGAAAGCATCCATACCGCCGGGCAGGCAGAACTGGCTATAAAATTGGATGCCTGCCGGATCGTCAATATTAAACCGGGGAGGGTGGGTGGCCCCATGGAAAGCCGCCAAATCCAGGATATCTGCCAGATAAGCGGGATGCCGGTATGGTGTGGGGGTATGCTGGAAACGGGAATTGGTCGAGCTTCCAATTTGGCGGTAGCCAGTTTGCCAAACTTTCTGCTGCCAACTGACAATGGGCCTACCCGGCGGTATTGGAAAGAGGATATTGTTGAGGAAGTCTTTACCCTGAATCGGGAGGACAGCACCATCACGGTTCCAGTCCAACCGGGGCTGGGAGTGACACCCAACCTGGAGCGGATCAAATCTTTTCTCGTTCGTAAAAAGCAGTTTTCTAGAGGAGAATTATAATGAAAAAATCCCTTGGTGCCCAAACCTTAATTTTCCCTACACCGGTATGGTGTGTAGGCAGCTATGATCTGGAAGGCGCTCCCAATGTGATGACCATCGCCTGGGGAGGAATTTGCTGCTCCCAACCGCCCTGCCTGACGATCTCTTTGCGAAAAGCGACCTATACTTATGGGAACATTCTGGAGAGGAAAGCCTATACGGTCAGCGTCCCTTCGACGAAATATACCGCAGAGGCGGATTACTTTGGGATTGTTTCCGGTCGGGAGGTGAATAAATTCCAGGCAACCGGTTTAACTCCTTCCAGATCCACTTTGGTGGATGCGCCTTTTGTGGAAGAATTCCCCATGGTTGTAGAGTGTAAACTTTTACACCATTTTGAGATTGGCTTACACACCCAGTTTATCGGAGAAATCATCGACGTGAAGGTTGACGGGGATCTTCTGCTTAAGGAGGGCATCCCGGATATATTAAAAGTTTCCCCCCTGGTATATGCGACCAAAGCTCAATCCTACCATCAGATTGGAGATGTAGTGGGGAAAGCCTATACCATCGGCAGAAAATATAAATGAAAGGGGATTCCCGAATGATCCATTTGTCTGATACATCTAACAGTCCCATCCTGGACGCAATAATCTCTCCCGGCGGATTGGAGTTAGCATTGTATCCAAACACCCGGAAAAAAAGGAACTGATTATGTCTATTCTTCCTGAATTAGCCAGTCATTTAGGCAGGAAAGACGAGCAGCTCAACAAAGCCCTGGGTAAACGTCTGGTGGAAACCGTGGATCTGGCAGGCATCCAGGAAGCTGCTGCCAACCTGTCCAACCCCAACCGGGATATCCAGGTCGACTGCCTTTCAGTTCTGGAGCAGGTCGGAATGATTGCTCCTGACTTGATTGAAGATTACCTGGAGGATTTTTTTGCCTTGGTGGTTGGGAATGATAACCGTCTGATCTGGCAGGCCATGATTAACCTGGCAATGATTGCTGATCGAAAAGCAAGCCAGGTCATGGACCACCTTGACACTATCATGGAATTAACCGGTAAGGGCTCAGTGATCACCCGGGACAATGGGATTAAGATCCTGGCCAGGGCTGGATCCTCAAATCCGGAATTTAACCAGCGGGTTTTTCCCTTTCTGATTGATCAATTGAATACCTGTCGGCCAAAAAGTGTGGCCCAATATGCAGAGTCCATCCTGGTTGTGGTTAATCAGGATAATCAAGAACTCTACCTGGTCACATTAAAAAGCCGCCTGGGGGAACTTTCCCCGGCCCAGTTGAAGAGGGTCCTGAAAATCATCCGCAGTTTAGAGTAAATTTCCCCTTTCTACCGGGTCCATATTTATTTAATCCAGATAATTTTTGATATAATCGTTTTAATTGAGAGAGGATCAAGATACAATCCCCGGCGGCCAGCTGGCGGTCGGTAAGTTCTCAACGACAGGGTACTATTTGAAGATTACCATCCGACCTTTTCGCGACCAGGACCAGGAAGACGTCATCCATCTCTGGAAGAAAGTATT
>CAZUMG010000042.1:1732-12043 GCA_964621895.1 uncultured Anaerolineales bacterium | reverse complement strand
GCCGCTTTTCCTGCCGCCCAGCCGGTTGAGAAAGCGGCTTGCAGGTTAAAGCCGCCAGTATCCGCATCAATATTGAGGATTTCCCCGGCAAAATACAAGCCCTGGACCAGCTTGGATTCCATACTTTCCGGATTTACCTCATCGGTTGCCACTCCGCCTGCAGTAATAATTGCCTGGTCAAAACCCTGATGTCCGGAAATTTCAAAACGGAAATCATCTTTCAACCATGAGCACAGCCGTTTTCGTTCAGCACCAGACAGCTGGCTTAGCTGCTTTTCACGGGGAATCCCGGTCTGTGCTAAGCATACCGGGATCATTTTTTTAGGAAGCAAACCCTCAAGAAGTGAACTAAATTGTTTTCTGCCTTGGTCCTGGATATCCCGCAGTAATCGGGCATCCAGGGCAGATTGATCCAGGGCTGGTTTAAGATCTATCCCAATTTCTACCTGATTCCCGACTTCGAGTGCGATTACAATTTGCCTGCTCAAGGTAAGGATCACCGGTCCCGAGAGCCCAAAATGGGTAAATAGTAATTCTCCAAAAAGTTGATCCGTTTTCTTCTGGTTTATCCAGATGCTGGCGATAACATTTTTTAAACTTAACCCTTGAAGTTGTTTGGCAACATCACCTGCTGCAGTCAATGGCACCAGGGAAGGTCGGAGCGGGATGATCGTATGGCCAGCAAGGCGGGCAAGGGCATACCCGTCACCGGTTGATCCCGTTCCCGGATAGGCTTTTCCGCCAGTTGCCAGGATAATTACCGGAGCCAGGTAATCACCCCGTGAGGTCATTATGCCTTGCATCCGGCCGTCCTTGATAATCAGCTGAGTGACTGCAGTTTCTGTTGCTATCTTTACGCCGGAATTCTTGGCCCAATTCAGCAAGGCGTCAACAACGTCCTGGGCTTTGTCACTGGCTGGAAAAACTCGACCGCCCCTTTCTACCTTGGTGGGAATCCCCAGGGCCGCAAAAAAGGACCGTAATTCCTGGCAGGAAAAACGGTAAAACAATTGGGTCAGGAAACGGCCATCCCGGTTGAAGTGGAGCAGGGCATCCTTAACGGCAGCGGTATTGGTTAGATTACAGCGGTGCTTGCCGGTCAGCATTAGTTTTCTGCCGGGGACAGCCATTTTCTCAATTAACAGAGTCTTACATCCGGCCAGGGAAGCCTGGCCGGCAGCCATTAAACCGGCTGGTCCACCCCCGACTACGATGACTTGAAAATTATCCATGATCCGCTTGCTCAATCCCACTCAGCTATTATGTTATCTTGGGTAGTGTAACATCTCCTTCAGCATTGGTCAGGTGAATCTTAGGATAATCATCCTGTTGTTTTCAATTGACAAGTGGAAGTGTTCTTATTAGAATACATGATATTGTAGATAAATAGCAGCTTAACAATTGCATACAGTAAAGGAGCCCGATAACCCCCAGGGTGGGCTGAAAGGCGAAGTCTGTGAGAATCAGACGCTGACCCGCAACTGTAATTCATTCCCAGGATTGGGATGATAAGCCAGGTCGACCACCTTTGCTGATTGTTCAACTAACTCTCGCGGTAAGGAGGTGTGAACATGGTTTACGATTCCTCGTAACTCATCTGCCTTCCCTGTTAGAGCCAGGGATTTTTATTTTAATATAGTCAATCATATGAGGTTCAAATGAAAAAAGGCGTCTATTTCTTTCAAGTTAGTATTTTCCTGGTATTGCTCATCTCTGGTTGTGCCCCGGCAAAAATACCAGATCCCACCCTGCCTATCCCAACCAGTGCTGCTCCGACGATTACCGTAAATGTTGAACCCGTTTCTGATCCGATTGTAGTAACCGATGATCTCGGTGTTGAGATTACGCTGGAGGAACCTGCCCGGGCGATAATTTCAATTTCCCCATCTTTAACAGAAATCCTTTTCAGCGTGGGTGCCGGAGATCGATTAATCGGCAGAGACTCAAATTCCCAATTCCCGCAGGAAGCTCTCACTGCCGTTGATCTGGGGGGTATGTGGGACGGGATTCCGGTAGAGGATATCCTGGCGATGGAACCGGATTTAATCCTGGCCGGGGAGATTTATTCGGCTGAGGCAGTTGACGAACTAAGAGCATTGGGCTTGGTAGTATATTGGCAGAAAAACCCTGCGGATTTTGAGGGTTTGTTTGAAAACATCAGAGCGGTATCCGTGCTCACTGGAACGGAAGATCAAGCGGAAATGGTAATCGAATCGCTGCAAAGTAGAATTGCCGACTTGGATGATCAGCTGTTGGGTGTCGAGGGGATTCCCTTGGTTTTTTATGAATTGGACGCGTCTGATCCCTCCAATCCTTGGACTCCGGGCGAGGACACTTTTATTTCGTATATCATTAATCGAGCGAAAGGCCAGAACCTGGGGGACAGCCTGATTGGCGAGTGGGTTCAGATCAGCTCAGAAGAACTGCTAGCCCAGAATCCTGATTATATACTGCTGGCAGATGCCCTTTATGGAATCACGCCGGAAAGCGTAGCCGGGAGGTCTGGCTGGAATGAGATCAAGGCAGTCGTGGAAAATGATATTTACCCATTTGACCCTTTTGTGCTGAGTGTGCCCGGACCGCGTTTGGTGGAAGGGTATGAACAGGTGGCTGCTATTCTTCACCCGGATATCTTAAATAAATAAAATTATGCTAAAGCACCCTTTCCTTACAGTTAGCCTGCTGCTGGCTGTTGCCTTGTTGTTGAGCGTTGCCCTGGGGGCGGTCACCATTCCCCCGGGTAACGCCTTACAAATTTTGGTAGGGAAACTTCCCTGGTTTGAAATTACCGGGAAGTGGCCGGAATATTTTGAAACCATCCTTTGGGACCTCCGCCTTCCGCATAGCATTCTAATAGCCTTAACCGGAGCGGCTTTGGCGGGAAGCGGAGCGGCTTTCCAGGGTTTATTCAGGAACCCCCTGGCAGATCCTTATCTGATAGGAGTGGCATCGGGGGCAGGTTTGGGGGCGATTATAGTAATGTCTATCTCCCAGGCTGGGAGATATTTTGTCCCCCTGGGCGCGTTTCTGGGAGGTTTGGTAACAATAATCTCTGTATATCGACTGGCTAAAGTAGGACGGATGGTCCCTCTAACCACCTTGATTCTGGCGGGAGTAGCCATTGGATCTTTTACAGCTGCGTTGACATCCTTCCTGATGCTGATTTCAGATCAAATGGTGCTCCAGGCGATGAGTTTTTTGTTGGGGGGATCCACTGTGGCGGGTTGGGAACCATTGGTGATTGCCTTGCCATATTTTTCTGTGGGTTTGACTCTGGTCGTGCTCAGCGGGCATTCCCTGAATGTGCTTCAATTTGGTGAAGAGCAAGCCCAGCAGTTGGGATTGCCAGTGGAACGGATCAAATTATTCATCATCATCTCAGCATCTTTGACTACCGCCGCAGCTGTCTCCTTCTCGGGGGTGATTGGATTTATCGGTTTGGTGGTTCCCCATGTGGTCCGGATTATATGGGGGGGTAATTATAAGCGCTTGGTTCCCCTGTCTATTTTAGGCGGAGGGGTTACTCTCCTGATTGCGGACCTGCTGGCCCGAGTTCTTATGGCTCCCCGGTCACTGCCAGTAGGGATAGTCACGGCTTTAATTGGTGCTCCGTTTTTTTTGTGGATCTTACGCAAAGCAAAGAAGGAAGTATTTTGGTAAAAAAAGACTCTTATACTCCTATACTCAGGATCCAGTCCCTATCCGCTTCTTATGGGAAAGTTCCGGTGATTAGGAATCTCTCTCTCGATGTTTATCCCGGAGAGATCCTTGGCATAATCGGGCCAAACGGTGCCGGGAAATCTACCCTGATCAAGGTTTTAAGCGGTGTGCTGAGAGCTACTTCCGGTTCTGTCCACATTAATGATCAGGACATCAACGATTTTTCTCCTGCTAAACGGGCCCGGATGATGGCGGTTGTACCCCAGGCCCGTCAATTGGGAGGCGCTTTCTCGGTTGAGCAAGCGGTGCTGTTAGGACGGACCGCTTACCTTGGATTTCTGGGGAAACCAGGGAAAACTGACCTGGACAAAGTGGATTGGGCAATGAAACAGACCTCGGTAGATTATCTGGCAAAACGCACCTTGGCTGAAATCAGCGGAGGAGAGCAGCAGCGGGTCCTTTTAGCCAGGGCGCTAGCCCAGGATACACCCGTTTTACTGCTTGATGAGCCAACCAACCATTTGGATTTGAAGTATCAGGTGGACTTGTTGCAATTATTAAAAACCCTGGTGAAACAAGAAAATTATTCGGTTCTGATGGCAATGCACGATTTGAACCAAATATCGGGAATCGTGGACCGGGTGGCCTTATTGGTGGATGGAAGCCTTTTATCCCTGGGTACACCAGAACAGGTTCTCACGCCAGAAAATATCAAAAAAGCCTATCAAACCGAAGTGGAAATATTTACTCACCCCCGTACAAAAAAACATCTCCTGTTTCCGCGTGAATAGGTCCTGGAAATAATAATAAAAAAACGCCAGGGACTTATTTTGAAGGCTGGCGTTGATAGATAAAAAACGGAAAAAAAGATCAAGTTTTTTTATTGAGTGGGTTTGGTCCTAACCTGCGAATCCGTTCAGTCATTTCCTCGGCTGCTTCTGCGAAGGATTTTCCCTGACCCCCAGACATAAAATACATATTCAAGCGTTCTCCTCCCAGCCCAATCTCATCCAGTAATTTTTTGGTATGTTCAACCCTCAGCTGGCCGCGTTCATTGCCCCGGACATGATGGCAATTTCCTTTGGGGCAGGCGACGACATAAACACCATCGGCACCATCTTCAAATGCTTTGAGCAGGTAGCGTGTATCTGTTTTGCCTGTGCAGGGCAGTTTCACCAGCTTTACATTGGCAGGATATTCAATACGCAGGGCACTGGCTGTGTCCGCTGCCATATAGCCGCAGTAAATGCACATGAAGGCCGTAATTTCTGGTTCAAAGGTATTTTCGCTCATAATTCCACCCAGCTGCCAAGAACTGGAAAATCAGGCACCATAATTTGGTTATCTGTGTAATTTAACAGCTGGATGGCATTGGCGGGACATTCAGCTGTGCAGGTTCCACAGCCATGGCACAGAGTGGGTTCAATGAAGGCTGCTCCGCCAAGATTGCCCACACCGGTAAACTGATCGACAACCCGGGGTATTTCAAAAGGACAGGTGCGCATGCAGGTCAAGCATCCCACACATTTGGCTGGATCGACTACTGCAATGGTCCCCCCAAAGTGAAAAGGCTTTTTACTTAGAATAATTGTGGCCCGTCCAGCAGTTGCCTGGGCCTGGCTGATGCTCTCTTCGATGAACTTTGGATAATGGGCTATGCCGCAAACAAAGATGCCTTCCTCCATGAAATCCATCGGACGCATTTTTAAGTGGGCTTCCAGGAAGAAACCCTCATTAGAAATCGGAACATTGAGTAATTTGGCCAGCTCCTTGGTTCCTGAAGATGGCTGGATAGATGTGCTGAGTACCAGCAAATCTGGCAAGAGGACTAATTCCCGATCCAGCATCTGTTCCTTCATTTTTACAATGATTTGGCCATTATCATGGTCAACCCGGGGAGGATGTTTGTCATCATATCTGGCAAAAATAACCCCGCGCTCCCTGGCTTCGGTATAATACTGCTCCCTGAATCCGTAGGTGATAATGTCTTTATAAAGGACAGTTACCTGGCAATTTGGATTGATGGTTTTAAGGCGGATGGCATTTTTAATCGTGCTGATGCAGCAAATTCTGGAGCAGTACTGGTAGGTTTCCTCAGCAGGTTTTACACACTGGATCATCACAACTTGTTTCAGGTCAGTGATTTCACCAAGGTGGTAGGCCAGTTTGTTCTCCAATTCCAGTTGGGTCACGACTGAGGGATGCTGCCCCAGTAAGTAATGGTTAACCCTGGTTTCCTGCCCGCCGGTTGCCACAATGGTAACTCCATGAGATATCTCACTCTCGGAACCATCCCGGTGACTAAGCACAGCGTGGTAAGCACCAACATGTCCGCTGTGTTCCTTGAGGACAGTTTTTGTCATCACGGTGATATGCTCATGGGAAATCAGCCGGTTGACCAGATCGCGAAGTAATTTATTGGGGTTTTCACCCTCAACCAGGTAATGGACTTTCTGGAGATTGCCTCCCAGAACTTCATCCCGTTCGACCAGGACAACATCAAAACCTGAGTCTGCGATGGATAGGGCGGCTGTCATACCCGATATACCACCCCCTAGCACCAAGGCGCGGCGATGGGGCGGAATAGAAGATTTATAAATCGGCTCTAATTGAGTAGCCCTGCCAACACCCATCCTGATCATTTCCAAACCTTTCCGGGTTGCTTTTTCTGGTTGATGGGCGTGGACCCAGGCAGCGAAGCCCCGCAAATTGACCATCTCCATCATGTAGGAGTTTAAGCCGACCTCACGGACGGTTTTCTGAAATAATGACTCATGAGTCCGATGACTGCAGGCGGCAACCACCACACGATTCAGCTGGTGATCCTCGATCGCCTGTTTAATTTCAGCCAGACCTTCCGGAAAACAACCGTAGCCAATATCCTGACAATGTACAACATTGGGAAAACCAGCTGCCTTTTCAAGAATCTGATCAAGATCAATGACTCCGTCCATTGCGGGGTAACAGCGGCAGCTGAAAACGCCGATCCTGGGAGGTTCACCCAGGAGATCCTTTTCAGGCGGGTACTTTTCTGCGCTGAGGAAAGGATATTCCCGGCTGGATGGTGAAGCCCCCAGTTTATTTTGGAATAAACGCATTACATCACCAGCGGCTCCCGCTGAGTCGATGATGGTTTCGGCGATTTCTTTGGGAGAGGAAAATGCCCCGCAAACATAAATGCCAGGCTGGCTGGTTGAGAGGGGATTAAATTTATCTGTCTGACAGAATCCATATTTATTTAAATCAAACCCCAGCTGTTTTGAAACAACCTCCGCACCTCGGGGGGGGCGGACGCCAACTGACAGGACGATCATATCAAAACGTGCTTCCGTGATTTGGCCGCCATTTTCGGGATCAGGATACTGTACTATTAAATCTTTTGTTTTGGGATCTTCCTGAATATCAGAAATCCTGCAGCGGGTATATTGCACACCGTATTGAGATGTTGAGCGGTAAAAATAAGCATTATATTCTTTATTAAAGGCGCGCTCATCCATTATAAAGATTTGACAGTGGACATCATCGAGCCTTTCTTTGGCCAGGACCGCCTCCTTGGTTGCATACATGCAGCAGATCGAGGAACAATAGGGATGTTTTTGATCTCTGGATCCGATACACTGCAGCCAGGCAATTCGCTTGGGAGCCGTGTTATCCGACGGCCGCAGCAGTAAACCTTCCGTTGGCCCGGATCTGCTGACATACCTTTCGTACTGCATGCTGTGAACAACGTTGAGGTAACGCCCGTATCCGTATTCAGCCAGCTCATAGGGATCGGTCAGGGTATAACCCATAGCGAGGATGATTGCGCCAACCTGGATGGTTTCTTCCCAGGGTTGCTCGTCAAGATTGATAGCGTTGGTGGGGCAGACATCCACGCAGCGGTTGCAGCCCTCACAGTATTCCCCTTTATCGATGTAGTATGTATCTGGAAGGGAACGGGGGGCACTTTTGTGGACGGCATTTCGGGTAACCAGGGATTCCTGAAATTCGCTGGGAAGGCGCTCCGGGCAGGCTATTGCGCATAGCCCGCAGTTCGTACACAGGGCTGGATTAATATACCTTGGCTCTCGCAGCAGGGTAATTCTGAAATCCCCCGCTTGACCTTCTGCGCTCTTGATTTGAGTTCTGGTTAATATCTCGATGTTGGGATGGCGGTTGTGATCCATGAAAGCAGGGGAGATCGCCGGTCTGGTACAACCGTAACCGTGATCGGATGTTCCCCGGCAGAGCACACAGTCATGGGTAGGGAACATATACCCCAGCTGCGCTACTCGCCCGCCTAAACCAGGATCTCTTTCCGTTAGATAAACCTTAATTCCTGCTTCGGCGAGATCAATTGCTGCTCGCATACCACCAATACCCCCGCCAACCACTAAAACAGAACCAGCGGGTCCCAAGTGCTCACTTATCATTAGTGCTCCTGAAACTGACGAATATCCAATATAGTTGTGTTTTCTAGGCTGCAGATAACTTCTGCCAGGCGGTCTTCTTCCATATTTTCTACCTTACAAACCGAGATCCATTGATTTAGGTCGTCTTTGGGGTGATATCCTACGCAGACAGATAAATAGCCTCCCTCCTTAGCGATGGCGGTGGTTAAAGCGGCAATCACACCGCTTTTATCTGGCTGCTGAACGGTGACCCTGATCCCTGGATTTCGGGTTCCTAGTAAGGAAGCCATGGCAGTAAATAAATCTTCCCCTGAAATAATTCCTACTAAACAACCATCTTTGACTACTGGTAAAGTCCCAATTCTTTTTTCTGCCATCAAAAATGCCGCATCTTCAATGGGAATATCCGGTTCGATGGTGATTACCTCTTTAACCATGATGGAGTGAACTTTGATCCGGGAAAGAGTATAGCTCACTTCAAAACGGCTGAAGCTGGAAACATCGGCGGGCAGTGCTGACCGCAGGGAGCTTCGGGTGACCAAGCCTACCAATGCGTTTCCATCATCAACAATTGGCAGGTGGCGAATGCCTTTTGACAGCATCAATTCTTGTGCTTCGGTAACGGCCATCTCCGGAGATCCGCATACCGGATCCGGATTCATGCGATCTTTCACGAACATTGAATCCTCCCAACCTCAGTAAGTGGATCTATCCCAAGAATTCTTTCCTGAAACCCGGTTATCCTGAAAACCAATTTAAGGTTATTCCTGGAACAGTCCTATCACTGCTTAGTTATACCAGAATGTTCCCCGATTCCATTCGGTTTCAAGGAATTCATGATGAATATCACCTCCTTTCAGGCCAAATATAGACCTTAAATGATGAGCAATAGGGTTGCACTGTGGTGATATATTTTTCGGGTGATTATCAAGATTTTTTTAAACAAAGATGTACTTAGGTAGATAGTTCTAAATCGAGGATGAAGAGGGAGGTTGACAGTTATCAATAATATCAAGTTGCATTCATGCAAATGGAAAGTTACCTGTTAATTTGTAAGGGACTGTCTTTGGGTTATCCCAGTTTCTTGGAATAAATTACTAGTTGTGAAAACCTCAAGAAGGGAGAGTAGGCCAAGTGGGATTCCAGGTGGTATTCAGGTTCTGATTGATTGAGATTGTATCGAACCAGCCCAGCTGGCCACTCCTAGAATTCCAGCATCATTGCCGAGTGATCCCAGAACAATTTCAACCTGATCGACCGGCATGACAAACACTCTCTTTTGGAGAGTTTTTTTGATGGGATTGATCAATAAGTTTCCAGCGGCAGCCACTCCTCCTGCCAGTACAACTCGCTGTGGCCCAAACGCAACGCAAATATTTGCAATGCCTGTACCGAGATAAGCGCCAACTGATTCCCAGATTTCCAGAGCGATTTCATCACCATCTTCAGCTGCTTGGGCGACTATTTTAGGGGTGATTTTATTCAAATCATAGTTGACTAAGGTTGCAATTTTTGTGGTTAAACCTTGGCGGACAGCTTTTTCTGCCCGGGATGCAATTGCCGGCCCGGAGGTATATACCTCCAGACAGCCGTAATTTCCACAACCGCATCGCAATCCATTCATTTCAACTGTCTGATGGCCTAATTCACCGGCAGTACCCTGGAACCCTAAAACAAGCTCTCCATTCAGGACTAATCCTCCACCAAGGCCGGTTCCAATAGCATAACAAGCCATCCGATCAACTCCCTTGCCGGCTCCAAATGAATATTCCCCATAAGTTATCGCTCTGGCATCATTGAGAATGGAAACTGGTAAGTTGAGGGCATTATGAAGTGTTTGCCTTAATGGATAATCCCTCCACTGTCCCGGAAAATTAGTCAGAAAAACAATTTTTCCTCTCTCAAGATCGAGTGTTCCGGGAGCGCTGACTCCTACCCCCTGGATTTCAGATGGGGGTAATTCTCCATCGTTTATCAATGAACGGATCAGGTCAATCATATGCTCCATCACCGCTTCGCAGCCTTCCTGCGCCATGGTGGGAAGAGTTCGAGATAGTAAGACAGTGCCGGTGTTAAGATCTACTATCCCTGCTTTAAGATTGGTACCGCCTAGATCGCAGCCAATATATATAGCCATGGGTAAACTCCCTCAACTCTTTTATTTATTACGCATCATAATTAATCGCCGTGGGGTAATTTCCTCTGGCTGATGTACTTGTTAAATAATATTCCCAGGTTTTTTTCAAGTCTATTTGATAAT
>CAZUMG010000042.1:0-1632 GCA_964621895.1 uncultured Anaerolineales bacterium | reverse complement strand
GCGAGATGTTCTGCGATTTCCCTGCTAAGATGTTCAAAAGCCCTGGCGAAACCGCCATGAGATGTACCCCGGGCAAATTCAATGATGACCGTTTTTTGCTGATGGAGCAGGGGATCATCCCTTAGCTTTTTGTTATATTCCAGATTGATTCGCTCAATTAATACATCCCAGAGATAGGTAAATTTAAAATTTCCATTCTCATCCGTGTAAAGGCGCGGGTGACCTAATCTGGATAAAATACTATCTTCTTCAAACCAGGTCCAAAGCATAGGAAAATCATCCAACTCATCAAAATCACCTATATGAAATTTCTTGGTCCGACGCTCGATCGGGGTGTCTTTAAGATGAGCAATAATTTCACTTTTCCCAGCAGCCGGACGGGCAATAAGCAGCAGAATATCAAAAGTCGGTTTGGTTTCTATTGTCATAGTTGTTGTTTCCTTATCATGATCTGGCATTCTTCATTTTTAAGCCGGTTCGAACGTTATCCCAACCAGGAAGAAATATGCTGCGTTTGCGAATCCGGAAGGGGAATCCCTGGATCCTGGTGACTCCATTTTCCCGTGAGATTCAGTTCCTGAGCAGACAATTCAAAATGCGCCATGGCTATTCCCAGATCAATCAGCTGAAGATCTGCCAGGTGCAGTAAAAAATCATAGAATGGAGGGGGATATTTTTTTGTTCGCTGAAGGTAAAAATGCCAATTGCTCCCCTGTTTTAATATTCTCCAGGGCTGTTTATTGGATGCAGAGGGAGCTAACCGGAGCAGCTCAAGCGGTTCTTGATAGGGATCGGCTCTTTCGGGGAGCAATGGGGAGGAAAAAGATTCCTCAAAGAATAGATCCCTCCAAGGGTATCTTCTATCTGCCTTGGCATATACACGGGTGATCCGATCGATTGAAGCTTGATGATCGGCTGGATATCCAATCGCAATCACTGAAGGGATATACTCTTCGTTTGCCAGTTTCATGTACTGGGCAAATCGGCTTTTTGTGAAGGTTCCACCCAACCAACAGCTCCCGATGTTTAGTTCAGTCGCCCGGAGGATAATGATTTCCATTTGATAACCAAAATCTACCAATGCCCCGGGTTTTTCTTGAATTGCCCCGATGATAAAACCGGTAGGATTTTTTATAAAACCGTAGGTACCTAAACCCTTTAATACCTTGCTGTCTTCCTGCAGGGCGGCAACAATTTTATACCGGATTTGACTGCCGAAGGGAGGATCGGGGCAATTTTCAATAAAACCATCCAGGGAAGAGATAACCTGCTGGGAAAGTGCCCGGGATTGATAGGTCCGGCATGAGTAGCGCTTGCGAATCAAATCTGAGATGGGAGTGAAAAACAACATTTGCAGATGGTATCCTCGATCTGAATGGTTGGATTATAGCAGGGTTCGAGATGAAGTATACAAGCAAGAGTGGAAATTTTGGGACTATTATCATAGATTTAACCGATTGAGATATAATAAGAATATCTCAAAAGGAAATCCGCGATGAAAGAAGACCTACAAACCGGTTCTCAAATAAAAGATATTTGGAATTTACACCCGGGAGAAAAACGAAAACCTGGATTAGTCCATATTGGAATAACCCTGCTGTTAATCGGGATAGGATTTGTGGTTGGGGCTTT
>CAZUMG010000041.1:5719-12601 GCA_964621895.1 uncultured Anaerolineales bacterium | reverse complement strand
GGCAAAGAGCATACATTTTTTATTTTTCGGCACCCAAACAATCCAAAACTCGGACTTTAAGGGTTGAAAAATATATCCAGAACATTCTCAATGGAAAGGGATTAAATGATTAGGAGATCGATTTAATAAAAATGTAGCAGGTCTGGAAATATAACCTTAACAAACAGGGTTATTGATTTAACTAAAGGATCAAATTTGGATTATGATACGATTAAACCTCATCACCCCTGAATGATAAATACAGATCCCTTTTATCAAGTAAATGAAAGCTAATTATAGGTAGCTGAACAATTTTATACTTTAATGGAAAGGAGAGCAGAGATGAATAATGAAAGCAAGTGTCCGGTAACGGGTAGGACAAGCAAACCCATCGCTGGCGGTGGCACTTCGAACCAGGACTGGTGGCCGAACCAGTTGAACCTCAAGATTCTTCATCAGAACTCGCCCATGAGCAATCCAATGGGTGGGGATTTCAACTACGCTGAGGAATTTAAGAAACTTGACCTGAAGGCTGTGAAGAAGGACCTCTATGCGCTGATGACCGACTCGCAGGATTGGTGGCCAGCCGATTACGGTCACTACGGAGGGCTGTTCATCCGGATGGCCTGGCACAGCGCAGGCACATACCGCACAGGTGACGGCCGCGGAGGCGCGGGATCCGGCTCTCAACGGTTTGCGCCCCTCAACAGCTGGCCGGATAACGTGAACCTCGACAAGGCCCGCCGTCTGCTCTTACCAATCAAGCTAAAATACGGCAGGAAAATTTCCTGGGCTGACCTGATGATCCTCGCCGGTAACTGTGCTCTGGAGTCAATGGGGTTCAAGACCTTCGGCTTCGGCGGCGGGCGTGTAGACGTCTGGGAACCGGAAGAGGATATTTACTGGGGAGCTGAGAGTGAATGGTTGGGTGATAAGCGCTACTCCGGCGACCGGGATCTAGAGAATCCCCTCGCCGCTGTGCAAATGGGCCTGATTTACGTGAACCCGGAAGGGCCGAACGGAGACCCGGATCCAGTCGCTTCTGGTCGTGACGTTCGAGAGACCTTCGCACGCATGGCGATGAACGATGAAGAGACCGTTGCCCTGATCGCCGGCGGGCATACATTTGGTAAATGTCATGGTGCGGGTGATCCGGCCCTGGTTGGTCCGGAACCTGAGGCTGCCGGGATCGAGGAACAAGGACTCGGTTGGAAGAGCAGCTTCGGCAGCGGCAAAGGCGGCGATGCTATCGGCAGCGGCATCGAGGGCGCCTGGAAGCCGAACCCGACCAAATGGGATATGGGTTATCTCAAAGTGCTATTCAAATACGAATGGGAGCTGGTCAAGAGCCCGGCTGGCGCGCATCAGTGGCTGGCCAAGGACGTGGACGAAGAGGATATGGTCGTTGACGCACATGACCCGTCCAAGAAGCACCAGCCAATGATGACCACAGCGGACCTTTCCCTTCGCTTCGACCCAATTTACGAGCCAATCGCGCGGCGCTACCAGCAAAACCCTGAGGCATTCGCGGATGCCTTCGCCCGGGCTTGGTTCAAGTTGACCCATCGTGACATGGGTCCCCGCTCACGCTATCTCGGTCCGGAAGTCCCGGCAGAGGAACTGATCTGGCAGGACCCAGTGCCCACAGTAGATCATAAACTGATTGACGCGCAGGACATCGCAGCCCTCAAGGAAAAAATCCTGGATTCGGGTCTATCTGTCTCCCAACTGGTCTCTACGGCTTGGGCGTCAGCATCCACATTCCGTGGCTCCGATATGCGTGGTGGAGCGAACGGCGCGCGTATCCGTCTTGCCCCGCAGAAGGATTGGGAAGTTAACCAGCCGGCCCAGCTGAAGAAGGTCCTTCAGATCCTTGAGAAAATCCAAAAGGAGTTCAATGGCGTTCAATCAGATGGGAAGATGGTTTCGCTGGCAGATTTGATTATCCTGGGGGGATGCGCGGGTGTCGAGCAAGCTGTCAAGAATGCTGGACACAATGTGACTGTTCCCTTCACGCCGGGACGCACGGATGCGTCCCAGGAGCAAACCGATCTGGAGTCATTCGCCGTACTCGAACCGAATGCAGACGGATTCCGTAACTACCTTAAAAACAAATTCAGCGTATCAGCGGAGGAACTGCTGGTTGATCGTGCCCAACAGCTGACCCTGACCGCTCCTGAGATGACGGTTCTTGTTGGCGGTATACGCGCCTTGAATGCCAACTATGGAGGTTCTCAGCACGGCGTCTTCACTAAGCGGCCAGAAACATTAACCAATGACTTCTTCGTGAATCTACTCGATATGCGCACAACCTGGAAGGCAACCTCAAAAGACGAGGACGTTTTCGAGGGTCATGATCGTACAACGGGCAAACTCAAGTGGACCGGCACCCGGGTTGACCTCATCTTTGGTTCTAACTCCCAACTCAGGGCATTGGCAGAAGTCTATGGAAGTGAGGACGCCCAGGAGAAATTCCTGCTTGACTTTGTAGCAGTGTGGAAAAAGGTAATGAACCTTGACCGCTTCGACCTCGCCTGATCCCTGAGCAGGAGCAGCTGGGATAGCGATGGGCGGCCGTTGGACGCTTACGCGCTTAATTCCTGCTGGGTTAAAAAATTCTACGAATAGCTGTTCTTACCAGTGAGAATCTTTTAGCGGTATAACAAACACCTGAACCCTATTTCCCGTGATAAGAAAACAGAGCCCCGGTCCAATAAAGAGACCGGGGCTCTGTGGTTCACACCTGCAGTTCACGTTTACTTCTTGGTGAAGATCAGAGTATCCTCATTTTCCAGGTCAAGATCCACTACAACAACATCACCGGTTTTAAATTCCCCTTCTAGTAATTTTTTCGAGAGAGGACTTTCAATATATTTCTGGAGCGCTCTGGTTAAGGGTCTGGCTCCAAAATCTTTGGTATAGCCATTTTTTGCCAGCCACTCCCGGGCATTTTTAGTCAGGGAGACTTTGAGACCATTATCTGCCAGGCGCTGCTCGACATCCTTCAGCTGCAGGTCAACAATCTTGACCATCTGTTTTTCTGTCAGGGAAGAGAAAGTTATAATCTCATCAATCCGGTTTAAAAATTCCGGCCGGAAGGCATCCTTGAGAGCTTTATTGATCTTATCCCTTGCCTCGATATCTTTATCACTTGCAGCGCTGTCGAGGAATCCCAGGCTGCCTGAGCGGCTGACATATTCTGTGCCTAGGTTGCTGGTCATGATTAAAACGCTGTTGCGGAAGTCTACCTGGCGCCCCTGTCCATCTGTCAAACGCCCGTTATCCAGTATCTGGAGCAAGGCGTTCCAAACTTCCGGATGGGCTTTTTCAATCTCATCAAAAAGAATCACCCGGTAAGGTCTTCGGCGGACAGCTTCCGTTAATTGCCCGCCTTCTTCATATCCAACATATCCCGGAGGCGCTCCAAACAAACGCGACGCTGTATGCTGCTCCCGATATTCACTCATATCCAGGCGTAGAAGGGCATCCTCATCATCAAACAGAAATTCTGCTAAAGCTTTGGCTAACTCTGTTTTTCCCACGCCGGACGGACCAATAAAAATAAATGAGCCAATCGGACGTTTGGGATCTTTCAGACCCGATCTGGCTCGCCGGATGGCATCAGATATCACCGTAATAGCTTCATCCTGACCAATAATGCGTTCATGGATGCGTTCTTCCATATGCAATAATTTTTCCGCTTCCGCTTCAAGCATCTGGGTCATGGGTATTCCGGTCCATTGGGAAACTACTTCGGCCACATCACCTTCGTCGACAACTTCGTCGAGTTCATGTTCAGCTTCCCAGGCCTCCCGTTGGAGGAAAAACTCCTCTTCCAGGCGAACACGCTGGGTTTGCATCGTAGCTGCTCTTTCGTAATCCCGCTCCTGACCGGCAACTTCCTCTTCATTTTTAAGATGTTCAATTTCTGCCTGCTGATCTTTCAGTTCCTGGGGGAGAGAGTAAAGGGCGACTCGCAGCTTGGCAGCGGCCTCATCCATCAGATCAATCGCTTTGTCCGGTAAATGCCGGTCAGTTACATAACGATCCGCCAGCATGGCAGCTGCCCGGAGCGCTTCATCGGAAAAGCGGACTTTATGGTGAGCTTCGTAGCGGTCTCTTAACCCTTCCAGCATCTGAATAGTCTCTTCCACGGAAGGTTCTTCAATATAAACCGGGGCGAAACGCCTTTCAAGGGCACTGTCCTTCTCAATGTACTTATGGTATTCATCGAGGGTGGTTGCTCCTACGCACTGGAGCTCACCCCGGGCCAGGGCAGGTTTCAGCATATTGGATGCATCCATAGCACCCTGGGCAGCCCCGGCGCCAACTACAGTATGAAGTTCATCAATAAAAAGGATCACTTCTCCCTGGGCTAACTTGACATCGTCAATGGCTGCCTTGAGGCGCTCTTCAAATTCACCCCGAAATCTCGATCCGGCAATCATTGCTCCAATATCCAGGGCTACCACACGTTTTCCGGACAGAATTTCAGGAACGTCATTGCTGGCAATCTTCTGTGCTAAACCCTCCACAATGGCGGTTTTACCTACTCCTGCTTCTCCGATCATTACCGGGTTATTCTTGGTTCTTCGGGATAGTATCTGGATAACCCGTAAAATTTCCGAATCCCGGCCGATGACGGGGTCCAATTTCCCTTCCCGGGCTAACTGGGTCATATCACGGGAAAATTTTTCCAAGGCTTTATACCGGCTCTCTGCTTTGGGATCAGTCACCCGCTGCCCTCCCCGGATCTGATCAATCGCCCGGTATACTCGGTCCTTGGTTAAACCTTCTGTTTCCAACAGGCGGGCTGCCGGAGTATTCTTTTCATCCAGAATCGCTAGGAAAAGGTGCTCGGTTGAGATAAATTCATCCTTGAGTCGGTTGGCTTCCTGGTTGGCAACATCTACAATCCGTTTTACCCGGGGTGTGATAAAAACCTGACCCGCCCCGCGACTTCCAAAGATGCTTGCTTTTTGGGTATTCTTGAGGATATAGTCCAGGCGATCACTTAAATCTACCCCCTGAATATTCAGGGTTTGGAGAATTTGAGAAATCGCGCCTTCTGGCTGTTCAATTAATGCCAGCAGGATATGTTCTGTATCAATCTGGTTGTGACCGTAGCGCTGGATAATCTCTGCAGCCCGTTGAGCTGCTTCCTGGGCTCGTTCTGTAAAACGGTCAAATCGCATCATTTAACCACCATCCTTGATTCAATGGTTCTTGATTAGTTTTCTGAGTAATTATTTTCCCTATACAGCCACCTTGATATCCCGGAAATAATCACGTCAGTTCAGGTTGATTTGGATTATCAACAAAATTATTATAACAAGATGACGTTAACTAAATGTATGAATCAAAAAAAAACCAAAATCAGGATATTAATACCAGATTTCAAGGGAGATAGTGCAATATTTGGTCCGGATAAAAAGAAAAGACCAGATTAACTCTGGTCTTCCCTGATGAGAGTCCCGCTTTACTCTCCATGTTCCTGCAAGTATTCCTGGTAGCCTTTCCAGCCAGGACACCAGCTGGTATGCCAACGCCAAAATCTGGCTAAAAGTGATTTTGGCCTTTCCTCAGCCTTCTGCCTCAGCGGGCAGGTGGCGCATTTGGGCTCTTCCAACATTTCTGCCATCTGCGATCTCCTAAATTGTTAATATTATTTGATACCTAAATTTATTTTACCCGGGATTTTTTCATCTGGGCGCCCAGGAAAAATATACTGCCGAGCATGGTAAAAAATGCCAAAGCAATTTTAGTGTTATCCAGGATCGGCTCAACCTGAACCCCATCTTCCCGGACGATAATTACCGCAACGGGTCGGCCGCTCGCACCCCCACCCCCACCACCACCAGTTCCATATCCGGTTTCTTCTTCTGTCTGCTCTGCTTCCTCTGGAAGGTTGCTGAAATAATGGGGTCCGCGGCCTAAACCAAATCCGAAGCCAAGTCCGACCTGGATTTCTGAGGCAGTGATCACCTGGGTATCCCCTACCTGGATGGGCTTGCTGAAGACCGCTTCTGGCCGGGCTGTTTCAACCAATCTATTTAGCACATCCAGGGATTTTGCCTCATTCTCCCGAGAGACTTCGGCTATCTTGGACAGTTTATCATCCATATGCTTCTCCTTTTCCTTTATTCAGCCCCTTAATTAAACCGGCGATAACCATCAGTGCACTTAATCCATAAAATAGAATTTGAAGGATTCGGGTAAAATCAAAAATTGGAACTCGCTGCCGTTGATTCCCCCGTTGGATGATCAAGCCGCTGGGACGGTTCCAAACCCACCCCCAACCCTTTCCTGATAGCTTGACCACACGGGAGTCAGTCATGATTTTTAGCTCGCTGACATCTCTGACTGGTTTAGATGCATCTTCCAGGTTAATATAGCGGTTTTTATTTGTAAACATATTTCCCTCTAGGTACTGCTGCTCGCTTCCCTCAAATGCTATCTTGCATCCCTGATTTAGCGAATCTCAACGGATCCCAATCCTGCTTCAATCCTGATATCCACCTTGTTTATTGCAGTTTCATACTCCGCAGATTGGTAATTACCATTCTGCCTGGGAAATCTGGCTTGATCCACAGAAATTGCTGCTAATCCAGAGGATGATTCCACTCTAGCAGCGACTCCCTCCGGGATGCGGATGATCACCGATGCCGCTCCAGCTTCGATTTTCAGATGGGTCATTCCCGCTCCAGCAGGCATTTTTAAGTCCGTAGAACTCGCACCGGTTTTTAATACCAGGTCTTTGACCATCAATTCGGAAAGATCCAGGTGAGCATCCACTGCTCCGGTCTCAAAAACCAGATTCAGGGGGATCCCTTTTGCGAATCCAAAATCCCATGTAAATCCCCTTCCGGACATCCAATTCAAGGGAAAGACCACCTCAGGGAA
>CAZUMG010000041.1:0-5619 GCA_964621895.1 uncultured Anaerolineales bacterium | reverse complement strand
GTAACAAAATGATAACATTTTTCGTTTAATAATTAATAAGCTGGAAATCCAGCATTATTTTGGGCAGATTATGTAACCCTGCAGTTAGATAAAACTTAAAAATCCGTTAGAAGTTGTTTGGTAAAATCAATTGCAGGTGTTTATCTATCCCATCTATAGTATACGCAAAAAATAAAGAAAAGTTTCTCAGTACAACCTGGATTATAGTGAATCTCTAAAGCTAAAGGAGACTTAATGATGAATCCCCGGACAAAATGGTTAATCCCGTTATTATTTGGTATCACTTTAATCCTGGTCACATCCTGCACTCCCACACCTTCCTGCGTCCCGGTATATGCTGTCACCAAGACTACAGATACCAATGATGGTGTCTGCAGCCCGGGAGACTGCTCTTTGCGGGAAGCTGTGCTTAATGCTAATGCCTGCCCGGGATCTCATACCATCAATCTTCCGGCCGGTGGCTATACCCTGACCCGAGCTGGAGCTGATGAAAATCTGGGCCAGACAGGCGACCTGGATGTTACTGATGACCTGGTCATTATCGGCACCGGTGCCCCCTCCATCAACGGCAACATCGAACGGTCGATCTATGTCCACTCAGGCGTAACCGCTACCTTCGATGGCATCTGGCTGACAGATGGCTCCGCAATCTACGGGGGCGGATTGGTTAATGAGGGCACCCTGACCCTATCCAACTTCACCTGCAATTATAATAACGTGGCCATCCCGCCCGGAGGAATGGGAGATGCCATGGGGGGCTGTATCTTCAATACAGGAGACCTGAGCATTCAGGGAGGGCATTTTCTGGCCAATACTGCCGGTTTTGGCGGTGCAATTTACAACTATGACAATGCAGTTCTGACCATTGAGGATAGTTCCTTCACAGGAAATCAAGCTGAGTTCCATGGGGGAGCACTCTGGAATGGTATCAATTCAACCCTGGAAATAAATAACAGCAGCTTGTCCCAAAACCAGGCCGGATGGAACGGAGGCGGGATCTGGAATCATGGTTCAACTGATGGTTCAAATCTGCTGGTTGAAAATAATCAGGCTGTCGGGAACGGCGGAGGGATTTACAACTGGGAAGGTTCTGCAATTTTCACCAATGCCTGGTTAACTCTCAATACAGCGGATGCTGGCGGGGGTTTGTTCAACGAAGCAGGGATGGTCCATTTTTATGAAAGCGGTCTAACTGCGAATACAACAACCGGAGGAGGGGGAGCCGGGATTATAAATGTCGGCCCTCCAGCTACTACCGGTCTGCTGCTGAAGAACGTAACAATCAGCAATAATATCGCTCCGGCAGGTTTTGGAGGAGCCGGGATTTATTCCACCGGCAACTTTGATTTCCGGTTTGTTACCATTGCCGAAAATAGCCCTGAAGGACTCAGAATCAGCGGCGGCTCTGAAATCAAAATCCGCAGTTCAATCCTGGCTGACAACCCCGGCGGTAACTGTGCCGGCATCGCACCTGATTCCCTGGACTACAATATCGTCAGTGACGGCAGCTGTGCCTTAATTGGAAGTCACGATCTGCTCGGGATAGATCCCCTGCTGGAATCTCTGGCACCCCACGGGGGTATGGCACCCAGCCATGCTCTGGGGGTAGGCAGCCCGGCGATAGACAGCGGCGTTCCTGATCTGTGTATTGAATACGACCAGAACGGTACTCCCCGTCCCCAGGGTCCCTGGTGTGATCGGGGCGCTCATGAGAATCTCAGCACCAAAGCGATCATCCGCGGTTGGACCTACATTGATGATAATGACAATTCGGTTAGAGATCCCGGGGAAGGGTACGTGACCGGCTCTATGCTGACCCTGAAGGAAGGCGCCTGCCCGGGCAGCACTGATTTGGTCACCGTGGAATCTGGAGATTTAGGATTTTATGAAATCCTGGATATCGATCCCGGAGTTTACTGCCTGGCCAGCTCTCCAATCCAGCAAACCGCGGATCCCGTTTCTCACGATTTGACTTTGATAGCGGGGGATGTTCTGGAGGAGATCAATTTCCGCTATATGGTTGCTCCAGGACCGGACTCATCCATTTCTGGAAAAGTCTGGCATGACCTCTGCGCTGTACCGGATGAAACCCCGCCCAGCCCTCCTGCTGGCTGTATCAGCTTGCCCGGGGGTGGATTGGGAGCCGATGGCATCTATGATCCCTCGGAACCGGGGATCGAGGGAGTTTATGTCAATATCGGGATGGGATCCTGCCCAATCACTTCCCTGCTAACAACAACCTTAACGGATGTAAATGGAGATTACAGCTTCCCGGTTTTATTTGGAGGCGGTCCCTACTGCGTTTCGGTGGATGCCTTAACGTCACCCAACGATTCCATCCTGATTCCTGGAAACTGGACTTATCCGGTCAGAGACGCCTCCCCGGCTGAAATGGTAGCTCCCCTCGGGGACGACGAGGATATCACCGGGATTAATTTCGGCTGGGATTATCAGTTCTTGCCCCTGGCAGAGGGACCAGCCAGCAATTTCTGCGAGTTAAAACAAAACGCCTTTCTTCGGACGGGTCCGAGCAGTTCAGATTATCCGACCATTACCGCATTCTTAAAGGGTCACTTATTTGAAGTTCTGGCTGTTTCCGGCCCGGATCGGCCCGGATTTTATTTCGGGCAAGATGAAGCCGGATTTGACGGATGGATTGCCCAATACCTCTTAGACTGTAAAGATCTCGATATCACCAAGCTGGAGATTAGAAAATCTCCTCCCGTGCCCATCAAAACACCTACACCCATCATCTGCAGCACAGATTTATCCAAAGATCTTTGCGAAGCTGCCGGGGGAACCATGAGTACAACCGCAGTGAGGGCACCTTACTGCGTCTGTCCTTAGAAGTGAATATCAGAATTGCTGTACCAAAAAGGAGCAGCCCGGTGGGCTGCTCCTTTTTACTTCCCCCAAATATATGTTATTTTTTCTTATCTCCAACAGCAGATAATCGATAGCTATCCGAACCTGGCTTGAGGAAGGGGATCTTGATAATTTCGTATCGAATCAGCATCCAGATATTCCCAACCAGGATCATCAAACCCCTAGGGTTAAATTAATTATTTTGTTGCCATTCCAGTGGGAGTCCCTTAGCTTATACACAATGCCGAAATCAAGGTTAATCTAATTTTGATAGTAAAAGCACAAATCTAGAGGGCATCCTTTTTATGATAAGATGATTATTAATAGCGATTAATTCAAAAAGGCGATGCAAAATGGAAATTCCTCTAAACGCAAAAGTTGTATGCCAAGATGGTGTATGTGGAAAATCTTTGTATGTGCTGATAAACCCGGTTACAAAAGAGGTGACTGACCTAGTAGTTGAAGGGGATTTTTCAGCCAAAAATGAATTCATTGTTCCGTTGAATTTTGTAGCAGAAGTGAAAGCAGGAACGATTCATCTTAACTGCCGCAAAGCAGAGCTGGAGAAGTTGGACCCGTTTATCAAAACGAGCTTCATTAATGAAGATATACCTGCCTTTTATTACAAACCTGCTGGTGGAATGGTGGGAATGGGTGCCTATTATGTATGGCCTTATGTTACCCCTGCAAAGTCAGTCAAAGTGCCTGTGGAAGAAGAGCAAATCCCACCTGGGGAATTAGCTGTTCAGCGAGGTACCCGTGTCAAAGCTACTGATGGATTTGTTGGCAAGGTTGATGAATTCGTGGTTAACCCGGATAACAATCACATTACCCACATGATAATGAGGGAAGGACATTTATGGGGACATAAAGATGTGATCATCCCGCTGTCAGAAATTGCTACAACTGGAGAGGAAACTGTTACTCTGAAGATTGATAAGCATCAAATAGAGGCTCTGCCCACTTTCCCAGTAAAAAGGCACTGGTCCTGAATAAACCGGCTGAATAGTCTGTTAACTTTCTGGAAAAATATGACCATAAGGTCAGCTAATTACTGGAAATAAAAATCAAATTATAAATCAGGAGGATGTTATGTTAGCACAGATGACTAAAAACTGGTGGGTCCTGGTACTTCGGGGTGCTGTGGCGATCCTTTATGGTGTGATTGCTTTTGCCTGGCCGGGTGTGACCCTCACTGTCCTGGTTCTATTTTTCGGTGTGTATCTGCTGATGGACGGTGTATTCTTGATTATCTCCGCGTTCACCAAACGCGCAAAACAAAGTTGGTGGGTGCTTTTATTGGAGGGATTGGTCGATATTGCTGCCGGGGTGATTACCTTATCAAACCCAGGTTTGGCGACCCTTGTATTCATATATGTTATTGCATTCTGGGCAATCATCACTGGAATTTTGGAAATTGCCGCCGCGATTAATTTGCGAAAAGAAGTTCAGGGTGAATTCTTGCTTGGACTTAGCGGAATTGTGTCTATTGCTTTAGGGTTTTTACTGCTAATTACCTCACCTGCAGTAGATGCATTGACTGTTACCTGGCTGATCGGCGGATACGCAATCGCCTTTGGTGTAATGTTAATTGCTCTGGGACTACGTTTGAAGAGCCAGGGACCAGACCCGAAAGAAAGCACTCTGTAAATAAATCAAGTGTCCAGTGATTGGAAAATAGGGTCTGATCTATAATGATTGGGCATTTCCTAAATAATAAAGCAGCCGGATCTCTTTGAGAAATGCTTTGATTAGAAGCTCCAGGGTTGCTGGTGATTTCTTAATGAAATAAAAGGGGCTGTCCCAAAATTAATTGGCACAGTCCCTTTATCTTATCTCGTTAGCGCTGTTTTTTTTGTTGCCCACCAGCAGATAATCGATAGCTATCCGAACCCGGCTTGAGGAAGGGGATTCTGATAATTTCATAGCGAATCAGCAGCCAGATAATCCCAACCAAGATCATCACGCCGGCAGCGATGCGGGAGTAGCTGATATCTGTCCCGGCCAGGCGGGGCTGATCGGGGCGGAAAAATTCGATAATTTCTCTCCCAAAACCTTCCAGGATTAACCAGCCGGCAAAAATGGAGGATGGTTTAATTCTATTCTTGTATTCCAGGGCGATCCACAGCAGGATTCCCGCTGCCAGGAAATTCCAGAGCATTTCGTAGGCGAAAGCAGGATGGAACCGGGTAGTCTCAAAAGGAAATTGGTACATATTCTTCCAGGGAGCAATTCGGTGAGCTGCATCGATGGCTATGCCCCAGGGCAAATCAGTTGGGGGGCCATAAAGCTCCTGGTTGATGAAGTTCGCCGGACGGACCAGAGCCTGTCCAATTAATAAAGCAGGGGCTGCAGCATCAAGGAAGATCCGGAAATCAAGCTCGTTTTTTTTGACATAAATAAACCCGCCTAGGACACCAAATAAGACTGCACCGTAAAAATGCAGACCGCCTTCCGGTATATTGATCATCCGGATGGGATTTTCCAGGTAATACCTGCCACCTCCCAGGATATCATTGACTACATACCACAGCCTGGCGCCCACAATGCCAAAAGGCACTGCCCAGATCAGCAGTTCCCAGATGTGATCTCCGTTTTCACCCCGCTGCTTAACACCCCATTCAGCAATCATGCCGGCGAGGATAATGCCCACGGCCATTATGACACCATACCAGTGCAAAGAGAAATTAGTGCCTGGTATGGTAAATATAATCGGATTCATACACGCCTCCCCAATAGATCTACAGGTCTACC
>CAZUMG010000040.1:1284-12849 GCA_964621895.1 uncultured Anaerolineales bacterium | reverse complement strand
TTGATCCCAGAGTTTATAACGATTCCCTCAAAGAACGCTATGGAGATGTGGATTTTGTTATCTCCTGCGGAGATTTATCTTACATGTACCTGGAATTTATCATCTCTGTGCTTAACCGCCCGCTCTACTTTGTTCATGGCAACCATGATCCCTCGCAGGAACTCAATCTGGGGGAGCCCCGCTCGTACCCGCTTGGGGCGGAGAATCTACATCGCCGGATTATCCGGAAACATGGTTTATTAGTAGCCGGTGTTGAGGGGAGTATCCAATATAACCAGCGAACACCTTATCAGTATACTCAGAGAACCATGTGGACACACGTGCTTGCTCTGGTTCCCGGTTTGTTCTTCAATAAACTCAGATATGGTCGGTTCCTGGATATATTTGTAACCCACGCTCCATCCCGGGGAGTTCTTGAGGGAGAAGATTGGACCCACCAGGGAATTAATGCATTTCGCTGGTTAGTAAACACATTCCAGCCAGCATATCACTTCCACGGCCATATTCACTACTACCGTCCAGATGCTGTTACGGAAATGCGAGTTGGAAAAACATTGGTTGTGAATACCTACCGCTCCAGGGTTACAGAAATCCCCTAATATCCTATTTCTAGCTAAGTTCCAATTCCGGGATTAACGGCAGATCAGGACCGGAAGTTTGACTTCCCTCAGCACTTGATCTACAACACTTCCCAGCATGACATCTAATAATGTTGCACCTCCATATCCGCCAAGCAGAATCAGATCGATATGGGTTTTTGTGGTTAGGTTGGAGATTGCGGTTGGAGCAGAATCCTGCGTGATGATAAACTCGGTTTTAACTGGAAACTGGGTTAAGTAATTCATGGCTTCATCAAGGACTTTTTGTGGATTTGCCAAGCCTGAAGAACTGGTTATCACCGTAATCGAGGAATGGTGCTGGGTGCCAAAATAAGCTGCGATAAACATGGCTTCTTTGGCTTTAATGCTTCCATCATATGCCAGCAGGAGAGATTTGAATTGAATGGGATTAATCGGTACAGTTAAAATTGGCACCGGGCAGGCGCGGATGATATTGCTTAATCCTGAACTCCAGCGATTGATCGGTTTTCCTCCCGGAGGATAATTAAGAGGCAGGATAATCAAGTCCGCAAACTTGGCGTGTTCGCATAAAACATTTCCTACTTCACCTTCCACAACTACAAAATCATAATGTATGATGCCTGCATCCTGGCACCGGTTGATAAAGTCGTCTTTTAAATCCCTGTGTTCCTCAAGGCCGGTTTCGGGGATGATTTGATGAACGTGAATTCCGTGGATTCGACTGCTTTCCATCCTGGAAATCAGGATTGCCTGATTAAGGGCATACCAGGCATTCTGGCTGTCATCAAGGGCAACAATCAAGTCATTAAATAGATGTTCCAGGACAGTCTTCCTGGCCAGTTTTTCCCGCCAGGTACCCGGGGGAGGTCCACCTTCCAGCGCATCAGGAACTACCCACTTAATTATTCTGGATATAAAATTTTTAATAGGTTTGTTCCCATATGAAGTGTGATATTCAGATAGATCTGTCAGGGCGGCTTCAGGTCCAATGTCCCAACCTGCCTGATCAGCAAAAGATGCCCGGAGATCCGCTGCCCAGATATATAAATCGGTGGCTGTGCGCTCAGGGAAGTCGCGAAGCAAATTTCTTTTTCTGATAATGTTCACAATGGGAAGAAATACTTCTTGGTACCAGTGTTGAGCGGATTCCTCATAGGGGATTTCCCTCTGCTGCTCAAGGCCCATGTAATAACGATGTACCTGGATATGTTCGAACAGGGTCGGATAGGCACCTGGTATAGTTGCATTTAGGTCTGCGCCTGGTTTTAACTCCTCCAGCTTGGTTTTCTCAAGGAATTTTACCTGTTCAGCTTTGATGATCAAATCATCCGGGGTCACATCTGGGGGAAGGTCTACTTTTGTCTCAACATCCCTGACATAGGCTTGAATGGCGGTATTACCCATTTGCTTGGCAACAGAGACGCGGTGATTTCCATCTTTAACAAAATATACCTCCCCAATTTTATACACCTCGATTGGAGGTAATCCGGATAGACCTTTTGATGAGGCCATAACCCGAGCCCAGCGTTTTTGATCAATTGATGCTTTGGGGAAAAACTTCCGGGTGAAATCATGATAACGACCAACAGAACCAATTATTGCATCGAGGGGAATTTCAGCGAGCCGCTCGGCCCCTTTTTCGATTGCCTGCAGCTTTTGGCGAACTTCATCATACGATAGCAGTTCAATGTTCTCTAAACTACCGGTAAGCCGGGCCAGCAGCTCTTGAATTGCTGCACTACGGCGGGCAATCGTATAGTCATCCAATGCTTTGTTATAGTCACTTTTAAACATTGATATTCCAGGTTAGCATCAATTCTAGTATATCCGAAATTTACCAATTTTTATGGGGTGGCTTACTGGCTCGAGTATTGGTGTTCATTCGTCAGGAATGATTCAAAGGTTTTGTTCAGATAGAAAATTCATGCTGTCATGATCTCTGGTACACTATTATCATCACATGCGTCAACCATTCTTTTGGGGAAAATCAATGAAATATGTCAGTGTTCAGGAAATGGTTTTGATTGAAAAAGCAGCTGATGCTGCCGGCTATTCCTATCAAATGATGATGGAAGCTGCAGGAAGAGGGCTGGCAGCTGTGATCCAGGAGGATTTTGGCCCTCCTGCTGGTCGGAAGGTTACCGCCCTGGTTGGTTCTGGGAATAATGGAGGGGATGCTCTGGTTGCTCTCAGCTATCTGCTTTCCTGGGGTTGGACTGCTACGGCATTGTTGGTCAGGGATCGGCTTGATTCTGACCCGCTGCTTGCCCGGGTGTCTGAGAACGGTTGCCGGGTCATAAAGTGCTTTGATGCTGATAGATCCCCGACTGTACTTGAAGAAGAGTTGTTATCTGCCAAAATTCTAATTGACGGAGTATTAGGGACTGGTATCAAATTTCCCATCAAGGCTCCCCTGGATAAATTACTGGGTGATACGAAAAAAATTTTGCAACAAGCCAGCGCAAAACCGATTGTAATAGCAGTTGACTGTCCGTCCGGGATCAATTGTGATACCGGAGAAATTGATCCAGCCGCTTTCCCTGCGGATTTGACTGTAATCATGGCTGCGGTTAAACAGGGTTTGTTAAAATTTCCCGCCTATCAGTATCTTGGAGAGATCCGAATGGTTGATATCGGAATTCCCAAGAGCTTGCCTCAGCTGGATAAAATTTCCAGGGAAATTATCTGCCCAGAGTGGGTAGAGTCAAAACTTCCAGAACGACCCCCGGATGCCCATAAAGGTGATTTTGGAACTGCCTTGATCATCGCTGGATCTGTAAAATATCCAGGGGCATCCATCCTGGCAGGAGAATCTGCCTACAGAATAGGGACCGGATTGGTAACGATCGCTGTACCAGCTGCAATTTATCCAGGTTTAATCGGCGCACTACCGGAAGCCACCTGGATAAAACTGGATGATCAAGAGGGGCAGATTTCATCATCAGCAAGTACCCAGATTAAGGGGGCACTTGGCAGACCAACAGCCTGTTTGATTGGCCCTGGGTTGGGCAGCCATGAGAGTACGCGTACATTCCTGGAAAACCTTCTGCAGTTAAAGGAATTACCACCCCTGGTGTTGGATGCAGATGGATTGAGATTATTAAGGGGATCAGCTCAATGGCCTGAATTGATACCGAGGGGCAGCGTTTTAACTCCCCACCCCGGGGAAATGTCAGCCCTAACAGGTTTATCTGTTCAAGACATCCAGACAGACAGGATAGGTACTGCCGAACATTTTGCGCTGAAATGGAACCAGATAGTGGTTTTAAAGGGAGCCCACACTGTGATTGCTGGGCCCCAAGGCCTTACAAAAATTGTCATCTCAGCAGAGCCAGCCCTGGCTAGAGCCGGAAGTGGTGATGTGCTGGGAGGAATCATTACAGGGTTTATAGCTCAAGGATTGAAACCTTTTGACGCTGCTGCTTGCGGAGTCTGGATACATGCCCGGGCAGGAAAGCTGGCATCAGAAAGTGCGGGAGGCGCTGCTGCGGTCCTGGCGGGGGATATCGCCAGGGCTATTGGCAAGGTCTAGGCCCGAATACCCAGCCTGTGGGAAAAAAAAAGATCTGACTCGTAGAGAGATCAGATCCTTTTATTTTGGTATTAAGTAACTACTCTAGGCATCACCCTTACCGGCAGCTTTTTTACCCCCCTTGGTGACTTTATCAATTTTCTGTTTTTGTTCTTCCAGGATAACTCTACCCTGGTCCTGAAGGTGTTTGGCTTGTTCCTGAACTTTTTGACTGTATTCCTGGGCGGCAATCCGGGCATCTTCAGCGGCTTTTTCAGCCCGCTGCCGGGTATCTTCGATGGTCTCCAGCGCCTTGTCTTTGATTTCAAGGCCTTTATCAATGATGACTTTCCTGGTTTCTTCTCCGGATTGGGGGGCCAATAATAAAGCTGTTATTGCACCTGCAATGCCACCGAGCAATAAGCCGGACATGAAGGCGCCAAATTCATTACTATTATCAGACATAGTTCACACTCCTGGGTTGAGAAATAACAAAGGTTAATTTTTTTCTGTTTTGAAAAAACTGATGATTCGATTCATCCCTGCCAGATATTGATTCAGTTTTAATACCGGTTCAACGAGATGCTCACTTAAAAATGCAGTTGTTCCCCGCAGCGTATTAGCTGTTTGATTGGTTGATTCCAGTATGGGGGCTATCTCATTTTGAAGCAGCAAGGTTAACCTGGCAAGTTGGATGATTAAAATAATCATCACAATGCCAATAAGCAAAAATTCCAGAGCCATAAATATAATAAAGATATCCCTGATCCGAGCCGTATCCGTTCCTGGCTGGAGCAGCAGAATTAACCCCGCAACTACCAAGCCGAGAATGACCAAGGCACCGACTAAAAGGCCGACCTTTAGTCCTGCCGAGGAGTTTTCCTTTCCTGATGGAGCTTGATCTTCGGCCGGTGCATCAAGGGGTATAGTTTCACGCATCGAATGCTTGGATTCTGTCATAATAAATTAATTATATCATATTCTCCTGGGAGGCTTTTGCCGTTCCTCCAGAGAGATTGGAGACCCATTGGCCCTGACTACATTCGACTGGTTGGGGATAGGAAAAGAAGCTTAGCATTGGAGATAGACTAGGCTTCTTTTTTTTCTGGTGGAGATGGCGGGAATCGAACCCGCGTCCGAAAAATTTAACCACTCGGACATCTACGAGCGTAGGCAGTTGTTGGTTTTATCAGCAGAACTACAACTGCCCAGAGTTACTACTGATTAGCAGCTGGAACCCGAAAGTTCCTCTTAAGCCGGACCAGCGGCGTCATCCGGCTGCACTCCTGCTTTCTGACGTTCATTCTCCCCCAGCAGGAGATTGGAGGATGTGAACGAGATTGCTTTTAAGGGCAATCGTCTGTCTTACCCAGGCTTATGCAGCGAGGGGAAGAGCAGCATATTCAGTGCGGTTGGCACTTAAGGTTTTGCGCTGATTTTACGAGAGCGGCGCCTCTCGGCTCGCATTCCGGGGTCAACCTCTTCCGTCGATACCTTTCATCCCCGATGAACCCATTATATCACAGGGGCAGGTGGGCTCAAGATTGATATGAAAGAACGCTATTAGATTTCCGGCAGTCCAGGTGGTCATCCCGGGTATATTTCTTAAGAAGGATTCAGATTTCTGATAAGAAGATTATATTCCTGGGCTGATTGGTTCGATGCAGTCCTCATGGATACCACAATTCATCCTCCAACTGCGGTTATCCCGTGCGAGGAGCTCTGCTGCCTCAGCAGGTCCCCAGGTTCCCGGTTCATATACTGCCAGATCATCTGTAGCCGGGTCTTCCCAGGATTGAATCAACGGGTCAATAATTGCCCAGGCAGTTTCAATCGCATCGCTCCGGGTGAACAGGGATGGATCGCCTGCAATCGCCTCGCTGAGCAGCCTCTCATAAGCGTCCGGAAGTTTTCGTTTGCCAAAATATTTTTGGTAGTGAAACTCCATATCTACTGCGCTCATGGCCTGTTCTGAATCAGGTTCCTTTGCCTGGAATTTCAGGTGGATGCCTTCATCTGGTTGAATACACATTGACAGGATATTTGGGGTTATCGCGTCAGGATCGGATAATCCAAACATTAAGTGAGGCGGCCTCTGAAATTCAATAGTAATCTCGGTTGCTTTCCGGTTTAAGGTTTTTCCGGAACGCAAATAAAAGGGAACCCCTTTCCAGCGCCAATTATCAATAAAGAGCTTAATGGCAGCATAGGTTGGTGTGCGAGAATATTCGGTTACTCCTTTAACGTCGCAGTATCCCAGGTATTGTCCTGCAACAGAATCTGCTCGGATTAGAGGCCGGACCGACCGCAGCAGTTTGACTCTTTCATCGCGGAGAGCATCGGCATTAAATGATGCGGGAGCTTCCATGGCAACTAAAGAGAGCAGTTGAAATAGATGATTTTGGAACATATCGCGCAGGATGCCTGTCTGGTCGTAATAGCCTGCCCGGTGGCCTACATCCACGCTTTCAGCCACGGTTATTTGAACATTATCTATATATCGACGATCCCAGACCGGCTCAAAGATCGTGTTTGCAAAACGGAAAAACAGAATGTTCTGGGCAGTTTCTTTTCCCAGGTAATGATCGATCCGATAGACCTGTTCTTCAGTAAAGACCTTGTGAACGGTCTCATTAAGTTCGCGGGCTGTCTTTAAATCTCTTCCAAAGGGTTTTTCAATGACAATATGCTTCCAGGGAGCAGAAGCTCCCTTCTCCTGAGCAGCTAAACCGGTCGTTCCCAGGTTTAATATCGTCTGCTGGTAAAACTCGGGGGAAATTGCCAGGTAGTACAATCGGTTGGCAGGACCATCCTCAAGATTTGTTAAGGTTTCAGCGAGGTGCTGGAAGTCTTTCTGATCTGATAAATTACCTTTCCGGTAAAATATCTTTTTTGAAAAGATATCCCAGCTATCTGCCTGGTATGAATTCGGGCTGAAAGTATGCAGACCAGTGAGCAGATGCTCCCTGAATTCGTCATCAGAGAATTCAGACCGACTTGTTCCCAGGATGCGTATCTCCGGCAAACGGCCTTTTTGAAAAAGGTTGTACAAAGCCGGGATGAGTTTTCTCTGGGTTAAATCTCCAGATGCCCCAAATATTAATATTGAAATTGGAAAGGTATTCATAGAGGGTTATGCTCCATAGACCGGGATAGCTGCTCCGTGAATATCATCTGCGCTTTGAGAGCACAAAAAAGAAATTACCTCTGCCAATGATTCTGGAGCAACCCATCCAGATCGGTCAGCGTCCGGCATTGATTGGCGATTTTCTGGCGTATCAATGGTTCCCGGTAAAACACAGTTTACATTGATGCCTTTCGATTTCAGTTCAGCCGCCATACTTTCAGTTAGGCGAAGCACTGCCCCTTTTGCAGCGCTGTAAGAACCCATTCGGGCTTTGCCTGCAAGTGCAGGTCTGGCACCAATGGTGATCACCTTCCCATAATTTTGCTTAATCATCTGGGGAATGACCGCTTTGGATATGTTCAGGAGGGTTTTTACATTGATATCCATTAAAAAATCCCAATTTTCTGGGGTGATTTGATGAACCTGTTCACCCATCCGAAACCCTCCTGCTGTGTGAATCAGGCAATCAATGCGATTAAATTTCTTCAGGGCTTGACTTACTGCGGAATCAACCAGGGAATAATCCCTTAAATCGACCCCGGAGATCAGGAGATGATCGGGTGAGCCCGCCAGCTCTGGGTAGAGTTTGAGTACTCTTTCGGGGTGATGGTCAAGCAGGATTAGAGAGGCATTTTCAGTTTGAAATTTTCTCACGACGGCAGATCCCAGGTTTCCAGCAGGACCGGTCACCAGGATTACTTTTTTGATCGATTCAGATGTATTTCTCAAGGGGTTGCTCCTGACTGCAAATTAGCTGAGGCTTAATCCAGGGTAAAATTGCTTGCTCTATTCTGACGATCCCTTTTGGTCCCTTCTTACCGCAAGATAACCTGGTGCCGTTATTCCCATTCGATGGTGCCGGGAGGTTTGCTGGTAATATCATACACAACCCGGTTTATTCCAGGCACCTCGTTGACTATCCGGTTTGAAATTTTCGCTAATACTTCGCCAGGTAATCGAGACCAATCTGCTGTCATAAAATCATCCGTGGTGATTGCCCTTAACGCAACTACGTCCTGATAAGTGCGCTGGTCTCCCATAACACCTACTGATTTTACCGGAAGTAAAACGGCGAAGGATTGGGATGTCCCGGTTATTTCCAGATTTTTTTGATAGCGAAGCAGGTTTTCTTTGTTTAGCTCGTCTAAAAATATTGCATCGGCTTCCCGCAATCGTTCTATCCGTTCTGGAGTTACTTCACCGATACAGCGAATTGCTAAACCCGGGCCTGGAAAAGGTTGCCGCCAGATCAAATGATCTGGGAGACCTAACTGTTCTCCGATTTTTCGAACCTCATCCTTAAACAGGTACCGCAGGGGTTCTATCAGGCTGAAATCCATCTCCTCTGGAAGTCCCCCCACATTATGGTGAGTTTTAATGGTTTCTGATTGCCCCCTGTCCGGGGAAGCAGATTCCACGACATCAGGGTAGATGGTGCCTTGCACCAAAAACTTTGGGTGTCCAAGCGAACGAGCTTTTTGCTCGAAAATCCGGATGAATCGATTTCCTATCCTGGCCCGTTTCTCTTCTGGATCGGTAATTCCTTTTAAATCAGCAAAGAAATCTCGGGATGCTTCAATCGTGTCAACTTTTAGGTTAAGGGAATCTTGTAAGGTTTGGATGATTTGAGACCCTTCTTTTTTTCGCAGCAGCCCGGTATCCACAAAAACAGCATCCAATTTTGAGCCAACCGCGCGATGAACCAGGGCAGTAGCAACACAGGAATCAACCCCGCCGCTGACAGCTGAGAGCACCCGGGATGAACCGACCTGTTCACGGATTTGGTCTATGCTTTGATTAATGATTGATTGGGGAGTCCAGTTGGCATTAACCTGGCAGATCCGGAATAAAAAATTCCTGATAATTTCTGATCCGATCGGGGAGTGTTTTACCTCGGGATGAAATTGAACTCCATAGTATTGGCGGTCATGATCACCCATAACAGCTATGGGTGAATTATCAGTAGATCCAATTACGCTGAATCCCGGCGGAACTTCAGTAATCAGATCTCCATGGGACATCCAGACCTGATGCTGGCCTTCCGGAACAAGTTGATTTCTCTCTTTTACAGTCAAGATTGCCTGGCCATATTCCCGGGCAGATGACGGGATTACTTTACCGCCCAGCGCATCTGCCAGGGCTTGCATACCATAACAGATTCCCAGAATAGGTATGTTGAGCGCTAACAGGTAATCTGGCAGTTTTGGTGCCCCGGGAGAGTAGATGGAGGCTGGACCGCCGGAGCAGATGATCCCTTTTGGATTCAGATTTTGTACTTTTTTCTGTTCTGTATTCCAGGGCAGCTGTAAGCAGTATACCGATTGACCCCGAACAACCTTGGTGATCAATTGGGTGTACTGGGAGCCGAAATCTAGAATTAGGATTATTTCCTGGGTCATGATTAATAGAAAGTGATCAAATCGTCTTGCATGGATTTAATTCTTGCCAAGCTGTAAACTGGAATATTTTTTTCTTCTAACCGCTTCCGCCCTTCCTCGAAGGTTTTTTCAATCAGCGCTCCCACACCGATAATGTCGGCGCCTGCTATTTCAACTAAACGGATCAATCCCAGAATGGTCAACCCGGTAGCTAAAAAATCGTCAATAATCAAGATCCGTTCTCCACGGCCAAGGTATTCTGGGGATACGATCAATTCCACAGTCCTCCCCTTGGTATGGGAAGGTGATAAGGTCAGTAAAACCTGGTCTGGCATAGTAATCGGTTTATGCTTGCGGGCAAATACGACCGGGATGTTCAGGTGTAATCCTGCGGCTATTGCGGGGGCAATTCCGGATATTTCCGCAGTCAAGATTTTAGTTGGAGAGAGATCCTTAAAAAACCGGGCAAACTCTTTCCCGGCTTCGTTCATCAACATTGGATCAACCTGATGATTGATAAATCCATCAACCTTGAGAATTCCATTACCGATGTTCTGGCCTTCAGCTAAGATCCGATTTTTTAATAATTCCATTTATCCTCCCTTATCTTATTCACCTCAGTATACACCGAAAGTGAGCCGGTGTTCTTGCTTTATCACCGGTGTTTGGATATATTACCCCCCCTGATCCCTTCGGGAGATGGGGCTTTGAATAGATGGGTTTATATCTTAACCTGTTTTTGTTGGCATATCCCGGGCAAGTTACCCATCCGGATTAGACAGCGGTAGGCTTTGCATCTCACCTAGTTGATCACCTGTTTTTAATGTCATTTGATCGCAGAATACCATTGGGGCATTTCAGGTTTTGAGAGTATCCGGTACAATAGTAGCTTGCTTAGAATGTACGACAATTGAGGATTAATGTTGTATTTAGGTGAAGCTGCTGCTATCGTCACATCGATTACTTATGCTATCAACTCTTCGCTATTCACTTTAGCGGGGAGGGAGGTTGGATCCATTGTAGTCAATCGCTTGAGGTTGATCGCTGCCAGCCTATTTTTAATGATTGCCCATTGGATTTTCTTAGGCAGCCCCTGGCCGATAGGCGCAGGGCTCGAACGCTGGAAATGGTTGGGGATTTCAGGCATTGTAGGTTTAGTCCTGGGGGATGCATTTTTATTCCAAGCATTTATATGGGTTGGTCCCCGCCTGTCAATGCTGATGATGAGCCTGGCACCTATTTTAGCAACCCTTACTGCCTGGATATTCCTGGGAGAAATTCTCACTCCCTGGCAGATAACCGGAATTCTAGTCACCCTCTTAGGGGTTTTCTGGGTAATTGCTGAAAGGAATCAAAATCAGTCAGCTGGAAAAGAAAATTACCTTCGGGGTATTTTATTTGGTCTGGGAGGTGCAACCGGTCAGGCACTCGGATTGGTTTTAGCAAAGAATGGATTGGGAGAAGAGTTTTCCCCCATTTCGGGTAATTTTATCCGCATGATAACAGCAATGATTGTCATTTGGATTATCACCCTCATTCAAAAGGAATTCAAATCGACTTTCCAAAAAGCAATTCGATATCCAGCGGCGTTTTGGAAGATTGTTGGAGGCGCATTTTCAGGCCCCTTTCTGGGCGTATCGCTGTCCTTATTTGCGCTGCAGCATACCAGTATCGGGGTGGCAAGTACCTTAATGGCGCTCCCCCCCATTTTTTTACTCCCGGTAGATTATTTTGTTTTTAAGGAAGAGCTGGGTTGGGGAGCGGTTGCCGGCACACTGCTTGCCATGGTAGGCGTTGGAGTTCTTTTTCTGGTTTAGATAGGAATTTCCCTGTCACTGGATGGCATGCTATAATGCAGAACACAAAAAAAGGGGACTGATTTAATGAAAAGCTTGTGGGAGGATTGATGTATAAAACGCACACATGTGGAGAATTGGGAATAAAAAATGTAGGAGAGGAAGTTTCCCT
>CAZUMG010000040.1:0-1184 GCA_964621895.1 uncultured Anaerolineales bacterium | reverse complement strand
ACTTATCACGAAGCCCTGGATAGGTTTGGAAAGGACAACCCCGATATCCGTTTTGGTATGGAATTGACTGATCTGTCCGACCTGGCGGCCGGTTCAGGTTTCCGGGTTTTTTCTGATATGGTAGAGCAGGGCGGTTCCGTCCGTGCTATCAATGCCAGGGGACTGGGTGATTACAGTAGAAAACAGCTTGATGAGCTAACTGAATTTGTTAAACAGCTTGGCGCCGGAGGTCTTGCTTATTTAGCTCTTACCTCCACAGGGGAGGAGCGCTCCTCTTTCACAAAATTCCTGTCTCCAGGTACGAAGGATGAACTGATTAAAAGGGTTCAGCTAGAGCAGGGGGATTTATTACTGATTGTCGCGGACAAACCTGAAGTGGTGTTCGAATGTTTGGGGCGATTGCGGGAAGAACTGCGAAACCGTTTAAATTTAGTTGATCAGAATGTGCTAGGTTTTTGCTGGATTATCGATTTTCCTCTGGTCAACTGGAACAAGGATGAAAAGCGCTGGGATCCCAGTCATCATTTATTTACTGCACCCATGGTCGAAGATATTGATAAGCTGGATGCGGATCCCTCCCAGGTTCGCGGCCAACAGTATGATCTGGTTCTTAACGGGTACGAGATTGGGGGAGGTTCGATAAGAATCCATAAAGCAGATCTTCAAGAAAAAATATTTGGCTTGATCGGATTGGACATGGATGTAGCCCGGGAACGTTTCGGACATATGCTGACGGCATTTTCCTTTGGAACGCCTCCTCATGGAGGGATTGCCTCAGGGATTGATCGGTTGTGTATGCTGCTTGCAGACGAGCCCAATATCAGGGAGGTTATTGCCTTCCCAAAAAACCAGTCTGCGCGGGATTTAATGGGAAATGCGCCTTCCACGGTAGAACCCGGACAGCTGGAGGAGCTCCATATTAAATTGGCGCTGGACTGAAAAAAGATGATGATTAATTTCCCCTATTCAGTCGGGGATAGCTATGGTAAAGTGTATTCACCCTACTGTGCGCGCGATGTGGCCAATGTGTTTTGAGCCAACACTAACTTTAAGGGTTCCTATATTTAAGAAGTAACGCGATAGGCCTGAGCCAAGGCGAAGCTTCCGATGCGGAAACCCAATCTGCGAAAGCAGGTTCAAGCCTAAGTCACACACGGCATGGTGGGGTGTTTATTTTAAAACAA
>CAZUMG010000039.1:10124-13114 GCA_964621895.1 uncultured Anaerolineales bacterium | reverse complement strand
TCAGTGATAGGTTACTTTGCCGTTCTGGTAAACCATCCCTCTCCGCCTATAAGCCCAGCACATATAGGAAATGGACACAAAATAGCTGGCTGGGAGGCGGTGCAGGTTCTTGATTTTTGTTCCCAAGACAGTAGTTTTTCCACGAAACCCCATTGGTCCAATACCTAGTTGGTTTGCCTGGGAAGAAATCTTTTCCTCCAATTCAGCCAGGGAAGGATCAGGATTGCTGTCATCTACCAGGCGTAATAAAACCTCTTTGGATGCCGCGTAGGATGAACCCCGATCACCACCTATGGCAATACCCAGAACGCCCGGGGCGCAGCCTTTTCCCTGCGCTTTTGTGACTGCATCCAGCGCCACCCTGCGGACTCCATCCAAATCCCTGCCTGCTTCCAAGCTGGCATCCGGCAGCTTATACTGGGTGCTGACATTTTCACAGCCGCCCCCTTTCAGCATCAGTTCTATTTCCACAGAGTCTCCACCGGATTCTGTAAAGTGGATCGAGGGATAATGGTCATCACCGCTGTTATCTCCCGTATTTTTCCCGGTGACAGCATTCACTGAGTTTGGTCTCAGATAGGATTTTGCCGTTGCCTGGATCACAGCATTCCGAATCTGGGATGCCAGTTTCCTGGTACTCCATCCTTCCGGATAAGTCACATAAAATATGGGCGTGCCGGTATCCTGGCAAATTGGGGTTGAATCTTTCCTGGCCATCTCAACATTTTTCAGGATGGTGTCCATGGCGCCCTGAGCAGCCGACCCTTCTGCTTCTTGATCCCGTGATTTTCGTAATATATTCTCAATATCTGGGGGTAAATCTGTTGAAGTTAGTCGCACTAATTCCAGAATATGCTCGGTTAGATCGGGCTGCATATAATCCTCCATTATCGGCACGAGTTTCCTTACACTCTATATCATACATTACTTTAAATCCCCCAAGAAGGACAGTATGAGAAATAATCGTATGGAGATATCATAAGTCATGTCCTGAGAGAGCTGCTACTCACTTGAAAAATGAAACTATGCTATACTAATTCTGAGCTATGAAAAATCAAGAAAACAGGGAAAAATGGATCAAATCGCTGTATAATCTACGGCTCCAAAACTTCGTAGCAACCATTTTGGAAGCCCTGGGTCCAATGAATCTTCTTGGCGCTCAGCTGGTATATCTCAGTCAACCATTATTATCCCCTTTCATAAACCAAGATCAGTCCCAGGATTTTGCCAACCTCCTGGAGGATCCTTCAGAAACTGCATTATTTATTAAAGCGCTCAAAACCTATGAGCCAACAGCATAGTTGGAGGTAAGAGCTGTGTCCGCAACAGGCTTCACAGGAATAGTGATAATTGTGCTTTTTGTTGGATTGATGGTCTTTTTTTCTGTTATTGACCAGGATCCAAAAGAAAGAAGCGTTCGCCCAATCCCTGCCTATGACAAGATCAAGCAGGAAATCAATATTGCCGTGGAAGATGGAACACAGCTGCATATTTCACTTGGAAGAGGGGGAATTACCGGACCGGAATCGGCCTCAGCCCTGGCGGGATTAACTATTTTAAAACAAGTGATAGAAAAATCGTCAGTTTGCGACCATCCCCCGGTTGCATCCACAGGCAATGCGGTCATCTCAATTCTGGCGCAAGACACCATCCAGGGAACATCAAAAGCCATCAGCGTGGCAGACCGGGTAAGAAATCCCTCAGGCGAACTTGTAGGCGTTACTCCCTTTTCATACGCCGCTGGAACTCTGACAACCATCCGTGATAATAATGTCTCTGCAAATATCTTCACGGGGTGGTTTGGAAACGAAATCATCTGGCTCACTACTGCTGGAGAACGCCAAAGCAGCCCAACAATTGCAGGGACCGGGCAGCTTCCAGCTCAAGCAGTAATGTACGCATCTGCATCTGATCCGCTGATTGGGGAGGAACTTTTTGCTGGGGGCGCCTACTTGGGAGCAGGAAAACCACACCTGGCAAGCATCTCGGCGCAAGATGTCATAAGGTGGCTCATTATTGCCATCATAGTGGGCAGTGTGGTGCTAAATATTTTAGGAATCGATTCATTTATTGAACCCATCCTGGCGGGGTCAATGTGAATATTAAACTAAAATCTCCCGTTTCCACAGCAATTGCTATCAGCGTCGGTATAATCGTCCTGGCCGGATATTTTATCCCTTCTATTACAAATATCCGGTTTATTTTATTGCGAACCGGGCTGGTTTTAGCTGCTGTAGCGCTCCTGGTGGGAATAATAAATTTGCTGACTGTCCATTTTAAGAAAATGGGAGCGGACAACGAAAACAGCGGATACAGCCTGATCCTGGTGATCTCATTGCTGGTAACTTTGATTATTGGGATCATAGACATGATCCAAACGTACCTTGTTGGTCAGCCAAATTTTCAGATGACAAACTGGATTTTCACCTATATCCAGCTCCCTATCGAAATCAGCTTGATGGCTGTTACCTCCATTAGCCTCACCTATGCAGCAGCAAGTATCCTTAGAAAAAGGATGGATCCCTTTTCAATCACATTTTTTTTCGTCATCCTGCTGGTATTACTTGGTTCATTTTCAATACCTCCTGCAACCCTCCCACTCCTTCATGTCATCCGTGAATGGATTTTAAGGGTTCCGGCTTTGGGAGGAGCCCGCGGTCTTTTGCTGGGTATCGCATTGGGGACTATTACAACAGGGATCAGAATCCTTATGGGAACTGACCGTCCTTATGAGGGCTGATAATGACTGAATTCCTGTGCCCCACATGTGGACGACCAAACCCAGATAATCAATCGTTTTGTGATTATTGCGGCAGCCCATTAGTTCAACACGATGAGACTTCGGGGGATAATTCTTCTTTAAGGGATAGCTTATTACCCGATCAGACTCCCCAGGATAATAGCTGGCAGGATTTTGACTCCCAACCTACTGAACCTCTTGATGAATCCTCCCGCCTGGACAGTCTGTTTGCCCAAGAAGAATCCACTGA
>CAZUMG010000039.1:0-10024 GCA_964621895.1 uncultured Anaerolineales bacterium | reverse complement strand
CAGATCAGCCCGGTGAAATCCCGGAGAAAAGGGAAGAAGAACCGTATTTACAGATTGATCCACTGGATGATCTATTTTCACCGGATGAGCAGAAAATTGACTCCTGGGCTGACCAGTTTAAACAACCAGAAGAACTTCCCGACTTGTCAATCCCCGGAGATAATCTGGTCCCTCAGGAAGATTTACTTGAAGAAACCAGGGGGGAATTCGACTCACTGCCAATCGATCTGGACCCAGAAAGGAGTACTATATCTGATAGTGAGTCTGGCACCCAGGTCCCAGATCCCTGGGATGAGCCAGATCCTGATTTTGGTTCAGTGGGGTTTTCTGATGATTCTGGGTGGTTGGACATGCTCCAGGAGCCAGGATCAAGTGAGGATAATGCGCCAGATAGTGCTCCCGCTCCAAAAGAAAAAAAAGCCCAAACAGATTGGCTGAACCGTATCAAGAGGCTCAATAAAAGCAGCAATGTCGTTGATGACGACTCATCATTTCCAGATTGGCTGTCGGTAACCGAAAAAAAAGGAGAGCCAACTCAGGAAGAACCGGCTGAGGCAGAACCTTTATCTGAGGAGGTCCCTGAGTCCTCTCCTGACCTGCCCGACTGGTTGCATTTGGACGAAGACGATGAATTGCTGAATGAGTTCCTCCGGAAAAAGGATCTTACCAACGAAGAATTTACCTCCACTCCACCCCAGGCCCCCCAGGAGCCAGAATCAGCTCATGACTCCTCGGAGGAGGCGGCACAGCCAATAAAATTTCCCTCCTGGGCCGGACAGGATAGCGAAACTGAAAAAATACCAGATGAATTAAAATTCCTGGCTGGAAAAGACCAGCCTGCTTCTGCCGATAATGGGATTGATGCTTTTCAGATTGATGAAGATTATCTAGATGATCTATTCAGTGAGGAATTGCCTGGCTGGTTAACAACAGCTTCGACTGAAGACGAAGTACCTCCTTTCGTTGATGACCTTGCCCAGGGAGAGTTACCTGGCTGGGTTGAAGCTATGCGTCCTGTGGTTGAGTCGACAGATGCTTCCGGCTTATCTGAAGATGAGGATTACATAGAAAATTACGGTCCCCTTGCAGGTATTCCCAGTGTGCTCCCCGCAGAGGCTGAAAGCGCCCTCGATCCTGAAAAAGCTGCCAGGAAACCTCTTGACCTGGTCGTGACCAAATCTCAGCAAGATTACGTGACCTTGCTTAATAAGTTGATCGGCGCTGAAAAGCAAGCCAAAACAATCCAGAAGGCGGCACCGATGCAGCCCCAGCGGGTCCTGCGCTGGCTAATTGCCATCATTTTGTTGGTTACAACTGCGGGAACGATCATTTTCGGAGGATCAATAGAAACACAAGTCCCTCCAGAAGGTCAGGTAATCAATACTGGTTATGGATCTCTCTATAAGCAGATTAATGATCTCCACGTAGGTCAACCGGTGTTAATCGCGTTTGACTTTCAACCAGCTTCTACAGGAGAATTGAATACCGCGGCGGCCGGTGTTGTTGACCATTTGATGGAACGAGGAACATATTTGTCCTTTGTTTCGACCCAGCCTACCGGGCCAGCCTTGGCAGAATACTTTTTAACGACAGTGCAGGGCGAACATCAATATCACCATACTCAGGAGTACATCAATCTGGGTTACTTGCCGGGAGAGTCAGCCGGGTTATTAAGTTTTGTCATTGCGCCAAAAAAGATCATACCCCTTGCATTTGATGGCAGTAACGCCTGGGGATCTCCCCCCTTGTTGAACGTGAATTCCATCAAGGATTTTGCTATGATCCTGGTGATAACCGATGATCCTGATACTGCAAAAATTTGGATCGAGCAAGTGGGAACTATTTTGGAAGATACCCCCCTCACCATGGTCGTCAGTGCTCAGGTTGAACCCCTGATCCAACCTTATTTTCGATCTTCCCCCCAACTTGTTTCTGGATATGTTTCCGGGGTGATCGACAGCATGAATTATGAGCAGCTCCTGGGGCGTCCAAACCTTGCCAGCAAATTCTGGCTTCCGTTTAACATCGGCATAATTATCACTGCCGGAACGGTCTTTATTGGTGGGTTGGCTAATGGCATTATGTCCTTGTTTACTCGCCATCGAACCAAGCAGCTTGGGGACAAAAAGGGAACTTCGCGATGAGTAACCTGATGGAATTTATCGGATTAGCACTGGGTTTTCTCCTGACTATCCTGGTCTTTAGCTACCTTATGGGAGATAACCCGTTTTTCCGATTGGCAATTCATATATTTATTGGTGTTTCTGCAGCTTATGTTGCCGTGATAACCATCAATAATGTTTTAATACCCCGCCTAATTATTCCCCTTTTGAATGGTACTCAAGGTGAACGCCTGTTATCGGTAATTTTGTTTATTCCTGGCGTGTTTCTGTTCCTTAAAGTAACCCCGCTCCGAAAAGCCGGGAACTGGGTTGTGGCTATTCTAGTTGGTATTGGGGCGGCAGCTGCGGTCGGTGGAGCGATCACTGGTACTTTATTCCCCCAGATTCTTGGTACTATTAACAGCGTTGACCCTTCAGCATATGCCATCACTACCAGCCGATGGGATCAGGCAATTAATGGAATAATAATTGTCCTTGGTACTATCACTACCTTGATTTATTTTCATTTTGGGACTCAGCTAATTCCCGGGCAGCCCAATGAAAGACTGCCAATCATTGAGAACATCAGCAAGGCTGGAAAGGTCTTTCTGGCAGTTACTTTCGGGGCACTTTATGCAGGCGTATACTTATCTGCCCTGGCAGCCCTGGTAGAACGGCTGTCCTTTTTATGGGATTTCTTATCTAATATTGGATTCAGATTGTTTTCGTCATTCTAGTCATTATGGATACAAAAACCGTACAGGCACAATCAGTGTTAAGCATAGATATTGGCAACACCATCACCCGGGCTATATTATTTGATATTGTCAGTGGCAGGTACCGGTTTTTGGGAACTGGGACAGCACCTACGACATCAGGCGCTCCCCTGTTCGATCTAACTGAATGTGTTTGGAGAGCTCTGGAGGAGCTCCAATTTATTACCGGTCGTACCCTGGTCAGCGAAAAAGAGGGTGTGATCATTCCCAGCACACAGGACAATCAAGGGGCAGATGTTATGGTGGCAACCCTGTCCGTCGGAAATCCTATTTCAGTTGTTACTGTGGGATTGCTGGATAACGTATCCCTTCAGAATGCTCAGAACCTGGCAAGAACAACTTATTCAAAAATCATTGCGGAAATATCTCTTAATGATCAAAAATCAGCTTCAGACCGGATTAATCTACTGATAGATAAACGTCCGGATTTAATCCTGATCACAGGAGGCACAAATAAGGGTGCTTCTCATTCCCTGCTCAGCATGATAGAAAGCATTGGCTTATCCAGTTACCTGCTGGAAGAAAGCCAAAGACCCCAGATTCTATATACAGGGAATGATGAACTTCATACGGAAGTAAAAGAGGGGTTGGAAAAAATCAGTAAACTTCACATCGCCCCTAACATACAACCCGTCCTGGGTGTAGATAGCAGCTATCCTGCCCAGAAAGAAGTCAATGAAATCTTCAAAGAAATCCGAAATAAACAAGTCGGTGGATTACGGGAAGTCCTGTCCTGGACGGACGGAAATTTCTCCTCGACAGCATCAGCCTTTGGTAGGGTAATCCGTTTTCTAAGCGAAAAATACGAACCCGGAAAAGGTGTGATGGGTGTGGATATTGGATCTGATGCAATTGTCCTGGCAACTGCCTTTAATGGAACTGAAATCCTTCGGGTATACCCATCTTTAGGAGTAGGTGCCGGAGCAGCGGGAATACTCGAGAAGAGTTCTTTGGCAGATATTAAACGCTGGCTGCCAATCGATCTTTCGGATCAGGAAATTCGAAATTATATCTACAATAAGTCAATTTATCCAAACTCAGTGCCGATGCAGCCTGAACACCTGGAGATTGAGTTTGCCCTTGCCAAACAAGCTTTAAGAATTGCCTCAAAACACACAATCCCTAGTTTACATAAACAGCTTGGTAGCGATGGTTCTCTGCTGCCTGCGATCGAACCTATCATTGGCTCTGGCAGGCTCCTAACTCTGGCTCCAAGCCGGTCCCAGAGTTTATCTGTTCTTTTAGATGGTTTGCAACCAACCGGCGTAACTACCTTCGCCCTGGACCAAAATTGCTTATTGCCCGGATTAGGAGCAATTGCTGAAATTAATCCTTTAGTAACTGTCCAAATCATAGAATCGAATACATTACTGAATATAGGCACAATTATTGCACCAGTAGGGAGTGCCAGACCTGGAACAATTATACTCAGGGTCCATCTGGCAAGGGAAGATGGAAGGTCATTTACCAGGGAGATTAAATACGGATCGTTATCTGTACTTCCAGTGGATTTGGGCGAAAAGGTTTCGCTTCACCTCCGCCCTCTCCACCGATTTGATGTCGGTATGGGCGGACCTGGTAAATCCGGCAAAGTAAACGCTGTTGGGGGTGCCCTTGGCATTATTATTGATGCCCGGGGAAGGCCGCTCCAGTTTTCAGCGGATCAGGAAAAGAATAGAAAAAGGAACGAGACCTGGAGAAAAACATTCCTGAAATTTGAGTAAGGATGGGGCTGAGATCCTGAACTATAATAACTAAGTAAAAATGCTAACAAAAGTAAAGCACATTCATGCAATGACAAATATCAAAAGGGAACGTGTCCTGCCTGTGAACGGACATGTGCTGGTACGTCGTTTACAAAAAGTCTCTCCGACAGATGTTATTGTTGTTGCGCCGCTCTCACCTAAATTTCTTTTACTTGATATCGCCCAGGGACTAAATGTAACCCCGGAGCGGGCAGATGAACTGCTGCAGCGCCAATCCGGAGATGAACTTGTTCAAGGTGATGTAATTGCTGGTCCCGTGGGCTTGTTTCAGCGTGTAGTCCGGGCTCCTCATCCTGGCCAAGTGAGAATTGCCGGGGAAGGCAAAGTGCTATTCGAGATATCATCTCCCACCTATGAATTACAGGCCGGCATGGAAGGAAACATTACAAATATTATTCCCGAAAGAGGAGCGATCATTGAAGCCCACGGCGCATTAATCCAGGGCGTATGGGGAAATGGGAAAATCGCTTACGGAATAGTCCAACCAGTCAGCAATGATATGCTCCAGGAATTGATACCAGAACAGCTAAATATTGGATTCCGGGGAACCATCTTAACCGCCGGTTATTGTAAAAATCCGGAGGTTTTGGAAGCAGCGGGAAATATTCCTATCAAGGGTCTGATCCTGGGAAGCATTTCCGCGGAATTAATTCCACTGGCAAAAAAAGTGGACTATCCAATTATAGTGATTGATGGATTTGGAGAGTCTGCCATGAATAAGGCAGCCGAAGGAATCCTGATTGCGAACAAGGAAAAAAATATTACCGTAAATGCTCAGGGGTATGACCCCTTATTGGGGGAATTTCCCGAGGTAATTATATCCCTGGCTCCCCAAACAGATCCTGAATTGCCGGTAGAAATAGAATCGCTAAAAGCGGGTAAAAAGGTTATCATTATAAATGGAACCAAAGGGTCAAAAATCGGGAAAATCGAATCCATTCTTCCGGGAAAACAAATCTTGCCAAGCGGTATTGAATCCCAGGTTGCTGAAGTATCATTTGAATCTGACAAGCGGATGACTATCCCGCTCACTAACCTGGAAATATTGAACGGATAAGTTAATAGACAATTTACGATTGAATTGACAGGGTAAATTGAGGAGAGAGAACCATGGGTATGCTGAATGATTTTGATGATTTGGAATTCGAGGAAGAAAAAGGCGAAGAGACTATTGCTACCAGCAGAGGCTCTAATCGGACGTTCTTGATTGTCGCTGGCATTTTAGGAGGTATTCTCCTGATAGCCTTACTTGCGATCGCTGCCTATGCTGTGCTTTATCTCCCCGGTCGCGAAACAGGGCAGCAAACTCAGGTGGCAGAAATCAATGCTACAAATACAGCAGTAGCAGAAGAAGCTCAGCTAACTGCGATAGCTAAACAGATTACCATGACGCCGACCTCCACAGCAACCCTGCGGCCCTCAACAACCCCGACCGTGACTCCCAGCAGAACATCCACACCTGTTCTTGCACCAACCAATACTCCAGAGGTTGATCTGGGAACGCCTGATCCAGCAGCCACTGAGACTGTGGCCGCCTTGCTGACCCAGCAAGCTGGGGGAGGGCTAGGTGGAACCATAATACCCACAGCTACAGCTCTTCCCGACACAGGTTTTGCTGACGACTTTGGTGTTCCGGGGCTTGTCCTGATAGCAGGGGTATTGATGGTAATCATTATTCTCAGCAGGCGCTTGCGGACCTCTTCTACATAGGATCCACATAATAACCCCGTCTTTTCCCAGGTTGTTAAATAAAACAACCACAGCAGCCGCTTTCTCCCTGCTGTGGTTGTTGCTTATTTACAGGCAAAAAACTGGTTCAGGTAATACTATCGGCAACTTTCTCCCCATACCCAAGCAGAGCCTTGACCATATCTTCGGTTCTTCCCTCAGCATAAAGCCGCAACACAGGTTCAGTTCCCGAAGGTCGAATCAGCAGCCAGGAATCATCTTCCATCAAATATTTTACCCCGTCAATGGTAAGCAAGTCAGCAACCTTTACTCCCCCGATCTGATCCGGTTTATTATCCAGCAGGTATTGAACCATTTTTTTCTTCTGGATTGGATATTTCAGACGCTGATCTTTCCGTTCATAATAAGCAGGGCCAACCTCAGCGAGCAATTCATTAACCAAGGTATGGAGAGATTTTTGATACACAGCAACCATTTCAATCAGAAGCAATCCCATCAGAACTCCATCCCCTTCAGGAATATTGCCTTGAAAAGATATTCCCCCGGATTCTTCTCCCCCGATGAGAATTTTTTCTGAGTTCATACGATCTGCAATGTGATTAAATCCCACCGGTGTCTCATAAACGGGCAGCTGATACTTGGCGGCCAAGCGGTCAATCATCCGGGTGGTAGAAACCGTCTTCACTGCTGGCCCTTTCCACCCCCGTTCCTCTACAAGATACTTGAATGCCAGGGCCATTATTTTATGGGGGTCAACAAAATTGCCCCGTTCATCCATGGCACCAATCCGGTCAGCATCACCATCCAAAGCTAATCCCAGATTTCCCATCCCGGTGCTGATTGCATCGGCTAAAGGTCCCAGATGGGAGCCAATAGGTTCTGGATGAGCTCCGCCGAATCCCGGATTCATTTCACCGCGAATTTCCGTGACTTCACACCCGGTTCCTCTAAGAATTCCTTTTATCATGCCTCTCCCTGATCCGTGCATGGAATCGACCACAACCCTGGGGGGATTAGCTGCAATGGCATTAAAATTGATCAAGGTCTTCAGGTGCTGGTAATAATCAGGTACAGGATTAAAACTGACAATTAAGCCCTTTTCTACGGCCTGGTCCCATTCCATCAAATTGGGACCCCGGCCTCTCTCCTGATTGTCATTGAGGTAAATCTCTACCCGTCGGGATTGTTCCGGTGACGCAGAACAGCCAAGGGCAGCTTTTAGTTTTACGCCATTATAACGGGGGGCATTATGCGAAGCGGTAATAACGATGCCAGCGATTGCATTGAGATTCTTGACAGCATAGGAAATTGAAGGCGTCGAAGAATCTGCCTGAGCGATGAAGACGTTATATCCATTTGCGGCCATTACCCGGGCAGCCTCACGGGCATAACGGTCCGACAAGAACCTGGTATCAAAACCTATTACAATACGATTCGGATCCGGGTTTGGGCTGCCTGAGTTTTTACTCTGCCAGTGGCCGGAATGAATAGCATCAGCAATCGCCTGGGTGACTAACCTGAGGTTATCGAATGTAAAAGTATCAGAGATAACAGCTCGCCAACCATCGGTTCCAAAATTGATGGGCATACTTCTTGCTCCTCACAGTAAGAATGTAAATGTACCCTATTCTATCACTGATAATAGCGATAAACAGCACTCCTTAGCAAGACAAACGGGAGATGCGAGCAGATCCAACTCAGTGGTTATTAGCAGGGTAGAACAAGCTCATTGGCACCTTTGTTGTGTTAAAATGCTTTCAGAGAGATCATATGGATCCCAAAGACATTTTTTCTTTTCTTCATGAACATTTTCTGTTTAAATACCTGAGCGATGATGAACTTGGGCAGATTCTCCCATTGTTTAAACCAATTGCGTTGGAAAAGGGAGAAGTGCTTTACCGATCAGGTTTTCCCGGTCGAAATTTTTTCCTGATAGTCTCTGGTCAAATAATCCTGGTTGATGAGAACCAAAACACAACCACCATCCACGCCAATGGACATTTTGGCGATAAGGGATTATTTAAGGATGCGCTCCGGGATGAAACCGCCCTGGCAGAAGAACAAACCTCTATTCTGGCAGTGAACAAACGGGGATTTTTTGCCATACTCTCTGCGTTCCCCTCAATTAAGACCAGATTAAGCGCAATGAAAACTAGTGAAAATATTCTTCAAAAGAATGAGTTTCCCTGGATTGGAAAAGAAGAAACCATCCGTTTTATTGATCGAAAACACACCAATGTTTTGTATTCTCAATTAAGTTTCCCGGCGATTTTCCTGATCCTGACCTGGATTAGCGCGTTATTATTGAAATTTAATGCAGTAATTTTTTTGCCGATTACGTTGATTATTGCTGGTTTGTGGTGTTTCTGGCTCTGGCTTGACTGGAGCAATGACTTTTATCTGGTTACCAGCGACAGGGCAGCCTTGGTGGAGAAAGTAATCTGGCTCCACGACCAGCGGCGGGAGGTTCCACTTCAATCCATCCTTTCGGTGAACATTTCGACCAATCAAGTTCAACGCCTGTTTGGATACGGGGATGTCATTATTCGTACATATACGGGGAATATCCCCATGCGCAATGCAGCTCATCCTGAGGTTCTGCTGGATTTAATTGCAGAAACTCAAGAACTCGCCAAGGCCAGAGCTCAACAGACAAATAAAGAAAACATCAATCAAGCCATCCGCAGCCGCCTGGGATTAGGGGAAAATTCTACTCCCCTGGATGATATCCCGGAATTCACCGACCTGGTCATGGAAGGGGGCCCTCAAATCACTGAGACAATTACCCCGCTTCAGGAATTCCTGAATCTTTTTCGGGCCCGTTATGAACTTAACGGGGTGATAAACTACCGCAAGCACGTGTTTATCCTGATCCGAAATTCCTGGTGGCTGTGGTTGGGCTTTGCCGGACTGCTGATTTCCTTTTTTGCCAGGATGGTTGGAGTAATCCCCTATCCTTCCCTACCCGTTCTGGCTATCCTGATATTCCTGAGTGTTACTGCTCTCGCCTACACCTTTGCAGATTGGGCCAATGATCGTTTTCAAATCACAGATAATCAGGTCATTGATCTGGATCGAAAACCGTTTGGCCGGGAAACCAAACGCTCTGCTCTGCTTGAAAACATCCTCAGCCTGGATTACAAACGGGAAAACATCGTCCAGAGGTTATTTGATTTTGGAACGGTTGCCATCAATGTGGGTGACATCCAGCTAGATTTTGAATATGTTGCCCAACCGATCACCGTCCAGAATGAAATTTTCGAGCGCTACAACAGCGTGATTAAACAAAAGGAATTAGACGAAGCTCAAAGACGCCGGGATGATATGGTAGAATTTTTAGCTGCTTATCATGAAGAAAGCACCGGTAATCCATCACCTGACATTGATAAGGAATCTAACGAGTAATTAATTTGAATTAATTTTGGAGTTATATCCGGATGCCCGCAAGAGAAATTATAATCGTCCCCCATCCTTCCCTGAGGAAAAAAGCTGTCAAGGTAACTGATTTTGGCTCGGACCTGCAAGAGTTAATCGATGACATGATCATCTCCATGCGCGAAGCATCAGGGGCCGGTCTGGCCGCGCCTCAAGTCAATGTGTCACAACAGGTTATACTGGTGGAATACGGACAAGACGAAAACGAAGAAATTCCTCCAACGTTGTATGTAACTATCAACCCAAAAATCACCCG
>CAZUMG010000038.1:0-13171 GCA_964621895.1 uncultured Anaerolineales bacterium | reverse complement strand
GGGTGCCTTCCACGTTGTGGTCCATGGCTTTGCCGAGATCGTGCAGCAGTGCGCCTGCCTTGGAAATTTCCACGTCTGCACCCATTTCAGATGCCAGCACTGAAGCCAGCTGGGCAGCTTCAACTGCGTGAGCCAGTTGATTCTGTCCGTATGATGTGCGGAATTTTAAACGCCCCAGGGTCTTGAGGATGTCGTTGTGCAAACCCGGCACGCCAGCCTCATAGGCAGCTGCTTCACCAGCTTCCATAATCACTTTATCGATATCTTCCTGCTCTTTTTCAACGATACTCTCGATATGGGCGGGGTGGATTCTACCGTCCAGTACCAGCTTTTTCATTGCATTTTTGGCTACCTCTCTGCGGACCGAGTCAAAACAAGAAATAGTGATCGCTTCAGGCGTGTCATCTACAATTACATCCACCCCGGCTGCTTTTTCAAAAGCCCGGATATTGCGCCCGTTGCGTCCGATAATCCGTCCTTTCATATCGTCGGAAGGCAGCGGAATAGTGGAAGAAGTGACTTCTTCGACGTGATCCGAGGCAACCCGCTGGATCGCGTCCGCGATCAGTTTCCGGGCTTTCCGTTCACCCTGTTCCTGGGCTTCCGCCTCAATTTCTCTGACGATCCGGGACATGTCGTTTCTGGCTTCTAGTTCAACCCGTTCGAGCAGAAGATCTTTAGCTTCAGCCTGGGTCATTTGGCTGATCCTTTCCAATTCGGCAGCAACAGTGGAGAACATTTCTTCTACTTCATTGGCTTTTTTATCCAGTGAACTCTGGCGCTGACTGATAGCATGCTCCCGGTCCTCTAGTTTTTCAGCCCGGCGATCAAGTTGGTCGCTCCTGCTCTGCAACCGTTCTTCAAAGCGGGTGATTTCCGTCCTCCGGCTAAGAGCATCTTTTTCGGCCGCCTGGGTGATTTCGATCACCCGGTCCTGGGCTACCTTGATCAGTTCAGTGGATTTTCGTTCTGCCTCATTGAGTATTTGATTTGCTTTGGTTTGTTTTTTATCCGTCTCGCGGGCTATCAGGTAATTCTTGATAAAGAATCCGATAGCCGCTCCCAGTATGAGAGCAATAAAACTGATAAGTATTAAATATGGATTCATGGTTAAGCCCCTTTTTCTTGAGCATTGTTCCGATCAGGTGCTGATCAGCTGAATAAAAATATTATGATTGCTTTTCCTGCTCATCCCAGAGTTGGGAAATGACATCTTTACTAACTTGGTACGAAAAACCTCTCCGGGACAGGTAACCGTAAAGCTTGTCCTGGAAAGAAGATTTCTCGCTGGTATTAAGTTTAGGTATTTTTTTTCGGGCGAGCTGTAATGCCAGATCCTCTTCGTTTAGGTCCTGAAGAACCTCCTGGATGATCTGATCCGGAATGCCTTTCCGGTACAACTCGGATGAGAGCGCTTTTTTGCTCCTGGGATGGAACCTGGATCGATTCTCAACCCATTCTTGTGCAAATTGACGATCATCCAGCAAGGATCCCTGGCGCAGTTTCGCGAGGGTTTCTGCAATGATCGTTTCGGATTCCTGGTGCTTTTGGAGATGCAGGCGGAGTTCCTGTTCAGATCGGTTCCTATAACTGAGAAAATGCAGCGCCCGTTGATAGGCTTGCTCAACGGCATCCCTGGTTTGCAGATCGTTGATCCCCTGCTGGCTTAGTTGTTTACCTTCTTCCAACCAGGGTGCTACTGCTTGAGAGATCCCAAAAGCGAACTCACCATCAAGGTATACATTAATCCGCCGCGGGTTTTTTTTCTGAGGTTCCAGTTTGGTTATCGTTAACATAAAACAGCCGTGATGACGCCAGCATCGGCCACGGCTGTTCTAACAGTTATCTGATCCCTTACACTACATTGTGGTACGCCAGGAGGTCAGCGATGAAAATTTATAAACCTGTAATTACCTAGCGTTGGTCTTTTTTCCACTTGGTATCCATACAACAAGCCAATGGGTTAACTGCTTCAATACCACTATGTAATGGTAGATCGTTTTATTAGTTCCGCGGCCGCTCTTATAAATACTTTCTGGCGACCCTTGTATTGAGGGGCTGCTGGTATTCTAAACCTCGATTTTTTCCCAGGATCTAACTTTAAAGGAAAAAAATTGCTGATACCAAGCCCCGCTGTTGTCCTGACCCTTTGATCAGAACGTTAATTTATCTATTTTTATCTCAGGAAGGAAACTAAGTGTTCCTGATCTTTGCTTATTATACACGATTATGCAGATCAGGCAAATATATCACCGGGCTTAGGTGGTCGGCCGGATGGTAAGATAGATGAAACCTGTGCAGCGGCAACTCACGGTGAGGGGAAGCTTGTAAATACAGGCAGCACCCGGGGAAAGTGCAGGGTTTAGCGAGCAGGAGATTTCTGAATAAGAATTCTACCGCCGATATTCACCCCGTAAGTGATAAAATTGCCTCTGGATTTGTTTTGGCAGGAGGATGAATAAACTTTATGACAGTTCCTTATTGGGTTCAGGATGCGGTTTTTTACCAGATTTTCCCGGATCGTTTCAGGAATGGTGATCCTGACAATGATCCCCAGAACAAACAGGATTGGGGATCAACACCAACCATCTGGGGGTTCCAGGGAGGTGATCTGCGGGGGGTCATCCAGGAATTTGATTATTTATTGGATCTGGGGATCAGCGCGATTTATTTTAATCCGATCTTTCAATCTACCTCCAATCACCGCTATAACATCAGTGATTATTTCAAAGTGGATTTAAAACTGGGGGATCAAAAAGATTTTCTTGCTCTCCTGGATAGCGCTCATAAAAATGGCCTTCGTGTTATTCTGGATGGCGTCTTTAACCACTGCGGGAGAGGTTTTTTTGCCTTTAATGACGTGCTTGAAAATGACGTTCATTCTGCCTACACGGACTGGTTCCATCTGAAAAAAGTACCCCCGGATGCCTATTCTCCTGGAATCGCAGTTGATTATGATGCCTGGTGGAGTTTTAAAAGTCTGCCGAAATTTAACACCGATAATCCTCTGGTGAGGGAATATCTCTTTAATGTCGCTCGCTATTGGATCCGCCTGGGAGCAGATGGCTGGCGCCTGGATGTGCCCAATGAGATCGATGACGAGAGCTTCTGGGAGAGATTCCGGCAGGTTGTAAAATCTGAAAACTCAGATGCCTATCTGGTTGGTGAGATCTGGGACGGGGATCCTAAATGGGTTGGTGATAAATGCTTTGATGGTTTGATGAATTATCCTGTCCGGGATGGCATCCTGGGTTACTTGACGAACATGATAACCGCCGAACAGTTTTCAGAAAAAATTAACCACCAGATTAATCGATACGCCCGTGAAAATGTCAATGCCATGTACAATCCCCTGGGGTCACATGATACTGTCCGAATAAAAACCGAGCTTGATGGCAATAAAGCAAAACTAAAAATGGCTTATCTCTTCCTGATGGCGTTCCCGGGAGCACCGGCTATTTATTATGGCGATGAGATTGGTCTGGATGGCGGTAAGGATCCCGCTTGCCGGAAGGCATTTCCCTGGGATGAAACTCAGTGGGATCAGGATTTAAGGAACTTTATCAAGCAGCTGATCTCTATCAGGAAAAAAAGACCAGAACTGCGCAGAGGCTCCTACCAGGAAGTTCTGGTTGATGGTAAACGGACTGCGTATGGTTTTGTAAGGAAGCTGGGAGAGGCTAGTCTGCTTGCAGTCCTGAATGCCAGCGGTACCCGCAGGCAGTTCCGCCTTTCGGTTGAAAAATTAGGCTGGACGGATGGAAGAATTATCCGGGATCTATTAACCCAGCAAGAGTTAATTGTCTCAGGATCTGAAGTGAATCTGACCCTTGAGCCTTGGAGCGGCTTGTGGGTGGTCTGATTTGGGCTATTTTTTGTACCGGAATGAAAAGAAGTGAAAAAAAATGGTAAAATACAACGCTTGGAGGCAACCCTCCAAACTAGAAATTATGAATTTGAATAGTACAGCAGGAGGAATATGATGGCAGACCATAAATGGGTCTATAATTTTCAGGAAGTGGAAGAAGCAGAAAAGCATGTTGGCGGTGTCTGGGCTAAAGTCCGCGGGCTGCTGGGAGGAAAAGGAGCCAACTTGGCAGAGATGACCAGAATTGGCATCCCGGTACCTCCCGGATTTACAGTAACAACGGAAGCGTGTAATGCTTATATTGATGGGGGAAACAAATTCCCGGCCGGTATGTGGGACCAGGAATTGGAAGCAATGAAAGCTACCGAGAAGTTAGCCGGGAAAAAATTTGGGGATCCCAAGAACCCTCTGCTGGTATCCTGCCGGTCCGGGGCGGTTAAATCCATGCCGGGCATGATGGATACTGTCCTGAATATCGGTTTGAATGATGAGACTGCCAAGGGCATGGTCGCCTTAACAGGTGACGAGAGATTCGTGTATGACGCCTACCGGCGTCTGGTGCAGATGTTTGGTTCCGTTGTCCTCGACATTAGTGATGACGCCTTTGAAGATGTGCTGGAAGAGTACAAGGAGAAAAAGGGCGCTGCCCTGGATACTGATCTGGATGCTGCGGATTGGAAAATATTAACCGCAAAATTTCAGAAAATTGTTAAAAGGGAAAAGGGGTTTGATTTCCCCCAGGACCCAGCCGAGCAGCTGCGCATGGCCACCGAGGCAGTTTTCGCCTCCTGGAATGGCAAGCGCGCGGTGGATTACCGCAATGCCTCCGGCATTCCCCACAACCTGGGCACAGCTGTGAATGTTATGACCATGGTCTTCGGAAACATGGCAGAAGCATCCGGAACAGGGGTAGCATTTACCAGGAACCCATCGACAGGTGAAAACAAACTCTGGGGTGAGTACCTGCTGAATGCCCAAGGCGAGGACGTGGTCGCTGGTATCCGCAACGCGGATGATATTGATGAATTAAATGACGTCATGCCTGATGTCTACAAACAATTCCAGGAAATCACTATCAGGCTGGAAGGTCATTACCGGGATATGCAGGATGTGGAATTTACCATTGAACGGGGGAAGTTATGGATGCTGCAAACCCGCGATGGTAAACGGACAGCCAAAGCAGCGGTTAAGATCGCTGTTGATATGGTTGCTGAAGGGTTGATCAGTAAAGAAGAAGCGGTCATGCGGGTTGAACCCGCCCATGTTGATACCCTGCTGCACCCCCAGTTTGACCCAGAAGAGAAATCCAAAGCCGCCCTGGAAGGGAAAATGATTGGCACTGGCGTGAATGCATCCCCAGGAGCAGCAGTGGGACGGATTTATTTTGATGCCGATACCGCTGAAGCAAAATCCAAAAAGGAAGGCCAGGATGTCATCATGGTCCGCCCCTTTACCAAACCGGATGACGTCCATGGTATGCTGGCATCCAAGGGGATTCTTACCAGTGAAGGAGGCGCCACCTCCCATGCGGCCGTAGTTGCCAGGCAATTTGGAATTCCCTGCGTGGTAGGCGCATCTGATATTCAGATCAGTATGCAAGAACGTACCCTGGAAGCCGCAGGTATAACTGTCAAGGAAGGGGATTTCCTCTCGGTAGATGGAACTACCGGCGAAGTATTCCTGGGGGTGATTCCTTCGGTTGCTCCCACCCTGGAAGAACAGACCGAATTGATGGTGCTGCTGACCTGGGCAGATGAGATTTCTGCTATTAAGGATATTCGCACCGCTCCAGAAGGTTGGCCAACCCGCGGCTTGATGGTTTGGGCAAACTCAGATTATCCTGAAGATGCCCGCCGGGCCAGATCCTACGGTGCCCAGGGTATCGGGTTGTGCCGGACAGAGCACATGTTCTTTGAGCCTGAGCGTCTGCCCATTGTTCAGCAAATGATCCTGGCTGACAAAGTTGAGGACCGTCAGGCTGCCCTGGATAAATTGCTTCCATATCAGCGAAGCGATTTTGATGGTTTGTTTGAGGCTATGACCGGACTGCCGGTGATCATCCGCCTGATCGATCCCCCCTTGCACGAGTTTATGCCGGATGAACACAGTCTGTTCGAAGAGGTCATTAAAAACCGTCTTCAGAACAAAGTTGATCAATCCAAGGAAGATTTACTGGTCAGCATTCAAAATTTGCATGAAAGCAACCCCATGATGGGTTTGCGCGGGGTGCGCTTGAGCGTGGTTATGCCGGAAATCGTCAGCATGCAGGTGAGGGCAATCTTTGAAGCTGCAGCCGATGTCAAGCTGCGGGGTTTTGAACCCCATCCTGAAGTGATGATTCCGCTAACCGGGCACGTTAATGAACTGCATTATATCCAGCCCAAGCTGGAAGAGATCGCTAAAAAAGTCATGGATGAGAAGGGTGTGGAATTTTCCTACAAATTCGGAACCATGATTGAAATCCCGCGGGCCGGTTTAACCGCAGATGAAATTGCCGAGACGGCGGAATTTTTCTCCTTTGGGACCAACGATTTAACCCAGTTCACCTTCGGATACAGCCGGGATGATGCCGAGCGCAACTTCCTGGTGAAGTATGTTGACGATAAAATTCTGCCCAAGAATCCCTTCCAGACCATTGATATACCCGGGGTGGGTCAATTAATGGATCTAACCGTCAAGAAAGGCCGGGGTACCCGGGTTAATCTTGAAGTGGGGATCTGCGGTGAACACGGCGGTGATCCGGAATCCATTGATTGGTGCTACCAGATTGGTTTAAACTATGTCAGCTGCTCACCCTTCCGGGTGCCGGTTGCCAGGCTGGCTGCTGCTCAGTCCGCCATTAATCATCGCCAAGCCTGAGGTAATCAACCGGACAAGATCTTACTACCCTTTTGATTGTGAAAAGCTCCTGGTGGTATCTAAACTCCAGGAGCTTTTTTAAAAAGAGAAAATCCAAGAATCATGATAAACTTCAATAAGCTTTTTGAAATAATTTTACTTTATCAGTCTGCGCAGAAAGGAGAACAACCATGGATTTCGGAAAGGCGTTTAGTTTTGTCTTTGAGGATGAAGATTGGATTAAAAAAATTGGAGTAGGTGGACTGCTGTCTTTAATCCCCATCATTGGGATCTTTCTGGTGCTCGGCTGGGGCGTGGAAGTTACCAAGCGGGTCATCAAGGGTGATACGGAAGTGCTGCCAGACTGGAGCGATTTTGGGGGATATTTAACCAAGGGATTCCTGGTATTCCTGGTAGCCCTGGTTTATTTCCTGCCAGTTATCCTGGTCCAGGGCTGTGCTTCAGGCCTTCCTTTCATGTTTGGTACTACTGAGCAGGATCCTGCAACAACTGCCCTGTGGGTAGTCACGGCTTGTTTTAGTTGTTTTACTTTTTTATACAGCCTTGCAGCTTATCTGGTCTTACCGGCAGCCATTGGCAGATATGCGGATACCGGGGAACTTGGTTCCGCCTTTAAACTGGGCGAGATTTTTAAGATGGTTAAGGAAAATTTGGGAACCTATGGCCTGGTTTTATTGGGTGGAATCGTTGCCAGCCTGGTTGCCTCCCTGGGCGTAATTGCCTGCGTGATTGGTGTCCTGTTTACTTCGGTTTATTCCTTTGCGATTAATGGACACCTGTGGGGTCAGGCTTACAAAGTGAGCAATACTGTTTTACCGGCGGCTCCAGCCGAACCGCTTCCAGCAGCTGACTGATTCTAAAAAGAAAGCGGTGCTGCCCAGCAGCACCGCTTTTTGGTTTAAATAACATGTAATTCCAATCCCTGAATGGGACTCGTCGTTTATTGGACTACTGATAATTCTTGGCGAAATCGTAGCCCCGCTCCATGGCAGTAAAATTGATCGAGAGGGTCTTTCGATGACGTTCGGGGATGTGTTCCTCGAGGGCTTTTTTGATAGCCTCCAGCGGCAGGATAGGTTTGACTGCCACCATAGCCCCGAGCATGATCATATTCCCCAGACGCACCATACCAATTTCCTCGGCGATCTCATTGGCAGGTATCAAGATTGAAGTAATGCCTTTCCGCTCAATTTCCCGGTTAAATAGAGATGAGTTTGCTACCAGGACACCGCCGTCCGGCACCCGATATTCATATTTGTCTACCGAGGGTAGATTCAAGGCTAGGACCACATCTGGATTCCTGACCAGGGGAGATCCAATCGGTTCAGACGAGATGATTACGGTACAATGCGCCGTTCCTCCGCGCATTTCTGGGCCGTAGGACGGAATCCAGGTGACTTCAAGCCCGTTATCCATTGAAGCATAGGCCAGAACCTGGCCGGCAAATAAAGTGCCCTGACCGCCAAATCCGGAAATGATGATACTGGTTTCTTCCATACTTGTGAGCTCCTTATACCTTCAGTGATTCCAGGGCAGGGGAGACCTTATAATCTCCCAGCGGGAATACCGGGACCATTTGTTCGGCGACAAATTCTAAAGCATCCTGGGGAGTTAATTTCCAGTTGGTTGGACAGGATGAAAGCAGTTCAACCAAGGAAAACCCCAAGCCCCTTTCCTGGGCTTCAAAAGCCAGGCGGATAGCTTTTTTCGCTTTCCTGATATGGGCTGCATCGTGCAGGCTGCGCCTGACAACATACCCGGAACCATCCAGGGTGGCTAAAATTTCAGCCATCCGGACAGGGTATCCCGCCAGCTCCACATCCCGCCCTAAAGGCGAAGAGGTAGTTTTCATACCCGCTAGCGTGGTGGGTGCCATTTGTCCACCGGTCATGCCGTATATGGCATTATTGATAAAGATCACCGTGATGTTTTCACCCCGGATGGCGGCGTGCATAATTTCTGCCATGCCGATTGAAGCCAGGTCACCATCTCCCTGGTAGGTAAAAACCGTGTTTTCCGGCAGTACTCGTTTTATGCCAGTTGCCATAGCTGGAGCACGACCGTGAGCGGCTTCCACAAAATCCATTTTATAGTATCTGTAAGCAAAGACTGAACAGCCCACCGGAGCAACCCCAATTGTTTTTTCACGCAGCCCCATTTCATCGATGACTTCAGCGATTAAACGGTGGGCAACTCCGTGGGTGCATCCCGGGCAGTAATGGGTGTGGACGTCAGTAAAAGATTCTGGACGCTGATAGATAATCTCTGCTGTTGAAACCATTATTTTTCTCCTGTTATCATTTTTTCCAGGCGGGGAATCCAGGCATCGCGGGGATCTTCCGCGCCTGGTGCCTGGTTGACAGACACTCGTCTGATTTCATCCAGGATTTCATCCGGGAGGGGAGTTACTCCACCCATCCGTCCGTAAAATTCCACGGGTACCTGGCCTTTGACGATTTTCATCACATCATCGAGCATCATGCCGGAGTTCATTTCCACTACTAAAATCCTCTTCACTTGCTGGGCTAATTCGATCAGACGTTTCTGGGGATAAGGCGCCAACGTTATCGGCCTGAGTAACCCAACCTTGATTCCTTCCTCTCTAGCCTGGCGTATAGCCGAGGATGCCACTCGCCCGGAGGTTCCGAATCCAATCACCAGAAATTCAGCATCGTCGGTTTTGTATTCCTTATAGAGGACTTCTTTTTTTTCAATTTCCTTCCAGCGTTTAAGCAGGCGCAGGTTGGTGACTTCTTCATCCTCAGGATCAATATAAATCGAGGTTAAGATATTAGGCTCACGCCCTTTTGCCCCCCTGACAGCCCATTCAGGCACTTCTGTGGGGATTTCTCGCATGGGGGGCAGCTCGGCTGGTTCCATCATTTGGCCCATATTGCCGTCAACAATTACATGGACGATAGATCGATATTTCTCGGCTAAATCAAATGCTAGGCTGATATAGTCGATGGCTTCCTGGACGCTGGCGGGTGCAAGTACAATCGGGAAATAATCTCCGTGGCCGCCGCCCTTAACCATTTGATAATAATCCCCCTGGGAAGGGGCGATATTACCTAATCCGGGTCCCCCGCGCATGACATTCACAACCACTGCCGGCACTTCCGTACCCGCAATATAAGAGATTCCTTCCATCATTAAACTGATTCCAGGGCTGGAAGAGGCTGTCATCACTCGTTTTCCGGTACAGGCAGCTCCATATACCATGTTGATGGCCGCAACTTCACTTTCAGCCTGAACAAAAGCTCTTCCCAGGGATGGTAATCGGCTGGACATGTATTCCAGGAATTCTGTAGAAGGTGTAATCGGGTACCCGTAAAATGCTTCTAAGCCTGCTCGGACGGCTGCTTCTGCAAAAGCGTGGTTTCCTTTTAATAATTCTTTTACCACTGGCTTTACCTCCTGGTTTTGGTTTCGGGTTTCTCTCGATAGACGGTGATAGCGGCATCCGGGCAGACAACTGCGCAGATACCGCACCCCGTGCAGGTTTTTTCAATCATCTGGGCGGGATGGTATCCGTTCGGTGTGAGGCGATCCATGTTTAACATCAGAACTTTTTGGGGGCAGGCTTCAATACACAAGCTGCAGCCCTTACAGTACAGGTCATCAACAACAATCCATCCGGTAACTGCCATATAAAAGTTCTCCTTTCTGGAGGCTGTTCAAATAATAAATGGTTTTTCCAGTACCTGTTATATCACAAACCAAAAGGGCCTGCGAAGACCTCATTCAGCTGTCTGAAGTAGTATTATATGAGAACAACGCAGAAAGGGATAGTGACATGCTTCAGTACCTGAGAGAATGTTTATCAGGTTACCTTTTGAGAGGTTCAAATCTGTTTCAGGGGGGAACGCTCTTTTATTGACAGCTTCACTCTGTCTGGTATAATGGCACGGCATGAAGGACCGTCCTTCTGCTGCCTTTTGGCGTGGATAAAGACCCCCAACTTCCCCGGGTTCTTGTGGAAAATTAATCATAACACAGGGAATACGGTGAAGTGAAGATTGGAGGAAAAGTTATGAAATATGCTATTGTAGTTAGTGGTGGGAAGCAGTACAAAGCAATTCCGGGAGAAACCCTCCAGGTAGACAAACTTCCCGTCGAGCTGGAAGAAAAAGTTGTCCTTGATGAGGTTCTGTTTATCGCTGATGGCGACACTAAAGTTACCATTGGCACTCCGCTGGTCAAAGGAGCTCAGGTGCTTACATCTGTCACCGGGCAGATCAAGGGCCCAAAAATCCGGGTTTTTAAATACAAACCGAAGGTACGCTACCGGAGACGGCAAGGTCATCGTCAAAACTACACCCTGCTGCGGGTAGATAAGATTGTGAAGAAATCAGGAGACAAAGATGGCGCATAAAAAAGGCGGCGGTTCAACCCGCAACGGTCGAGACAGCAATTCCAAGAGATTGGGTGTCAAAAAATTTGGCGGCGAACAAGTACGGTCCGGAAATATCCTGGTTCGCCAGCGCGGAACAAAAATTCATCCGGGAGAAAATGTTGGTCGCGGAAGCGATGATACCTTGTTTGCAACTGCAGATGGGTTTGTCTCCTTCCAGGACTTCCGGGGTGGAAAAAAACGCGTAAATGTATTACCCGCGAAATAATAAGGATTGTTCACATGAAAGAAGAAATTCAACCGACATATTACCCCGAAGCCACGGTGATCTGCGCTTGCGGAAACACCTGGACAACGGGATCAACCAAGGAAACCATTCGCACTGATGTCTGCTCAGCCTGCCATCCATTTTTTACCGGAGAACAGCGCATCGTAGATACCGAGGGACAGGTTGACCGCTTTTACAAGAAATTAAAGAGCCATGAAGAAATCCAGAAGGATAAGGAAATCCGGGAATCCAAAAAAGCTTCCGCAGATGTATCTGTTGAGGCATTGGAACTCGGCGCCCGCGTTACCAAGCTTCTCGTGGATGCAAAGTTAACCACCATCGCAGATCTGCTGACGCTGCTTGAAGGTGGTAATCAGCCTCTGCTGGATATCAAAGGCTTTGGCCAGAAATCCCTGATTGACCTGAAAAAAGCTTTACGCGGACAAGGATTTGAGATACCGGAAGCTGCTGAAGAGATCACAGTTTAAGGTCAAGGAAGAGTTCTTTTGATAAAATACAGGCAGAGACTCTCTGCCTGTATTTGTTTAACTTAATCAACCAGATCTATTCATCGAAGTGAGGATCCTTATGAAACATCATCATGGAAGATTGGAAGTTATCACCGGTCCAATGTTTTGTGGAAAAACTGATGAACTGCTGCGCAGGCTTCGCAGGGCGATTATCGCCAAACAGAAAATCCAAGTTTTTAAACCGGGTTTTGATATCCGCTACAGCAGTGAGAAAGTTACCTCCCATGCCGGGAATGAGTATGATGCTGATCCGGTTGAAAATATAACTGAGGTACCCACGCTCCTTCGTGATGGTGTTACTGTGGTTGCTATTGACGAAGCGCAATTTTTTGGTAAAGAAATCATCCCGGTGGTTCAAGACCTGGTGGACCAGGGAATTCGTGTTATCGTCGCTGGGCTGGACATGGATTTCCGGGGAGTTCCCTTTGGAGAAATGCCGATGCTTTTAGCCCAAGCCGAGATTGTGGACAAACTGCATGCAATATGCATGGTTTGCGGAGAAGAAGCGACCAGAACGCAGCGTTTGGTCGATGGTGAGCCAGCTTTTTATGACGATCCAATTATCATTGTAGGCGCTTCTGAAATGTATGAAGCCCGCTGCAGAATTCATCATCAGGTTCCAAGAGGAAAAAAGGAATAAAGATGCAAACGTACCAGGATTTTCTCAGTGAGATCCTCATCCCGGAGCAGGTACTCCAAGATAAGGTTAAGGAATTAGGTGCAAAAATCAGTCAGGACTATCAAGGTCAGGATTTGCATTTAGTCTGCATTCTAAGAGGTGGAGTTTTGTTTTTAACCGATTTGATGCGGGTGATAACTGTTCCTCATTCTATTGACTTTATGGCTATTTCCTCGTACGGGGTAGGTGCCAGAGAGGCATCAGGCCATGTTCGCTTAACCATGGACCTGAGGGATGATATCCAGGGCCGCAATGTATTGTTGATCGAAGATATCGTTGACAGTGGCAATACCCTCGCCTCTGTGTTGGGTTTGCTGGCGACCCGGAAGCCTGCCTCATTAAAGGTGTGTACTCTGCTTGATAAAGCTGAAAGACGAGAGACAAATGTTCCCGTTGACTACGTGGGTTTTGTAATTCCCAATAAATATGTCTTCGGGTACGGTCTTGACTTGGATGAGTTTTATCGGGAGCTACCCTTTATTGGGGTGGTCGACGAAAAAAAGTACACCCCCCCGGATCATTAAGGGATCCCCTGCAGAAAATGATTATTGAGGGAGGTAAACGAAGGCTGCCGGGAGAAATAGTCCTGCAATCCCTCGATTAAGAATTCATT
>CAZUMG010000037.1:11120-13261 GCA_964621895.1 uncultured Anaerolineales bacterium | reverse complement strand
CCATCAGGGGAGACCTGGACAGCATCCTCTAAACGGATCGCTTTCTCTGGGACGGGACACATCTCTTCACATACTATACAGGTTTGGCCTTCAGCCCAGGGAAGGCAGCGGGTTCTGTCGATAAACGCTCTCCCGATAATTTGTAACCGTTTTTTCTCCAGAGACAGGGGAGGAATAGCCTCAACGGGACAGACCTGCCCACAGGCATTGCAGGAGTAATCACAATAGCCAATTCGAGGGACCAGGACGGGAGTCCAGAATCCTTCCACCCCGGCTTTCACCACACTCATTTGAATGGCATTGGTAGGACAGACTGTGCTGCATTCCCCGCAGCGGATGCAGGTGCTTAGAAAGCTTTGCTGATCTACACCCGGAGGTCGGATCAGCTTCTGTGAGCTGGGTTGTTTAAGCAGATTGCTTTCAAGGAGTGTCGCTCCCACCACAGCTGTTCCCAGGGACCAGAGTGCCTTTCTACGATCGACATCATACGGCTGTTGAAGAAATCGGGAGCTTTTCGCCGGGTAGGTTATCGCACCCCCAGGACACTCTGCGGCGCAAGCCATACACATCGTGCATTCCCCTGGATCACAAAACACCTGCTGGTTGGTTTGAATCGCACCGGTAGGACAAGTGCTAAAGCAGCTTCCACATAGGGAACACTCCGTGGAAACCTCACAATGGATCAAGCTGACTTTTCCCAACAAGCCAAAAAACCCACCCAAAGGACATACATACCGGCACCAAAAGCGAGGGGTAAAGGCATTTAATGCAATCAGAAAAATGAAAAATCCAAAATACAGGACTCCATATCGATAGCTTGCTGGAGACGCAGGTAAGATTGCTGGCCGGATTAAACTATCAAATCCGCCAACCAATGTCTGAAAAAAAGGTATTTGGTAAAGAGCTACCTCGACAGATGAGATGATTTGATCCAGGCCAGGCCAGATTGCCGATGTCAGGGTCCGATATAAAATAGTTAGGGGATCGAATATCAACAGGGTTAAGTTCGTAAAGACTGCCGCGATGAGAATGACCATCAGCAATACATATTTTATCCCACGATAACCTTCCGGTATATTCGGCTGTTTTCTTTTCCAGGATCTGAGCGGAATCCAATCAAGCAGGGTACCTACCGGACAGAACCAACCGCACCAGACCCGGCCTAATAGCAAGCTAAGGATGATAGTAATTAATGCCAGCAGAGATCCCGCCAGGATTTTCCGGCTGGCTATCATTTGGGAAATCATCACCAGGGGGTCCAGCTGGAGAGGAAGGTTTATTAATTTATGCTTTATTCCAGAAATATCCGCGGGATTCAGATAAAATTCCCGCTTGGACCAGAAAAAAAACACCAGGAAGGCAATCAGGAAAAACGCCTGGCTGATTTTCCTTAAGGTCAGCCACCTGAGAGCTGTGAGTTTTCTTGCAGAGCCCTTTAATTTCCTAGCCAAGATTGATCTCCTCAATTTTGAGGGAATCCAGGTCTTTCACACCCAGGCCCAGCTTGGCTCCTTTTTTAATATAGTCCAAATCATCAGGGCGATAACCGAACAATGTAGCCGCATAACTATCAGCGGCAACAATATCAGCAGAGGCAACAATTGTGTTTGCCTGATTAACATCCGAGAGATTGCCCCCGGTCGGACCATGTTTCATTAACATCCTGACAGCATCGATAATCACCAGATTTGATCGCACTCGACTGTTCAGATCTGCCAGACGCTGACCCAGATAGGCATGCATCATTGGCCGATCAGCGATCACACCCATCAAATTTTTCATCCCCAGGGTTAAAAGAGCCAATTCATGGTTCTTGGCAATAGGAATATTGATCAACACGTCAGCATTCAGAACTTCATCATAGATCCTGGTTGTTTTCAAATCCACGCCCTGAGGAATGGCCGTTTCAGCATATTTAAGCTGTGACATGACCACCATCTTCCCTCCAGCCTTATTAACCTCAGCTTGAATGCCGCTGACTTTATAAGCTTGTTCTGCCGTCCCACCAAAAGGAGCATCCATCACCTTAACCAATTTCGCACCAGCTTCCAGGGCAAGCTTAACCACTCCTGCCACAACCCAGGGATTGGTAGTGGCAGCGTATTCATAGCTGTGATAGGAGACACAAATATTGGGTTTTA
>CAZUMG010000037.1:1393-11020 GCA_964621895.1 uncultured Anaerolineales bacterium | reverse complement strand
GTTATTTTGTCCGATAATAAGGATTTTGTTAGCAGTTTATCCTGGTTGAGGCATCCGCTAAGATAGATTCCGCCCAAGGATCCCAGGCTGGCAGCCAATAACCGGAGAAAAGTCCGCCTGGAAAGCTCAGTCATAGTCACCATCCTTGCTTGAAAAGTATAAAAATAAACTGATAATGCAGGGGTGGTAATGAAAAACCTGCTCTCCTGCTTATCCTAGATTGTACCCGTATTCAGCTATACTCAAGTGGAAATTTTGCTCAGTTTAACCTCTGAAACCTGCCTGATGGGGAACAGAGTTTTGCAAGGTCTGCTTAAAGGAAACATCCCGGGAGAACAGTTGTCTACCGGGATGAGATCAGACCCACAGGGGATCAATACAATCTAGATCATAAAACTTTAGGTCCCTTCCTGCCAGGAATTGAGGTACTTAAATTGCTCATCAGTTAGCTTATCAATGTTGATGTCCATAGCATTCAATTTAAGCCGGGCAATTTCAGCATCGATTTCCTGGGGAACGCCGTACACCTGGTTTTTAAGTTTATCAATATTTTTAACCATATATTCAGCACTCAATGCCTGGTTTGCAAAAGACATATCCATCACGCTGGAAGGGTGGCCTTCTGCTGCAGCTAGATTTACCAGACGGCCTTCTGCCAATAAATTTATTCTCCGCCCATCCGGGAGCAGATATTGATCTATCATCGGGCGGACGCGGATTTTTTCCTCGGCAATCTCTTCCAGGGCAGGGATATTAATTTCGACGTTAAAATGGCCGGAATTGGAGATGATCGCGCCATCTTTCATGAGATCAAAATGGGGTTGATCAAGTACATGAAGGTCCCCGGTAAGAGTACAAAAGATATCCCCGAGGGGAGCTGCTTCCAGCATGGGCATTACTCTGAATCCATCCATAACCGCTTCCAGCGCTTTTAAGGGATCAATTTCGGTCACAATGACATTTGCCCCCATTCCGCGGGCCCTCATTGCCAGTCCGCGAGCACACCAGCCATACCCTCCCACTACAAAAGTTTTGCCCGCAATCAGCACATTTGTCGCTCGGATAATGCCATCCATGGTCGATTGACCGGTCCCGTAACGGTTATCAAAGAAGTGTTTGGTCATTGCATCGTTCACAGCAATCACCGGAAAAGCTAAAGCACCATCTGCAGCCATTGCCCGCAGCCGGATCACTCCGGTGGTGGTTTCTTCAGTACCTCCAATCACATTATCCAACAATTCCCGCCGATCCTTATGCAGGGTGCTGACCAGATCAGCACCATCATCCATGGTGATATGCGGTTTATGGTCAATTGCGGCATTAATGTGTTTGTAATAGGTCACATTATTTTCGCCCTTGATGGCATGAACCGGGATCTCATGATGTAAAACCAGCGAGGCTGCCACATCATCTTGAGTGGATAAGGGATTTGATGCCACCAGGACCACGTCGGCACCGCCGGCTTGGAGGGTTTTCATCAAATTTGCTGTTTCGGTAGTCACATGAAGACAGGCGGACATGCGTATGCCTTCAAAAGGCCGCTCTTTAACAAACCTTTCATAGATAGATCGCAAAACTGGCATTTCCCGCTCAGCCCACTTAATTCGCCTGCGGCCGCCTTCTGCTAAAGATTGATCCTTGATATCAAAATTTTCCATAATATTCTCCAATAATAGATTTTTCAGTACAGGACATCTTGTTGATCTCAAAGCAAGGATCCTGATTAATATGATTGATTTTACTTAAGCATCACATCCAACTTGCCCTGGTCATCAAAATGTTCCCTGAAGCGCTTGATAAACCCTTCAGCCGTATATGAGTGGCTTTGCGGGCCGTCAGTTTCCAGGCAATAGGCAGCTGCCAATGAGCCCATTTCACCACATAACCGCAAGTCGAAATGGAAGCTCAGACCGGTAAGAAATCCTCCCCGATAGGCATCGCCAATTCCAGTCGGATCTATGATCGCCAGAGGTGTTACCGGGGGAATTTCAAAATAGTTACCCTTGGACATAATGGTTGATCCCTGGTCTCCTTTGGTGATCACCAGGATTTCGACCAGGTTGTTCACGTCATCAATCGTCAAACCAGTATGTTTTTCAATTAAGCAGAACTCGTATTCGTTCACGAATAACGCGTAAGCCCCCTCAACTCCCCGGCGCAATTCTTCTCCGGAAAGACGCACAATTTGCTGGCTGGGATCATAAATATACGGTATGGAAAGCTGTTGTGCTTCAGTGACATATAGATTCATTGCCGCTGGATCAGTTGGCGAGATTACCACTAAATCAAGAGGATCGCCCTCCCAGGAGCTAAGTTTTACCTCAGCCGCGTGACTCATCGCCCCAGGATAAAAACTGGAAATCTGGCAGTTATCATAATCAGTAGTAGCAAAAAATGAGGCAGTAAATTCATCCGGGATTACCTTCACACCCCGGGTATCGACACCTTCCTTCTCAAGTCGGGTTCGGAACTCATCAAAATCTTGCCCAACAGTTCCGAATAAAACAGGATTTCCTCCCAGCAAAGCCATGGTATAGCCGATATTCGGCCCGATACCCCCCTGCCGTTTGACCATCTTATCAACCAGAAAAGACAAACTTATAGATTCAAGTTTATCTTCCAGAAAATGGTCCGAAAAATGTCCGGGAAATGTCATCAAGTAGTCAAAGGCAATTGATCCAGTGAGTGCTATTCTCATCGTATAAACTTTTCCTTAATGGCAGTGAATTATCTATCAGAACGCCAGAAACACCCTTCAAAATCCAGCTATATCTTACCACCTATCACCAGAAATCAAAAGTCGCCTATTCAGGGAGTATGACTATCCGGTGGGTAAATTTATCCTACCAGCTATCACCCAATCAATCTGAATTACCCCCTAACACAAGTATGCTATACTCCCTTCATGAAGCATATTGCCCGGTCCACTTTGATCATTGCTGTGTTCTTTGGTCTGGAAAAACTGCTCGGATTCATCCGTAATGTATTAATCGCCCGGACATTTCATCTTTCAACAGAACTTGATGCCTTTAATGCCGCCAATAACATTCCAGATCTGATTTTTGCCTTAATCTCTGGAGGTGCCTTGGCGATGGCCTTCATCCCGGTGCTTGCTGATTACCGGCAATCCAGGACAAAATCAGACCTGTGGGGGTTATTTTCACAAATCTCCAATGGTGTATTTCTGATAACTGCGGTCGTATCCATAATTATTGCGATAAGTGCCAGGCAGCTTGTTTCCTGGAAAATTGGCATCGCTCCTGGTTTTTCCCCCGAGCAGCGAGAATTGGTTGTGGATTTAATGCGATTAAACCTGATCGCCACCCTGTTTTTCTCACTGGGAGGCCTGGCGATCGCCGGGTTACAAGCTAACCAGCATTTCCTGATCCCGGCGCTTGCACCCAGCATGTATGACCTGGGGTCTCTAGTCGGTATCGTGATCCTGGCACCTGCCCAGGGGTACCAGATTGGCCCAATCACCCTGCCGGCTTACGATCTAGGGATCTATGGCCTGGTTTATGGTGTAATTCTTGGAGCAGGACTCTTTTTAATAATCCAGCTGCCAGCCCTGTTTAAATTTGGCTTTCAGTGGAATCCCAGATTAGATATCAAAGATCCCGGAGTAATCAGAGTAGTACGATTGATGGGTCCCCGGGTACTTACTGTATTTTTTATTCAGCTGGTTTTTTACATCCAGGACAACCTGGCATCCAGACTGCCAACGGGGGCAGTTACTGCCCTGGTATACGGTTGGCTATTTATGCAGCTGCCGGAATCTCTGATCGGAACTGCCATCGGGACAGCCCTTCTTCCTACCATGTCTGATCAAATATCCTATCAGGATTCTGCCGGATTCAAATCTGTCCTGGAGAAAACTATCAGAGTGATCACCGGTTTAACTTTACCAATTGCGATTATCCTCTCGATTAACCTGGAACCTCTCATCCAGGTTCTTGGATTTGATCCAGCCGGGACAACCTTGGTGGTTTGGACTGTCCGAGCTTACCTGGTTGGATTAATGGGACATTCCCTGCTGGAAGTTGCCGCCCGGGCATTCTATGCCCAACAAAACGCAAAAATCCCCCTTATAACATCAGGGATTGCCATGCTGAGTTTTTTGGCAATGTCCATCCCACTCTCACTGGCGCTAGGCGCTCCGGGTATCGGCCTGGCTAACTCTCTGGCTTATAGTGGGGAAACCCTCTTATTATTTATTCTGCTATTCCGGAGGATGCCGTTCTATCCTCACCTCAAGGGAACACTGCTTCGCGGAGTAGGAGCCAGTATTTCAGGCGTTGGATTAAGCCTTACACTTCAGACCCTGTTTGGAATACCGGAATCAACACTTGGCAACCTTGCCACTGTCAGTGTAATATTAGGACTGTCAACAGCCCTGATCATTCCCTGGCAGCTTCCTGAAATTAAGGATTTATTGAAAATTTAGGGAGATCCGATGGATCAACAACTATATTTAAAATTTCTGAAAGAATACACCCTGGAAGCCCTGGAAAATTCAGAGAACAATGTCTCCCAGGCCGCTGATTATCTTGAGAGAAAATCCAAGTTCAGTTTTTTTATTAAAAATAATCGGGAGAAAAACGCCGCTTTGCGTCGTGTGAAAAAAGTCTTCGGCGATTCGCGGGAACGATCATTATATGTGGTTTTAAAAAGCCTGGGGTTTGATGCCCTGGCGAAAGAAAATTTGTAGAGATTAAAAATACAAACCCGGGAGATGAATCAACTTCCCGGGTTAATCATCTAGGCTCTGGCTAAGCAATCTCAAATTCTAATCAAATCTAGTCTGGATAAAACCGCTGTTTACTTCTTCCAGGATGCCTTCGACCATCCGTATTTTCCCCTCCCCGAGCAATTCATTATTAACATCGGTTAGTATTAATGGCAATGTTTTCTCAAGGCCAGTCTCGGTGCTTAGAAACTCTGGCCAGAAATCTTCCAGAGCCGCTACAAGATCATATTCCAGAGAAACAACCCAATAATCCCGGTATTCTTCTTGATAGTCGCTGCCGGATCCAATGATGTATTTGTGATATCCAACCAGCGAACGATAGATGGTTTGAGATCCTACACCGGGTACGATATAAAATGTGTTTACAAACCGATCTACCATAAAATCTATATTGGCGGTTATCTCCAGATCAGAGGCATCCACCGGAAGGTCGATATACTTTGGATAGACATAGTTTATCCCGGTCGGGGCATATTTTGGATTGCATAATCCACAATAATATTTCACGCCTACCTGGAATCCTTCCCTGGCAGCCAGGGCGTTTTCATTTTCCTGAACACTTAACACCCCAACCCGCCAATCGGTGGTAATCATGGCAGCGATGTATCCAGCGATAAATCCCTGGACATCATAATCTCCGCTTGCAGATCGCAGCACGGAAAGATTATCTCCTGGTTCCAAATCATTAAATCCAACTGCCAGAAATTTTGTATCAGGAGTTTTTTGAGCAAGCTCACTCAATCCAGGAAAGGGAGGTAAAACAACTACAATTTGGTACTGCTCACTTTGAAAATCCCCCTCTGCCAGATTTTCAAGGACCTGATAGCGAAGGCCCTCTGATCTGATATAACCCCCAATAATGGAATTAAGCTCATCGACCAAACCCGGATCTGCTCCCTGCGGGGTTAACAGCACACCAATAGGTAGGAGGGGCTTGGGCGTGTCTACAGGTGTAAATGTTGGGATAGGGGTATCAGGAATCAGCTGATCTTCCCCTGGCTGGGTTTTCCCAATCAGACTGCACCCTGCCAGGAAGATCATGGATAGTAATAACCAATAAAGGAACTTGTACTTATTCAACCGAGGCTCCTAATTATTTACCAATTAGGGTTTATTTTACTACTTTTTCCGAGAGCGTTTTCTTTCTAGTATAATAAACCAGATGATAAAGGTTGAAATTCCCGGAGAAGGAGAACTGCAGCTGGAACATATTGTATTTGATGTCAACGGAACGCTGGCTGTTGACGGTGAACTGCTCCCAGGAATCGCCCAACAATTTGCCTCGCTTCAGGAATTGCTGGTTATCCATTTGCTGACTGCAGATACCCATGGAAAACAAGCTGAAATCGATCAGCAGCTGGGGCTCAAGGCTGTCCGGGTAAAGGCTGGAAATGAAGCGTCCCAAAAGGCAGCTTACATAAAAAGCATCGGATCTGCGCATACTGTGGCTGTTGGTCAGGGAGCAAATGACGCCCTGATGGTATCAGAGGCCAGAATCGGTATCTGCGTCCTATCTGCAGAGGGCACTGCTGTTGAGACCCTTCTGGGGGCAAATCTAGTGGTTCCTGACATTTTCACAGCATTGACCATATTACTCCATCCAGCTCGCCTGGTCGCGAGTCTTAGAAAATAATCAAAAAAGCCTATGTCTATCCCAAAAACTGATCAATTCCCTGATGATCCAGAAGATCTTGCACCGGCCCGACGCCGGCGAGCTGATCGAGGTTTGGTTCCGGAAGATCTGGTAGAGATTGCGGATGAGATTGAGGCTCTTGCCCATCGAACCATTCCATCATTTGATTTCTTTTTATTTTCATTGCTGGCAGCAGCGATCATCACCACCAGCATAATTGTAGATTCCCCGGCTTTACTGGTTTTGGGAGCCTTAACTGCCCCGGCTATGACCCCATTTATTGGCATCTCGTTGGGAACAGCTACCGGATCACTAAAATTCTTCGGCCAGCGATTGGCAGGTTCCCTGATTGCTGGCGGATTTGTATTCCTGGTTGGAATCCTGGGAGGATATGCGACTTTTGTCCTTAAGACTCCCGGGATCCAGTTTTTAATCTATAATGCCCGGTTTTCCTGGACCCATCTAGTGCTCATCATTGCAGGCACGATCCTGTCGATCGTTCCTCTTAAGAAACAGGGGAAAACTCCTCTGCTCCCCAGTGCAGCAATTGCTTATGAACTCTACATTCCTCTTGCTATTGCAGGTTTTGGATTCGGCAGCGGACAACCTCACCTCTGGCCGGATGGCTTGGTGGTATTTGGTATTAATCTGGCTGTATTAGCTATCACTGGAACGATTGTCTTCATGCTTTTGGGAATCCGCCCTCTGACATTTATTGGATATTCATTAGGCAGCTTGGTCGCTATTCTGAGCATCGTTGGTGTTATCGGGTTGAGCAGCGCGGGAGCAGTGGTCGGTGGAAAAATTGCTTTGCCAACCCTGGCCCCAACCGCTACATATACCTTCACTCCCGCCCCCCCCAGTGCCCCCCCCCCAGAGACTCCCCTTCCCCCCACAGAAACTCCTTCCCCAACCGTGCCAACTTCAACATCAACGCCCCTCCCCACGGCAACCAGCACAATTACCCCTAAACCGACACCCTTTTATGCAGAAATTGCTGTTTCAAAAGAATTCGCTGGAGCCTATATTCGCAGTGAACCAAGCCTGGAGAGCAAGATATTAACTTCGCTGGTGAACGGCACGGTGATAGAGATTCTCAACCCTTCCCCATCTTATGATGAGCAGGGCAGAAGCTGGCTTAATATTCGATTTACCAATGAAGATAAACAGCAACAAGATGGCTGGATCATCGAGAATTTATTATTAATCTCTACGCCCCGACCGGACTGGTAAGGACTTAATCCTTCAGGTCTTTGTTCTGGAATGCACCGGGAAGCAGATCCCGAACCGTATTCTGCTGCAGCAGATTGCCTTCCCCATCTATTAGCAGCACTTCAATATCTAAACCAAATTCCGCTAAAACCTGCCGGCAGGATCCACAGGGGTAACCTCCATTTTGTGTGGCTACCACAATCGCTTCGAATTTTTGTTCACCAGCACTTACGGCACTGACAACCGCGGATCGTTCAGCACAAATCGTATCCGGATAGGCTGCATTCTCAACGTTAACACCAGTGAAAATCTTTCCTGTTGAGGTTAACAAGGCAGCCCCTACCTGATAGTTAGAATAGGGAGCGTAGGCTCTTTTCCGGACCTGCTTGGCCGCCTGGATTAACTGCTGCCGCATATTATCAGATAGAGTCATCTGGTTTATTCTCCTCAGCTTCCGAAATATTTGAGAGTTTTTTTATTCGTACTTTATTGATCCGGTGCTCCTCAACCTGTTCTACCTTAATCACCAGGTCGTCTAATTTTACGACTTCCCCCTGCTGGGGAACATGCCCCAGCTCGCAATACACCAAGCCTCCCAAGGTGTCCGCCTCTTGACTGGGAAGAGAGCTATCCAGGATCAGGTTTAAATCATCTATATCGATTCTTCCTTGAAAAATATATTCACCAGGGCCAACGGTCAGGTACAAGTTTTCTTCCTCATCATATTCATCCTGGATTTCTCCAAAAATCTCTTCAATGATATCTTCCAGGGTGACTATCCCGGCTACACCGCCATATTCGTCAACAACAATTGCAAAATGGATGCGCTTTCTCTGCATATCCGAAAATAATTCATTGACGACCAGGCTTTCAGGCACAAAATAAGCCTCACGGACAAGTTCTGCAATCTCTCCTTGAAAGTTTGTTCCATTGCCGCAAATTTCCAATAAATCTTTGGCATACAATAAACCTAGAATATTATCCACGTTCTCTTTATAGACCGGGATACGGGAATAACCCGATTCCACAAAATGCTTCACGGCGGATGCCAACGGGATTTCTGCATCAATTGCTAATATATCCACCCGGGGAACCATTATTTCCCGGGTCAGGGTATCATCCAACCTGAAAACGGAGTGGATCATTTTACGTTCTTCTTTTTCCAGCAAACCATCTTTGTGACTTTCATCAACCAGATTTATTAACTCTTCCTCACTGACAAGATCAAATTTTCTCTGGGTTTCTTCTAGATCTCCGGTAAAGAGGAATAATAAAAACACCACTGGTAAGGAAATCTTGTAAAGAAGTAAAAGTAAGCCGCTCATACCGAGAGCCCAGTTTTCGGGATCTTTCACATTCACCAGGGATGCTGCCCATTCCAAAGCTCCCAGCAGGATCGCCATACCAACCAGGGATAAAGTTATCCACCAGGTCCACACAAGAGATTCGCCTTTCCCAAACAGCTGGACCAAAAATCCAACAGCCAGAAATCTGCAAATCATCTGCAAAAGCATCAGACCGGTGTCAACCTTGGAATAATGGGCAAGCAGGTTAATTACTCGATCAGCCCGCTTGGAAACCTCAGTTAAGGTGTGCAGGTGACGGCTGGAATGGATCCGCCCCAGAACAGACCTCCCGGATGATAAAAAACCATCGGCAATCAATACAAGCATCATTCCAATTACAATAAAAGTTGTCATAAATCCACTTGAGGTTATTCCTTTTTTTCCCTTCTGGCAATTTTTCTGGCAGGCACTCCCACAACCACGGTCTCTGGGGGGACATCTTTTGTAACCACGGACCCCGCTCCGGTCCGTGAATTTTCTCCTAATTCCAGGGGAGCGACCAGCATGGTATCACTCCCAAGGAAAACCCCATTTTTGATTACTGTCTGGTGTTTCTCCTTGCCATCATAGTTGCAGGTAATCGTACCCGCCCCAATATTGACGTCCTTGCCAACCTTGGCATTGCCCAGATAGGAAAAATGACCCATTTTAGATCCTGCTCCTAGATAGGAATCTTTAATCTCGCCAAA
>CAZUMG010000037.1:0-1293 GCA_964621895.1 uncultured Anaerolineales bacterium | reverse complement strand
GATGCTGACACCTAACAGCATCCAGGCCCGGTTAATTCTTCGCCGCAGGATTTGATTGGTTTCTGCCAGATGAACCCGGGTATTGATTCCAATCAATTCTTCCGGGTCTTCTGCCAGAACAGATTCTATGGATAGATCAGCTTGGGCTGCAAAACCAATTAAATCGGTGAGGTAGTATTCTCCCTGGGGAGAAAGGGGCAGCTTTTTAAGGGAGGACCACAGCCATTCAGCATTAAAACAGTAGATGCCGGCATTAAGTTCAGTCAGGTTGAGTTGTTCCGGAGTTGCCTGAGCTTCTTCGACGATTGCCCGTATACCACCTGATTTATCCCGCCAGATTCTCCCAAAACCCCGGGGGTCTTCTGCTTCAACAGTTAAAATCGTTATTGGCCCTTGATGGGATTTCTGGGTATCAATGATTTTTTGCAGGGTTGCAGTTTGAATCAACGGCATATCACCGTAAATAACCAAAACCAGATCTGATCGACCGCTAAGCAGCGGTTCTGCCTGCTGTACCGCATGTCCTGTTCCTAATAATTCCAGCTGTTCTGCGTAGCGCAGGTTATCTCCCAGGCTGTGTTTTATTTGATCACCACCATGTCCGATGATCATGACAGGAGGATCATTCACCAGCGGTGCTACAGCCTCCAGAATATAATAAATCAAGGGTTTCCCCAATAACGGATGCAGCGGTTTTGGCAGAGCGGAGTTCATCCTGGTACCTTTGCCCGCCGCTAAGATAACCACATCTATAACCATAAATAACCCCTTAAAAAGGAAATTCTTACGGATGGATTGAGGGTTCTAGTGGACAACAAATCAGCGAGCAGGACAAGGTAAGGCGGTCCGGGCTCGCTTAGGGAAAGTTTTCTCATTGGTATTATTAGGAGGGTCTTCTTTAATCCCAGATCTCATAACCAGTAGGGGTTAAGCTGGGGAGCCTGGACTCGAACCAAGATCAAAGGCTCCAAAGGCCTCTGTGCTGCCATTGCACCACTCCCCAACGCCAGCCAAGGCATTGTATCATAGGATGATTTTTGTGACAATGGAAACGAGAAATCACCATAAGGCGGACTTCTTAAGATGGAATGGTATCCCCATTAGGGATAAATCCGAGCTTTTGGGCTTGTTCAAATGACAGCGAATCGGGACTATCAATCCGTTGGATCTCTTCTTCCAGGGTAGCTGCTTTCCAAAATTCATGAACTTCATTTTCATCTGGTTTATTGCTGGTCGTTTTTTTCTTGGCAGCTGATTTGGTTTTATTTTGAGAAGAGCCGTTTGATCCCGCAG
>CAZUMG010000036.1:6662-13426 GCA_964621895.1 uncultured Anaerolineales bacterium | reverse complement strand
TACTTAAGCAATTGAGAGCTCATCTGGACAGGGAAGGTTTTTCAGATATACACATTACTGATTTAGGTGGTGGGCCCCCGGCAAGGACTGATCCGGATGATCCCTTTGTAAAGCTGGTAGTCGATACGTCCAAAGAAACTTTTGGTGAAACTATGCAGCTGGTCCCGATGGTGGGAGGATCTGGTCCTAATTACGCTTTCGTACACACCTTAAACCTTCCGGTGGTCACTACCGGGATCGGTGACCCTGGCAGCAATGCCCATGCACCTGATGAAAATATCAGGGTTGATTTATATCTCAAAGGCGCCAAACACATTGCCAGGATCATTCACGCTTTTGGTCATTCCTGAAGGTTATTTATCAATAGATTAAATTATTCATACCTATACGCAACTGCAAGCCTGGAAAAATCCTTCATCTTGCAGTAAGGTCAGATACCGCATGGCAAATACACCCCTGGTGGCATTAGATATAGAAACGACCGGTCTTGACCCATCTTCAGACAGGATTATCGAGATTGCCGCAGTGCGCTTTACGGACCAGCGGGAAAGCCAAACATTTTCTACCCTGGTTAATCCCGGAATCAAGATCCCTCGCTTCATCACGGAATTAACAGGTATTTCTGATGCCATGGTCAGGGGTGATAAGATTCCCGATATTCAGGAAGCGGTCCATCAGCTGGAAAAATTTGTCGGGAACGCAACTGTCATCGGGCATAACGTAATGTTTGATCTATCCTTCTTACGATCGGCGGGCGTCCTTAAGAAAAATGCCTTCATTGACACCTATGAAATGGCATCTGTGCTGCTCCCATCAGAAGGACGTTATAATCTGCGGGCTTTAGGTCAATCTTTTGCCGTTCCCCTAAAAGCGACTCATCGGGCGCTGGATGACACGCTAGTTACTCAGATGATCTACCAGCGCATGTACCAGCTCATTCTGGATTTACCTCTTTCTGTTCTTGATGAAATTGTCCGGTTAAGTGAAAATATAGGCTGGGGAGGATATTGGCCCTTCTTATGGGCTCTCCAAGAAAAAAAGTCCCTGGCATCTTCTGGGACAATTGAACCCTACCAGAACCCTTTGCTCAAGCAACCTCCCCCGGAGGAAATAGAACCCCTGCAGCCCAACAGCACGATCAAAGGGCTAGACCTGGAGGAGATCGCCGCGATACTCGAACCGGGAGGACCCTTTCAAAAATCATTCCCAGATTATGAACACCGTTCCGAACAAACAGAAATGTTGCGAGCCTCTGCCCGGGCAATTACAGAAGGACGGCACTATTTAATCGAAGCGGGAACCGGGATCGGAAAATCTCTTGCTTATTTAATTCCGGCAGCCCTGTGGGCAACAAAAAATCAGCAGCGCGTTGTTATCTCGACCAATACTATCAATCTGCAAGACCAATTGATCAGCAAAGATATTCCCCTGTTGTTAAAAACCCTGGACTTGAAATGCAGAGCCTCGGTATTAAAAGGTCGATCCAACTACCTCTGTCCTTATCACCTGGAAACGCTGCGGAAAAGCAAACCGAAAAATCCAGACGAAATGCGCGTTTTAGGGAAAATCCTGGTTTGGCTGGAATCCAGCCTAAGCGGCGATCGTGGTGAAATTAATCTTAATGGGCACCAGGAACGACGCATCTGGAACCGAATCTCCGCTGATCATGAAGATTGTTCCACAGAAGGTTGCTTAAAAAGAACCGGGGGGCGCTGCCCATTTTATCAAGCCAGGCAGCAGGCTCATTCTGCCCATATTCTAATCGTCAACCACGCTCTTTTATTAGCAGATATCGCCACTGGAAACCGTGTTCTACCCGAGTACGATACTTTGGTAATTGATGAAGCCCATCATCTTGAAAGTGCTACCACCAGTGCCCTCAGCTTCTATACTTCCCAATCTCTGCTGAGGAGATCACTGCAGGTATTGGGGGATGAAAAGAAGGGTATCCTGGCCTGGATTCTCAACCTGGGTGAAGGGGCGCTCTCACCCAGCGATTCTGCCGCGCTGCACCAACTCGTTCAATCCATCGTCTCCCGGTCCTTTAAAACGGAAAGCCGAATGAACGATTTTTTCCGCATTCTGAATGGTTTGCTGGAGAGATCCCGGGGAGGTAAACCGGTTGGAAAATATACCCAGCAAGTAAGAATTCAGGATGAAACCCGCAAACAACCTGATTGGGATGAAATTGAATCGGAATGGGATCAAGCCCGCCAATCGATGTATGGGCTGATCGAAGATATCCAAAAATTATGGGAAGCTGTGAATGAAATCCTCCAGACAAAACAGGACGAACCTGCTCAGTACGAATCAATATTAAATGATTTACGGGAAGTATCCAGAGAACTATTCGAAATGTACGAGCATATTGACGATATGGTCTTTGAACCGGATCCCAATATGATTTACTGGATTGAGTCACCCCCTCAAAACCCAGCCGTGGCCATTCAAGCCGCACCCCTCCACATCGGGGCACTGATGGAAAAGTACATCTGGTATGACAAGCGAGCAGTCATCCTGACATCAGCAACTTTAACAACCACCGGAAGTTTTGACTATATCCGCAACCGCTTAAAGGCCGAGGATGCTGAAGAATTAGCCCTTGGATCTCCCTTTGATTATCAGAATGCAGCCCTGCTGTACCTGGTGGAGGATATCCCCGATCCGACCGACTACACTGGACACCAGCTTCACATTAATAAGGGGCTGATAAACCTGTGCAAAGCCACGGGAGGACGCACCATGGTTTTATTTACCTCATACAGCCAGCTGCAAAAAACCGCGGAGGCTATCACCGGCCCATTGGCGCAGGAGGGCATCATTGTCTACGAACAAGGAAGCGGCCCTTCCCCTCACACCTTGTTAAAAAGTTTCCGCCAGGCTGAGCAGGCTGTTTTGCTGGGAACCAGAGCTTTCTGGGAAGGAGTGGATATTCCAGGCCAGGATCTCTCCGTCCTGGTAATCGCCAAGCTGCCATTCCAGGTTCCCAGCGATCCAATTGTTGCCGCCCGGGCAGAGACTTACCAGGATGATTCTTTCCAGGAATACATGCTGCCAGAAGCAATTCTAAGCTTCCGGCAGGGATTTGGAAGGCTTATTCGGACCAAACAGGATGTTGGTGTGGTTGCTGTTTTTGATAATAGGCTGTTGACTAAGAGTTATGGTCCCTATTTCCTCAGCTCCCTTCCCAACTGTACCATTCAGCAGGGATTTCTCGCAGATCTTCCTGATACTGCCAGCCGCTGGCTTAATATCTAACTCAACCAGATGTGACTCGCTTGAAACCCATAGCATTTTTTGTTATAGTAATAGTTAAGTTAGTTATACGCTTCAGCTTTCCTGAATCAAAGGTCCCATCAAAATCCTCAACAAACATCCTTTTTTCTTCGATTTCGCCCTGACAGGACGCAATGATTCAGGCTCAATCCTGGACATTTCAAAGGGAGGTGTCGAATGGTTCGTTATCTAGATACTCTCTGGTGTGATGGCTGCGGGATAGAGATCCGCTGGGAGCCGATCCAAAAAGGCAGCCTCCACTTTTGTTGTAAAGAGTGCCTTGCTGGAGAACAATGCGATTGTGATCAATCTGAGGATGACTATCCTCCCGGCAAATTACCTGCAGACATTATTCAATCCCTGATCAACCAATAAAAAAAGCTGATGATTCCTCATCAGCTTCAGATTAGTGATTCAGGTTAACCCCCTGAGGTGCTGGTTTGATATCCCCTTTGGAGAGTTTATGATTCTATTTCTTCCTCTCCAGATTCTTCAGCATTTTCCAGCGGGGATAATTCCTCACCGGTTTCCGGCGCGGGTAACTCTTCCTGGATACCTGATTCCGGCTCTGGCTCTCCCTCTAGTTCCATTTGATTTTCCTCGGGGCTCACCTTGTCTGTCGAAGTTGTGGGAACAGGAAGGTCCGTCAGGTCGGTATCAAGCAAGACTCCTTCCAAGACGTCCTCCAAGTTCATCATCCATTCCATTTGTTCTGAGACAGGAACCCGGCGCATACTGAGGGAAACACGTTCTCTGCCGGGATCAATGCCCATAATCTTAACTAAAACGTGATCACCTTTCTTGACTGCTGATTTAGGGTCGTCTGTGTTTACGTATCCGATTTCAGTGATATGGACCAACCCCTGTAATCCTTCTTGAAGTTCAATAAAAGCTCCAAAATCAAGTACTGAAACGACTTTCCCTTCGACCCGATCTCCTACCTGATATTTCTCAGCCATTTTCTTCCACGGGTTTGGAAGCAAAATCTTTCGACTCAGGCTTATCCTTTCTTTTTCTTTATCAACGGCCAGCACTTTAACTTCAATCTCATCACCAATCTTAAACATTTTTGTTGGGTTAGGGACTCTTTCCCAGTCAATTTCAGACTTATGAACCAACCCATCGATGCCATCCAAATCAACAAAAACGCCAAAGTCAACCACATTAACCACCCGCGATTTGAATACTGAACCGACTTCAATCTCCTGCAATCGATTTGATCTTTGATCCTTTTGCACAACTCGGGCAGAAAAAACCAGCCGGCGTTCTTTCTGATTGACTTCAATTAATTTTAGGGGCAGGGTTTTTCCAATTAATTCAGATTTTATTTCCCCGGTTTTTTGGGCGCTGGTACCTCTACGAATTGCAGGTATATGGGAGTTCGGAATAAACCCTCGTAGATTATCATAAGCGACGATTAAACCTCCCCGATTTTGATCGACTACTTCCAGCTCAATCAGGCCATCCCCCTGAGCTAATTCTTCTGCCTTGATCCAGGTTTTCTGGGCGAGCCCTTTGCTAAGTGAAACTAAAAGATCATCATCGCCTAAAGGAGTTCTAATCACGCTGACAAAGATTTCATCACCAACTGACAAACCTTCCCGTATCGCCGGCTCAACCCGATCCAGATCTTGTCCCGGGATAATAGCGTCCCTTTTTAATCCAACATCCAATAGGATTGAACTTTCCTGAATATCCAGAATCGTACCTTTAAGCACTTCACCTTGCTGAGGTTTATCTACGTCGTAATGCTCAACAAAATCCTGGAACCATCCCGGCTGTTCATTTCCAGGCTTTTCCTCCGGAGATGGATTGGTTTCGTTAAGGTCCTGGTTCTCATTATCCATGGATAAATTCGTTTAACTCCTCTGACTGACCTTCATCCAGAAAAACCTTAATCATTCCTACCCTCGATCTGTTGGATTTTTCAGGTAACGATTTAATCAACACCAGGGTTATCACGATTTTTCGGTGTATCCTGATTATCGCTCAGATTATGACAAACTTTAGATTTTTTGTCAAATATACCCTGCTAATCAAGGATTAAAGACATATCCAACTCCCCACTTATTGCAAATAATATCTGGATTTTTGGGATCTACCTCGATTTTATTCCTCAACCGCCGAATATGAACAAATAATCCCTGGCGGGTACCTTTATCGGGCCCTTCCCAGACACGCTCCAGCAGCTTTTCGTAAGTCATAATCTGTTTGCCTTGTCTGGACATATATACTAGGAGATTGTATTCAATGGGTGTCAGATCTACTGGCTCACCGCGTGCCCAAACCTGCCTGGTTGTGTAGTTTATTCTCAAAGAACCCGAATGGTAGATCTCTGGATTGACTGATATCCTAGTAGATTGACTCCTTTTAAGACAAGACTGAATTCGCATTAATAATTCGTCATTCAGGAATGGTTTTCTTATATAATCATCCACTCCAACTTGGTAAGCATAGATGAGATCATCTGGATTAATTCTGGAACTTACCATAATAATGGGAACAGCTGACCATCGCCGGATGCCCTGGGTAACCAGGATACCGTCCAATCCCACCAGGTTTCTGCCTACAATTACCAAATCAGGATTTGTTCGCTGTACCAGATCCAGCACAGCATTTCCATTCCCGGCTAAATCCACCCGGTATCCATTTTGGATTAACGCATCCCGCACACTAAGCTGATATTCAGGCTGCGATTCTGCCAGAAGGATTCTGCTGTCCTTTGCAAGATTTTGTTTTTCGGGTGGTTTGAACCGGTGAATTTCATCACGATTGGCTACCGCCGGTAGACGGACGATAAAACATATTCCTTCACCTGAATCATCCAAAACCTTTTGGAAGGTTACATCACCACCTTGAGCTAAAAACAATTTTTGGGCTAGATATAAGCTGGGATCTAAATCTTCATTTTGGATTTCTTCCGGTTCAGGTTTTAGGCCAGGCAAGGGAAGCGTTCCGCTGCTTTCAATAGAAACTATAAGAAATTCATCATCTTTGGTGATCTCTATATCGATCAATTGACCAGGGAGTGTACGCTTGGCTATCTCCTCCAGCAAGAACTCCAGGGCTTGTTTGGTTAATGTTCTATCGATATACACTTGATCCCGGATATCATACTGACCGTCTGAACCTGGCAAGTGAATATTGATCTCCCGATATTCGGAAATAACCTCTCCAAGAAGATCCCACAGAACCACTGATTCAGTATTTAATGCGGACGTTGAAAAGACCTGGATCAGGCTGATCAGCTGGTCCAAGGTGACGTTAAGAGCATTTAATTGATTGCTGGTATCATTTATAAAATCTTTCAGAATAGCTTCACTCCAGGTTTGAAGATTTTCAGAAAGGGCGGTGATGTTTCCTCCCATCGCAGCACTAATCTTTCGGGTATGAGTGCTTAATCCTTCCAGCATATTTATCTGTCGGTGGAAGGATTTCTTTTCAGCAGATCTATTTAGAATCAAACCTCCAAAATTCCGGTTTTTTCC
>CAZUMG010000036.1:2154-6562 GCA_964621895.1 uncultured Anaerolineales bacterium | reverse complement strand
GGCTGATCAGGTGGTATCATCTCATCAATCAGGTCTGAAGTCATATAAATCAGTGTAGCACATCATAAAAAGGGGGTCAATGTAAGCTTTTCGTAAGTTATAGATTCATTTTTATATTGCATTGTAAGTTTTTAGCGGTATACTTGGGGGGAGATAGGCTAATGCGGATTGTTCCGCAAAATTTGCTAAAAAGCAGATTTCTAAAAAATTTAAGGTCACAAAACAGAAAGGGTGAGTTAAAAATCCTCGCCCTTTCTGAATGAGTGCCGAAAAGAAAGGATGTGAGAAGTCTTGGCTGTACGAGTTGAACTACGACCTAATGAATCGCAGAAGCAAATGATGAAGCGTTTTCGGAAGAAAGTCTCCCGCAGCGGGGTGTTAAGCACCGTCCGCCGCAAGAGATGGTTCATTTCCAAAAGCGAGTTGAGTCGGATACAAAGAAAAAAAGCGATTCGCCGGCGCAAGCGCCGTAATGCAAATAAACGTAGAGAGAAAAAACAAGGCATACGGACGTATTAAGCTTAGTAAAAACGATCCGGTACCCGGTAATCAAGTACAAGACAATTTCATTTGTTGCCCACAATGCTGTTGAGTTCACAAAGAGGTTTTATGGCAAAGCAAGATGATAAGTTGAGAATGGAAGGGATCATTATGAAAGCTCTTCCTGGAACCCAATTTTTAGTGGAATTGGATAATGGACACGAGATCTTAGCCTATCTCGCTGGAAAAATGCGCAAATATTACATTCGTGTTCTGCTCGGAGATCGTGTTACCGTGGAAATGTCGACCTACGATCTCACCCGGGGCCGGATCGTTTACCGTCATAAGAAAGGTCAATCAGGACCAGCGGATGAAGAAGAATAAAACAGCATTCCTGGTTGGTTAGAAAAGGCAGGCAAAAGATAAATTTTATGAATTGAGATCACCATTGTAAAACTTATATCAATGAGTTTCGTTCCTTTAAGGAAGAACTCGCAAATTTTATCATCAGTTCTATTGGTTTCATAAAACTCTATGAGTAAAATAAACTCCAACTCATCCAAGCCTGATAAAAAAATAATATTAAATCCCATTCATGAGCTGATAGAATTAGGACACTCCCAGGGATATATCACCTTCGCCAATATTCTTAATTATTTTCCTGAAGCCAAAAAAGATGTCACCAGCCTTGAAAAGGCATTTGCCTCACTGCTCGAGGAAGATATTCCCTATCTCGAAGATGAGGAGGAAGAGGAAATCGAGCCAATTTTTGTTGAAGATGGGGGAAATGGAAAGCTGGAAGACGAAGATGAGCTTGATGAAGATCTCGAAAATCGTCTTAACAGCATCGACACTAATGACCTGATCGAGCTTTATTTTAAGGAAGCTGCCAGTATTCCCCTGCTATCTAAAGATGAAGAAAAAGATCTCTCAAAACGGATTGAACGGGGGCGTTTAGCCCGTAAGGAGATGGCTCGGGGAAACGTTCCTGATGACCGCCAGGACGAATTGTTTCATATGATCGAGGATGAATGGACTGCCCTTGATCACCTGATCACGGCAAATTCCCGTTTGGTAATCAGTGTTGCAAAAAAATATATGGGCCGGGGAGTTCCTTTCCTGGATTTAATTCAAGAAGGGAATATAGGATTGATGCGCGCTGCCAAGAAATTTGATTATTTGCGAGGGTACAAATTCTCCACCTATGCAACCTGGTGGATTCGCCAGGCGGTTACCCGGGCAATTGCCGATCAAGGCCGCACCATCCGGGTTCCGGTGCATATGGGTGATAAAATCTCAAAGATGTTCCGGATGCAAAATGATCTCAAACAATCCCTGGAACGAGACCCATCTATAGAAGAACTGGCTGAAGCATTGGATGAAGCCCCAGAAAAAGTCCAATATATGATGAAAGTTGCCCGTAGGCCGCTATCTCTGGAAATGCCTACCACCAAAGAAGGCGATGCCGTCTTGGGTGATTTTGTAGAAGATTTAGAGACACCCTTACCGGATGAGACCGCCACAAAACATCTGCTGAAAGAACACCTGGAAGAAGTGATGGAAGCATTACCTTCCCGCGAAGTACGCATATTACGGCTGCGTTATGGAGTTCCAGATGGCAAAAGCCATACACTTCAGGAAGTAGGTGAAAAAGTTGGTGTATCCAGGGAAAGGGTTAGACAAATCGAAGCTCAAGCGCTTCGCCGCTTACGGCAACCCCGCATACAAAGAATCTTAAGGGATTATTTGGAAAAAAATAAAAATTCATGATCAGATGTGATAAAATATCTGACTGGATTTTTACTCCTGCGGGTAAGGTTTCAAACGGAGTAAAGTATGGCTAAAAAAGTGAAATCATTCAAGAAAGGAGATTGGGTATCTCATCTTCACCATGGCGTTGGCCAGGTAGAGGGAATAGAAAAAAAGACCCTGAGCGGTGAAAGCAAAGAGTATTACAAAGTTCAAACCAGGAATGGTGTGTTCTGGATCCCTACTGACAGCCTTGATCCGGAACGGATTCGACCGGTGGTCAGTGAAAAGAAACTCCAGGAAGCTATTTCCATCCTGGAATCTCCTCCGGAGAATATGGACAGCAAACATACTGTCCGCAAGGAAAGGATCAACCAGGTAACCACTGACGGCGATTTAGACGGATTTTGTTTATTATTACGTGACTTGCAAGCAAAAAGGGCTGCTGATAAACTCAATACGACTGAACAACGGGCCCATACCAATATTAAGAAGAAAATTGCCTCAGAATGGTCTGCAACCAGAGAGATTTCTCTTCAGGATGCAACCAAAGAATTAAACAAAATATTACGGAAAATCAAAGCCCCTGAATAGGGAAGCGCTAATATTATTACTGTAAATGAAGAGCAAGGATGCCTTGCCAGGAGAAAATCATGGGTGCGAAAAGTTTAAAAACACACCAATCCACTGAAAAACGTTTCCGCAAGACAGGAAGTGGAAAAATATTACGAACAAAAGGATATCACGGACACCTGCGCCGCCGAAAATCCAAACGATCTCTCAACGAAATGAGTAAAATGCATGAAGTTGAAGCTAGTGGATTAAAGAAACGGATTAAGAGGCTCGCGCCTAAATTAGGTCGGTAATGTTAGTATTAAAACATTTAGCCGTTTCACCTTGTGGAACGGCTTTTTTTATAACCTGGACCAAATCACGGGTTTTCGCCTGGATAACACCACACAGAGGTAAGAATGGATACTGAAAACAAACCAGAGCAAATTGATGCTCCCGCAAAAAAACCATTTTCACGATCAGCTCCGGGGATACTTTTACGTCTGCTGTTAACTGGAATCGCTGGAACCCTTATCGGTGCAGTGGTCTATTATACGGCAATCGGATGGATCCCCTACCTTGATCAGCGGGTTTTCCAACCAATTGACAACAATCAAGCTCAAGTCGAAGAGCTGCGAAGGACCCAGCAGATGCTGGAAACCCAAATATCTGGATTACTGGGGGCACTGGCTTCAAACCAGGTTTTAATTGATGAGGGTATCGGAATTTATCAAGCAACACTAACGTATCTTGATAGCGAATTGAATCAGGTAGTAAATGACACCAGATTAATTCAATCATCGGTTGATAACAATACCAAATACATGCTCCAATACACCCAATCGTTAGCGACTTTTGAAGCAAAACTGGATTCAAATACCAACAACCTGTCAGCCCTGGCAACAGCACAGATGAGTAACTATGGCATCAAAGATGATCTCGTTATAATTAAAATTCTGGAATCGTTCTCTCGTACAGGTCAATTTCTCCTGCATGATAATTACGGTCTTGCCGAGGATGAACTGAAATCTGCCAGAGACACACTGCTCTCCCTGCAGAACAATCTTTCTGGAGGTCAGTTAGCATACCTCGTTGGAATATTGGATTTGGTAGATCAGATGATCTCAGATTTACCAACCCAACCAATCCAGGCTGCAAACAAACTCCAGATAGCCTGGCAGCTCGCTTTTAATGGTTTGCCCCAGACCCAATCAGGTACAATTACCCCAACACTACACATAACACCATCAATAACACCTACACCCTCCCAACCATAAAACAGGAGAAAATCCAGCAAGTACAGCAAAATAATCATAGAATAAACCCGGGGGGTTCACCGGGAATTCCGGGACCAATTGAAAATAAAATATTATAAAAATAATTAGGTCCTGATCTGCAAGGAGTAAACCATGCCGGGTATCATGTGCGCAATCCGAGGAGGCCCCTCGAGCCAACCAACCATCGCCGCATCAATTCAATTAGCTCAGGAAACAGGAGAAATTATCTATTTCCTGTATGTCGTCAACCTGGATTTTCTGACTCACTCAAGCAGCAGCAAAACGAACCACATTTCCCAGGAAATTAGAGAGATGGGTGAATTTATCTTATTGAGCGCTCAAGAGCAGGC
>CAZUMG010000036.1:0-2054 GCA_964621895.1 uncultured Anaerolineales bacterium | reverse complement strand
ATGGAAAGAGAGGTCACGGCTGCTTTCTGGATCGCGGGCTTTGTCTTTATTCTGGTTTTAATCCTGATAGCGTCAGGGTATCTGCATAATACCTTGGCAGCCTTTGCTGGGGCAAGTTTTCTTCTGGCAATCAGTTACCTGGGAAACCCAATATCACATACCCTGTTTATTTTTGACTTTGCCCAGGCGATCACCTTCATTGACTGGAATGTGATTTTTTTAATTATGGGTATGATGATAGTGATTGCAGTAGTCGAAAACACCGGTATATTCCATTGGTTAGCTTACTATGCCTATCGAATCTCCAAAGGAAAAATGCTGATCTTGCTTCCGGTTTTGATGCTGATTACCGGATTCGCATCCGCTTTCCTGGATAATGTGACAACCATGCTGCTAATGACCCCGATCAGCGTACAAATTGCCCTGGCGTTAAATATCTCCCCGCTTATCCTGCTGATTCCAGAAGTGTTTTCCTCTAATGTCATTGGTGTCAGCACGTTGATCGGTACTCCGACAAATATCCTGATCGGCTCCTTTGGAAATATCACATTTAATGACTTCCTGACCAATCTATCTCCGGGCGTTTTCTTTTCTTTTATAGGTTTGATCCTATATAGCTGGTTTACTTACAGGAACGAAATCGCTGAAGGGAAGACTGCATCCCCACGATTGCTTGAGAAACTAGCAGAGAGAGGGAAAATTACCAACCCTGAGAATTTGAAAAAAGCTGGTTGGATTGCTGGGGGCATGCTGCTGTTGTTTGTTTTTGGCGAAAAGATCCATTTGCTCCCAGCGGTGACAGCTTTAATTGGAGCAGCTGCGCTGTTAATCTGGATGCGGCCTGATATTGATGAAATGATTGGGGCTGTAGACTGGACCACGCTGGTATTTTTTATGTCGCTCTTCATCGTAGTTGGCGCTATCCAGGAGGTCGGAATAATCAGTCTGATTGCCACGGTGATTGGCAGGGTAATCGGTGGCAACCTGATCCTCGCCATGTTCGTGGTTACCTGGTTCAGTGCCCTGCTTTCCATGGTGATAGCAAATATCCCCTTTACCGCAACTATGCTCCCGGTGATTGGTTATCTAACGCTGATCATACCAGGAGCAGATTCCAAAGTGCTCTTTTATTGTCTTTCTATTGGTGCTGCCATGGGCGGCAACGGCTCTTTAATCGGAGCATCCGCAAATATGATTACAGCCGGGATTGCTGAACGGGCAGGTTATCGAATTTCCTATAAATATTTTCTGCAAAAAGGTGTCCCCGCGCTGATCATCACGGTTAGCATTTCGTTGGTATGGCTTTTTATTCGTTTTTAATCAGGTCCAGTGAGAATTGAGGGAGCATGATGCACCGGAAAAATGACTGTTTATGAATGCTAGGATAAAATATACCGGGCCAGTTTTCTCATCAGAATGGTTATTAATCAGCATAAGCTGGTTGACCTACCTGGGTGGTTTGCTTTTTTTCGCCCGGGCGAATAGCTATTGGGCATTAATGGCACTGGGAGCGCTGCCAGTTGTAGTCACAGCCTGGTCACTTGGCAAGGTTTTTGGGATCGGAGCAGCAACTCTCAGCATTCTTATTCATATTCTGCTGGATATCACCTGGGTAGGAATTTCAGGCAGTCTGAAAGTTTTCCTTTTTAACCACCTGGTAGGGTTTTCCCTCCTTGCAGTTGCTGGAATCTTAATCGGGCACCTGAGGGATCTCCAGATTAAATCCCGTTCAGAGCTAGCATCCCTGTACAAAAATAATAAGAAACTTATCCAACTTGCTAAAGCCTTGGAAACTACCACCCAGTTAACGATAGACATAATGGCTTCCCAGGAATGGTTGGAAAAAATACCCGACCTGTTAAAAAATATCAGCCAAACAGCTGGTATTGACCATATCCTGACGCTTCGACTCTCCGGGGATGGTTCAGAAAATTGCTCTGGAGAGATCCAGCACTATTGGTCCGCCGGGGAAGGGAAGAATACAAAAAGAGTCCTGGCCGTTTTGCCTCCAGAGCTGCTAAGCTGGATACAGGCTGCCCGAAATGGAACTCAAT
>CAZUMG010000035.1:0-13606 GCA_964621895.1 uncultured Anaerolineales bacterium | reverse complement strand
TTAGCAAATTTGGATACTCCTCCGGAGATTGCAAAGACAGGTCTCATTAATCCACGCTCCCTTCGTCTTGAAGACGGGTAGATGAAAAATAACCTCGTATATGCTTTATCAGCTGAAGCAGCTGTGTTCCTTGATCTGGAAATGTGTCCATCTGCTAAAAACCAAACTGGTGTAAAACCTAATCCTTCGGGAAAATTAAAAAAACCTTCCCAATAGAAAATCAGGTATTTGTGGAAACCAGGGTCCGATACTTGCTCGCCTTTAATTAAAAAACCTATAAGTTTTCAGACCGATAAATAAAAGTTTTGGTTTTGCCGGTTTATTTTTCTTCTGTGGGTTGGTCAGTTTTGTTATCGTTAGATGGCTTGTCAGGATAAATTTTTGGGGTGTGGGGTCCTGTCCAGGAGGATGATTGTAGCAGATCATTTCCGCCGATGCTTGGGAAGCTGTTTTTTGTCAGATCCTTAAGCTCCTTAAGCTCTTTGAGATCCTCAAGTTCTGCCTCCCGGATTAATCGCTGGGGTAAATATTGAATCTCGGTAACCCCTTTGCGGATATTCTGCCACCAGGAAGAATGAATAATTGAGCGCATAAACTTCCCCAATTTACGCCCGGCGTCAATCATACCTTCCGGCCCAAGAACCAGAATTCCTATGATAAGCACAAAGATAATTTCAAGGGGTCCAATACCGAAAATGTTCATGAAGATTGTTCTGACTCCTGTGAATGGAGTTGTTTTAATGAGAGAATGATTTCATTTTGGCGGTCAGCAAGGGATCCCAGGACACCATTAACAAACCTTGGGGCGCTGTCAGACCCATACGTCTTTGCCAATTCTACAGCTTCGTTAATGGCTACTTTCAGTGGGATGTCATCGGCTACCGCAAATTCCCATAGGGCGATGCGGAGAATGTTCCGGTCGATAATTGCCACTTGGTCTAAAGGCCACTCAGGAGCATGATCAGCAATAAACCGGTCTAATTCCACCCTTATGGGAAGAACCCCTAAAACGATTGACCGGAAAAAATCGGCCAGATCGTCATCCAGATCAGCATCTGAAATTCTTTCTGTTAATATTGGCCCAACCGGGTGATTGGTAATGTCAAGTTCATACAAAGCCTGAAGGGCTACCCCCCGAGCCCTGGTGCGGTCCTTCATGATAGCTAGTCCTCAAGGACCTGGTTATTTTGATAATCAATATCCTCAATGTGTACATTGATGGATCCGACTTCCATGCCTACCATCTTGGAAATGGCCATGGAAACATCCTCCTGAACCTGTTTGCTGGTTTCCCGGATATTGGCTTTGTCTTTCAGGATCAAATGGATATCTGCATAGACCGAACCGTCTTCTTCAACAGTTATATCAACCCCATAATCACGGTTGCGAGTAAACAAAGTATTTACACTGCTGGGGATTTGTGCCAGGCGACTGACACCTTCCACCTGGAGTGCGGTTAGTTTGATTATTGTTGCCAGAACACCTGGGGCAATAGTAGTTTTTCCCGGGGGACGTTCAGTTGTTGCCATAGTTTCTCCCAAATCTTTAGTTTTAACCATCAACTGCAACTCCTTGTTATTATAACCCATCGGGGATTAAAACACAGACGGCCGTGATAGTCACGGCCCGTCCGAGGTTATTTTTGTCAGCAAGTATTTATTTATTTTGCTACAACTTCCCGGCCCCGATAAAAACCACAATGAGGGCAAACCCGATGGGGAAGGCGTTTTTCACCGCAATTACTGCAAGTGACAAGCTGCTTTGGTTTTAAAGCATCATGGGCGCGGCGGCGATTCTTCCGGCCTTTTGATGTACGTTGTTTTGGTAGAGGTGTCATATTTCTTACTCCTGCTTATTTTAATCATGAATAATCGCAAGCTTTACTCATTTTTACAGCAGGTAGATTATACGGAGTGGCGGTACTTATGTCAAGGTGGTTGCTCAAAATTTTATCACCGGGCGGGATATTCACCAGTCCAGAAAAACAGGGTCCAGACTGGGGGTGGGCCAGGTTAATTCTCCCAGCAGGGGAGTTTCCTGGGAACAGGATCCGGGCAGGAACCCGGGGGGCGCCCCATAACCAGCGTTGGTGAACATCCACCAGCGCAAGGTTTGTTCCTCTACGCCCAGGGGTTTAAGCAGAGTAAAGGCTGCCCGACAAAGCAGTTCTGCGTAGCGAGCTGTATCGATGGCCCCGGGATCTGGCCAGTCCGGAAGATCCCAGGCAAATACCCCGGGTTTTCCCTGGGTATAGAGAAAGCGCACCCGCTGGCCCGGGATCAAGTGTTTGCCGATTGCTGTCAATTGAGCTGCCGCGCGGGCAGCTGGGGAAGGCACTCTGTATTCTTCCAGGGTTCGGCTCAATTTTTGGGATACCAGCAGTTCCTCCAGGGGGACCTGCTGCTGCCTCAGGGCTGTTAATCTGGCCTGGAGCAGAGCATGGATCCGCGGCAGCTGTTCTGCCAGCTGTCCAGCATCCGGGGCATCAGCAAGCAGATTGAGCATTTCGTGCTGGATAGTTTTTACCCATTTGGCGGTATCGTCGCGTCTCAGTTCAATTCCCCGCACTTTCCAGGTGCCGTTTTGGAACAAACCAAAATAGCGGTTTGCCACTGGGACCCGGGGATCGGGACGCGAGCTTAGAAAAGCGATCCAGCGGTAAACTCCTTCCAGACTGATTGGCAAACCAGTACGGTCCAGTATTTCCTCCAGCAGCGGTTGAAAGTCAGCTGTCCGGGAGGCCCCTTCTTTCTGAACCCAGAGGCCGTCCACGTACATGTGGAGAACCCTGAATCCTAAATCTTCGGCAGCTTCTTTTGCCCGCAGCAGCGCTTCCCGGCCATATGCTGTAACCGCTTCATGGGCTTCAATCCGCCCGAACCGGGCATTTTTATATCCCAGGTATCCAAAGCAGGTTACTAAAAGCCATTTATGAGCAGATGATTGAGCCTGGAAAGTTTGGTAGCGGGTGTCTTTTGGATTCATGCCCGCCAGCGCTTGTTTGAGCCTGATCCTTTTATCAAGCAGCGGCTGCAGGGTATCGGGAACCAGCCCGCGCTGATCCTGGTCAATCTCCAACTCCAGCTCAGGCACAAAAGTGCTGTTAACGCTGTGCTTCCCAACTGTTTCCGGGGAAATATTAAAATGTTCCATGATGCTGGGATACATGGAAATGAAGTCAATTTCTGCTACCTGAGCATGAAGCCCAACTGTCGGCTGGAAAACCAGGCCGCCCCGGTCAGCCTGGAGCAGATGGTAAGCTGATTTGGACCACTCCACCTGCTGTTTGTGCCAGGGCACTAAAACGCCTTGGCGCAGGGCGGTTAGAATCTGCATCGAGGAAATACCAGTGCCCGGAGAAACCCGGGCAGCCGTTTGGATGCGCAGGCTGGTAACCCGGGCCATTTCAAAAACTCCTTCCAGCCCATAATCTTGATACATGACCGTATTCTCAGTGGAAATGTGAATGCGGCCAAATAACCGGGCCTGGGGACCCCGGTAGATTACCCCACCGTAAGAATGATAAAAACGTTCCTCCCGGCAGTCAACACCCCGGCCTTGTTCCCGATTCAGGGAAAGGTTAATATGGTATTTCTCCATCAGTTGGTGAAGTTTGTTGATCAACCAGCTGTCTCCCCAGACAGTAAGCAGCAGGTCAGGATCATAGCGGCGGAGCAGGGCCTGCAGTTTAACCAGCAGGCTGCGTTCTTCCTGGAAGGGGAAACTGTAGTGCTTTCCTGCCAGATGAACCTTTAGATTCTCTGGTTCTCTGTGATCCGGATTGGAATCGGGAATCAGGGCCATCACCAGCAAGGGGACTGGCGGGGTGTCAATTGTCCAGGCCGAATCAAGGGTTTCTAATTCCTGGATCTCTCCTTCATCCGAGACCAGCACCCGGCAGCGGGACAGGGGGAAAACGCCAGTTTGGGCTGCATAACGGAGATCAACCGGGATATCGGCGTTGTAATAGGTTAAATCAGGGAAGCTCCTTTTCAGGTGATTAAAGAGCTCTTCCTGAATGGAAGGGGTTTTGGCCGTCACTTCCAAAACAGCGAGCGGGTGATCTACAAATAAATCCTGCCTCTCTACACGCGACAGCTGCAGTGGAAGAGATAAAGATTCTAAATGGCGCCACAACGTTCGCAGATTACCACTGGGTCCGTAAACGTAGAACGAGGTTGGGAAAGCTTGATGCAGCCGATGCCGCCTGGTCCCGTCTTCATCCAACAGCCAGATGATCAAGCCCTGAACCGGGTCCGAATACAGGTCCAGCAGCCAGCCCCGAATTTCATTGCTGGATAACATGGCGAAGCTCTGCGACCTCCCGCCTTAACCGGATGATTTCTTTGTGTTCTTCCAACAGCATGGACAGCAGGAAGGTTTCAAAAGGCAGCGCATGAGAGGCATAGGAGGCAGCTGCGAGATGTTTCTGCGCTGACGCAAATAAGTCGTCCAGCACTTGCTGGTCGCTGCTGCGCAGGGCCCGCCGAAAGCGGGCAAAAGCGGCGCGTTCTTTTAGAAAAGTTTGGGTAATTGAGGTTACGGTTCGTCCCATGGGTTTTCCTTCTAGAGCAAGGTAAGTTGAGCGGCAGGATGGGGGGGTTCCAAAACCCATACCCGGTCAGCAGCTTCCCGGATTCGGACCAGGAAAGGTTCTTCGGCAGACTGGGGATGAAGGATGACTAAAACCGGGGCGTGCTGGGCATTCTTCTGCAGGCAGTACAGGCAGATTTCCAGCAACCTGAGGCGTTCAGGCAGCGAGGCGTTCTCGTCCTGGAAGGTAGCAAGCAGATTCAGAACCAGGGTGGGAATTCCACCCGGGGCAGGCTGTTCCAGCATAGTGGCCATTTGATAACAGGTAAAAGCCCGCGCAACCTGGATGCGTTCCAGCGCTGTGTACAGGGAGAGATCCCGGCGCCTGAGTTCCCGGTTTAAACTCAACACATCAAAGCGATTGCCTCCATCCAGTACCCGGACAGGACCCGTTTGGGCCAGTTCGGCAATAAACTTCAGCGAAGCTTCCCGCTGAAAGGAAGCGGGGGCAATCAACAGCTGCAAAGAAGGGGCGTGGGGTATGGTAATTAGTTCCATACCCCAACCTTATCAGGTTGGGGTAAAGGCGGCTATCATCGTTTGGCTGAATTTTGGGGTGAGAAAGGGGCTACTCCAAAGGGGGAACTCAGATCAGGGGGCCCACTGTGAAAAATCCCAGTCGGAGAGAACTTTCCGCAGTTCCAATTTGCTGCGCAGGCCGAATTTGCGTTTGGCATTGCGCAGGTGGGTTTTGACAGTGGCTGGGGAGATAATCAGCTGGTTAGCGATTTCTTTGTTGGTATAGCTTAAACAGGCCAGGGCGGTGATTTCTTTTTCACGCGGCGTGAGCGACTGCCAGGTCTGCAGGTTTTTAGAGGCTTCCTGGCGGTGCTGCAGGGCAAAACTTAACATTTTTTGTCCCACTTCATTCAGGGGACGCTGTTCCTCTTCCGCCAGGAGTGACAGGGCCAGGCTCAGCGATTGATCCAGTTTGACAAATTGAGCCGGGTGTAACAGGTATTTAAGGGAATCCAAAACGTGGGTTGGGAACATGGCGGCCAGGGTCTAAACAGAACATTTGTTCTATATTATACACAGCCAGGGCTGGACTGGCAAGGGGCAACTTAATCTGAGTTGGGGCGAAAAGACAAGCTGGTTGAATACCGGAAGGGCTGCTCTTTGATTTTTCTGAGGGCAGCCCTTGGTTAGCTGGAGAGATTGCAGTGCAGCGCGATAAAAAGAGATCAGGGAGTCAGCTTTAGCAGGAATTCACTTTGATCCTGGATTTGTTGGGGAGTCCAAAGCATGGGATGGTATTGAATATTCCGCCATAAATCTGCCATGTCAATGTAGTTGGGATGATAGGCATGGCCAGATTGTCCGGTAGTGTGAATAGTGAGAGAATTGGACAGGTCGCTTAGGTCCACTATCATGCGCATGGATGGCAGCCAATCGATCAGATAAGGTGCTGAAGGATCCCAACCGGTTGCATTGATGATCTCGTTTCCTCCCGAAGCAGGATAGGGTCCGCGGTTAAAGGCAGTCTTGATGAAAGGAAAACTGTTCATCACTTGATTGTTGAACGTTATCGTATGCAGCGCCCCCCATGTCCAGGCGGCAGGATCTTTGCCTTGTTCTTTGACAAGTTCCCGGTAGGATTCCTTAAAAGTCCGCCGGAAAATGTCCTCCAGATTTTCTCGCTCTGGGGTGGTTGAATCGTCCCACCAGGGATTGTCCGGCTGGTTGGCAAGCTGCCGAAAGATTTCTTTTGCAGTGGATTCAACCCCAATGTTGTAGTCATCCGGAAGGTCATCCTGGAAAGTATTATTGATCAGGTTCTGCCAGAAAGTCATAAAGAAGGCAGCGGGTGCTGAATCCATATCCGCCTGATAGTCCCAATGCTTAAGTAAAAGCTGCACGTTCTGAAGCTCAGGATCGGACAGTTCCAGATCAAGAAGATGGGGAACCAGGGTTTCAGCTATTAAATCATAGTTGTCCCCCTGCATTTTTTTGATGTAATCCACGTTAACGGGACCTGGGGCTGCTTCCAGCAGATCAACAATCCGTTGGGCCCGGAATCCCCGGCTCCATTCTTCTGTGATCAGGTAAGGATATTCCGGTCCCACCACGGCATTATTGGCTGTTACGATATAACCTTCGGACGGATTAAAGCTGTAGGGCAATTCCTCGAAGGGGATATAACCCTGCCATTCGTATTCGCCGGTCCAACCCGGTACCGGGAGCATGCCGTTGTGCCCTTTAGCCCGAATGGGGATATTCCCCGGCATTTGATAGCCTATATTGCCATCAACATCGGCGTAGAGCAGGTTTTGAGAAGGTACCGTAAAACTTTGGGCAGCGTCCCGGAAATCCTGCCAGTTCTCGGCCAGGTTAAATTTCCACACGGCACAAAATACACAGTTTGGTTCCAGGGCTGTCCACCGTAATGCCAGGGCAAATTGGTCGGGTACTTCCAGGCTGGTTTCCTGGTTAAAATCATCCAGGCCATAGACCGACCCGATAACGGGACCGTGGGAAGTGGAATATACTGGAAATTCTACCGGCTCTTTGCCTGCCACCTGGATGGTTTCGACGATCTGATCCATCTCTTTCCAACCATCGACAGTCTCGTACTGGGTGAGATGTTCCGGATTAATTTTCTCGATATAGAGATCCATCACGTCCGGGCCGACGTTGGTGAGCCCCCAGGCAATCCGGTCATTATGACCAATGATAATGCCGGGTACCCCGGCGAAGGAAAATCCGGTCACATCGAGCTGGCATTGCTCGGTTTTTTCTTTACAGTGCAGACCGACTTCGTACCAGATGGATGGCATTTGGGACCCCAGGTGGGGATCATTCACCAGGTAAGGTTTTCCGGTGTCAGTCAGGGCACCGCTGACCGCCCAGCTGTTTGAGCCAATTGATTGGAATCCCCCGCGGGTGATTTGATCAAGATCGGCTGCTTCGGCTTGAATCGTGCTGTACAAACTCCCTAAAGAAATCTCAGCGAGCTGGTTTTCTGAGGCTGTGTACGCATAGCTGGGATCCGCTCCCGGATTGATTTCAGATTTACTGTAATTAAAATTCGGGATGATAACGGGATGATCCTGGGGATAGCCAGGGTAAATGAAATCCAGCTGCTCAGGGCTGATATCCAGGAGCAATTTCGCCCGATCAATTTCGGAATCCAGATTTCCCCGTAAATCCCAGGCCATGGCTTTTCCCCAGGTGAGGGTGTTTACCGGGGTCCAGGCATCCGGTTCATAATGGGGATTGGCCAGCGGCAAAAAGACATATTCCAGACTGAGAGAGGACCCCTTGTTTTCTTTGAGGTAAGCATTCACCCCGGCAGAATAAGCTTCCAGGATAGCGTGTTCCTCCGCTCCCAGCATTTCAAATTCTTGTTTGGAAACGCGCTCCCATCCAAGTGTCCGCAGGAATTTATCTGTTTCCAGCATGGGTTCACCTACCAATTCAGATAACCTGCCTGCTCCCAGGTGGCGCCAGAAGTCCATCTGCCAGAATCGATCCTGGGCATGGACATATCCCTGGGTGAAGAACAAGTCATGATGGGTGGTAGCATAAATCTGGGGTATGCCAAAGGCATCCCGGTATATATTTACCGGACCATCCAGCCCGGTGATCTGGATTTCACCATTTACCTTGGGAAAGGATTTTTTTGCTGAGCTGCGAACAAGGGGAGGGGAGATGATTGCAATAATTAATATCAGAAAACCTAATACCAGAACAGTGCCTAGAATAATTCGGCCAACCTTTTTTAGCATCTGAAACCTCCATGAGGGCTGAGGATATCAAACAAAGATTTACCCTCAGTTATAGCTGGTTTGGCTAACGTTATCTATAACACTTGGAGGGCAAGGATGGTTATGGTTTTTCTTTATTTCCCAGGGTCATTCTCAGGTAGTTTTCAATAAAAGGATCCAGATCTCCATCCAGGACTGCTTCGGTATTGCCAACTTCAAAATCTGTCCGGTGATCCTTGACCATATGATAGGGATGCAGAACGTAAGATCGAATCTGGCTGCCCCATTCGGCCTTCTGGTATTCTCCCCGGAGTTCCTCGATTTTTTCTTTATGCTCGCGCTGCTGAAGTTCGAGCAAACGCCCCATGAGCACTTTCATTGCCATTTCCCGATTTTGGGTTTGAGAGCGTTCATTCTGACAGCTGGCAACGATCCCGGTGGGCAGGTGGGTGATCCGAACAGCCGTATCGTTTTTTTGGACGCTTTGACCTCCGGCTCCGGCAGATCGGAAAGTGTCGATTCTCAGGTCGGTGGGGTTGATCTTTATGCTGCTGTCATCCTCAACCTGCGGTAAGATTTCCACCAGGATAAACGAGGTATGCCGCCGATTTGAGGAATCAAAAGGAGATATGCGCACCAGGCGGTGGACTCCTTTTTCTGATCTGAGATACCCATAAGCATATGGGCCGCTAATTGAAATTGTCGTGCTTTTAATTCCAGCTTCTTCACCGGGAGTTAGATCAAGTGTCTCGGTTTCATAGCCCCTTTTTTCAGCCCAGCGAAGATACATTCGCTGGACCATTTCTGCCCAATCCTGGGCATCATTACCGCCTGCTCCAGCATGGATGGCTAAAAGGGCATCTCCCCGGTCATATTTGCCCGAGAGCATGGCATCAAACTCTCTTTTTTCGATCTCCGCCTGGATGGATGAAATTTCCGATTCCAGGTCATTATGGATATTCTCATCATCGAGTTCTGCCAGCTCCAGCACATCTTTAAGGCGCTGTTCGAGTTTGTGCCAGCCATTAATTTCTTCTTCAAGGTCAGACAGATTTTTCATCACCCGCCTGGCCCGATTCTGGTTATCCCATAAATCAGTTGCCTGGGATTCTTTCCTCAATTTTTCCAGTTTGGTTTGTTTGTTGGCTACGTCAAAGACGCTCCAGTAAATTCTGAAACTTTTCTTGTTCCTCTTTCAGGACAGCGTATATGGATTCCATAATTTCTCTCCGAATAAAATCCCCGTCTATGAGGTTTTATTTTTCTTTAATAACAGTTTAATCCCATTAATTATTGGAAATAGCTGCTCTCACTTTATTCGCTCTTTCCTACCCAGCCGTGATACATGGTTATACCCACGGAAAGAGCCAGGTTAAGAGAATCAACAGTTTCATCCTGGGGTATCCGTATGCTGGTACCGTATTCCTGAAACTCATCGCCTAAACCACCGGCTTCCTCTCCAAACACCAGGGAATAGGGTGGTTGAAAGCTTACCTCTGGAAGGGGTATTTTACCATTGGTCATCAGGGGATAAAGACAGTGATCTGCGTGGGTGCCCCAGTAATCAGTAAATTCCCGGAAGCTTTTAATCTTAATCTGGAAAACCGCTCCCATGGAAGCCCGGATGACTTTGGGATCAAATGGATCGGCAGCCGGCTCGATCAACGCCAGGTCAACCACACCAAAAGCCAGCATTGAGCGCATGATTGTGCCAAGATTTCCCATACTGGCCGGATTTACCAGCACCAGGTGGTTGTTTTTCGGATCAAGCTGGGATTGGTATTTCTGAAATACGCCAATGGCATAGGTGTTTCCCCGGGTTGCCAGCTTATCCACCAATTTGTCATTTTCAATGATTTCAATCTGAAGGTTGTTGCAGCGCTGCCGGATTTTTTCGATTCCCTGATTATTGAATCCCTTACTGTGCATGATCACTGCTAGGACAGTATCCGGCCGATAGCTAATCAACTCCAAGGTGGGGTAAACCCCAAAACAGTAAGAAAAATCGAATTCCTTTTGATATCGTTTGAGTTTTTGTTGAATAGTCATCTCAGCTCTGATCTAATATCCCGGAGACAAACAAATCCGGGTTGAAGGGTACCAAATCTTGAGGCTGTTCACCTAAGCCGGCAAAGAGGATTGGCAGGTAAACTTTTTCCTGGATGGCAAATGCCATTCCCCCTTTTGCGGAGGAATCCAGTTTTGCCAGAATAATGCCATCCAATGGAATCGCGTCCAAAAAAGATTCCGCTTGGTGGAGGGCATTCTGTCCGGTAGTTGCGTCCATAACCAACCAGGTGGCATGGGGGGCGCCCGGTAAGGCTTTGCCGGCTACTTTATGAATTTTTTTTAATTCTTCCATTAAGTTATAGCGGGTGTGTAGCCGGCCGGCAGTATCTACTAAAACGATATCCTTCTTTCGCGAAATAGCCGATTGAATGCCGTCAAATACCACCGCTCCAGGATCTCCATCTTTTTGGCCAGAGACCACCGGGATGGTTAATCTTTCTCCCCAGATCTGAAGTTGTTCAACAGCTGCTGCCCGGAATGTGTCTGCGGCGACAAAGAGCACGCTGAATCCCTGGCTCTGGAAAAGCTGTCCTAATTTAGCAAGAGTAGTTGTCTTCCCGGAGCCGTTTACCCCAACGATCAGAATGACTGAGGGCCGCTGGTTCCATACCAGGGTGGGAGGGTTGATTAATCGGGATCGCAGTTCTTCGGTAAGGATGTTCTGCAGGTCGTCGGAGTGAATGATTCCCTGCGATTCAACCTGGGATTTTACCTTGCTGATTATATCCAGACTGGTCCGAGCACCGATATCGGCTTGAATCAGCAGGGATTCCAATTCCTCCCAATGATCAGGACGAATCTCGCTGGCTCCAAAAAAAGTTGCAATCTTGCCAAAGGTTGATTTTCTGGTTTGGGCAAGGCCATTTTTCCATTTGTTAAGATTATTTTCCATCGCTCCCATTATAACATGGGGTTGCAGGGGGGGCAGTGACCGGGCAGCTGATCGAGGATTTACAGCGGCTATTTAAAACGAGCGAAGAGAGGGAGGGTCTACGGTATAATGGCATCAGAGTAAATCAGCCGGATTCTGGCGTCTCCAGGGTTGACCGAAAGGGACAATACGGAATGATAACAGTTCGAGTGCTTTTTTTTGCCACGATTCGAGCTTTGATTGGAAAAAAGGAAATGCTGGTGAAGCTTCCCTCAGGCTCATCGGTCCGGGACTTAAAACTGGAAATAGCCCGCAAATTCCCTCATACCGATCAAGCGGTAAAAACAATGCTGGCATCTGTAAACCAAATCTTTTCTGATGATGATACCCAGTTGGCTGATCAGGCAGTTGTGGCCTTTTTCCCCCATGTAAGTGGAGGTTAAATCCTATCCAACCTGGAAAAAACTGCGTATAGACAATAGTTGCTTTATTGAGGTGTTTTCATGATTACGTGTCGAGGATGCAGCACAAGCTTCCCGCTGGATAAATTTCCCCATCGCTGTCCAAATTGTGGGGATTTGTTTGGTTTTCAGGAAGGATTATCCTTCTCCGCTGATCAAGTGGAACCGGATTTACCAGGAATCTGGCGCTACCGGCATAGTTTTTCTCTCCCCAACGAGGCTCCAGTTGTGACCCTGGGAGAAGGGGATACACCTTTAGTTTGGAGCCAGGTCTTCGGCAAACAAGTTGGTTTTAAAATGGAAAGCCTTAATCCCACCGGATCCTTTAAAGACAGGGGTACGGCAGTTCTGGTTAGTTGGCTTATAGCAGCAGGGATTCGTTCTGCCGTGGAAGATTCTTCTGGTAATGCGGGCGCCTCATTTGCTGCCTATGCATCCAGATCGGGGATCCGGGGTAAGATATTCATTCCTTCCTATGCGTCCGGTCCAAAACGCTTCCAGATAGAAAGTTATGGTGCGGAGGTCATTGCCGTACCCGGTCCCCGATCAAATGCAGCCCAGGCAGTATTGAGGGAAGTGGAAGAAGGTGCAGTTTATGCCAGTCATGCCTATCTTCCCCAGGGAACCGCCGGGATTGCTACTATTGCTTATGAATTATTTCATCAGCTTGGAAAATCCCCTGGAACGATCCTGGTTCCGGTAGGTCACGGCAGCCTCTTATTAGGAATTGCCCTGGGTTTCCAGGCCTTATTAGCTGGCGGAACAATTTCTCAGCTCCCCAGGCTGGTGGGCATTCAAGCCGCCGCCTGCTCTCCCTTATGGGAAGCGTTCGAAGCAGGACAAACTGAGCCAGCCAAGGTCCAGGAAGGTAAAACCCTTGCTGAAGGAGTTGCTATTTCGGTACCATATCATGGGAGGGATGTCCTTAAAGCGGTTGCCAGAAGTTCAGGTGAGTTCGTTGTTGTTGAGGAATCAGATATCCTGTCCGGTCAGAAAGAGTTGGCTTCGCGGGGTATCCATGTTGAATTAACATCTGCCCTGGTTTGGAGTGCTTTAGAGCAAATCAGCCCTCAATCTCCAGAACCAATTATTGGCATCCTGACAGGACATGGCTTAAAAAACAGCTGAACCGTTGCCTATCTTTGGGCATTAGGTATAATTAGACTTTACTAATCTAAAGTAAAAAGAAATCATGGAACTGATGGACAGCGAAATTCTTGTTTGCTTCCGAGGGAATTTCGCTGACCCTGAGTTCCTGGGAGCATTAAATGACTCAGGCACTGGATCAGGAAACGATTGAATCCCCGACTGAATTTAATCAAAGAGCTGGACTGGGTTTCACAAATATCAACCTGCTTACCCGGGCGTTAACTCACCGATCATACATAAACGAAAATCCTGATGCCCTGGAAGATAATGAGCGCCTGGAGTTTCTTGGAGATGCCGTGCTGGATTTTATTGTCGGTGCCTGGTTGTATCACCACTATCCGGAGATGGCGGAAGGTGATTTAACTCTGGCCAGGACTGCTCTGGTAAGGACAGAACAGCTTGCCGAGTTTGCTAAGATGATCCGGCTTGGAGATGCGATGCGCTTGGGCCAGGGGGAGATCGTCTCGGGAGGTCGGACCAGGCAATCCCTCTTATGTGCCGGGTTTGAAGCTTTGATTGGCGGGTTATACCTCGATCGGGATATCGTAGGGGTTGAAAAGTTTTTCGAACCCTATCTTTCCAGGTCTATCAGTGAAATCCTGGGGGATGGTCATCCCAGAGATCCAAAGAGTGTCCTGCAGGAATGGGCTCAAGCCAGAGGACAAAATCCCCCGGTTTATCAAACCATCCATGAAAGTGGTCCCGATCATGAGAAGATATTTGAAGTGAAAGTGAGTATTGATGGAAACCTGACT
>CAZUMG010000034.1:11379-14047 GCA_964621895.1 uncultured Anaerolineales bacterium | reverse complement strand
CTGCTTCCCTGGCCATTCTCCCTGACATTATCTCCAGATGAGGTTGAGAAGATCCTCCTGATTCCCTTGACCTGGCTGGCGGATTCCAACAACAGAAAAACTAAACCTTGGATCTCCCGGGCAAATCCAGGCCGAGAACTTCCGGTTATTTTTTTTGAGGAATATGAGGGAGAGGTTCTTTGGGGCGCAACAGCTCAAATCGTGGTTGATTTCCTGGCATTAATCGAGCTTGGCGATTGAAATCAACCCGTTCAGGGTTGAGTATTTTTCCCCACCAATTGTACGGCGTCTATTTCATTCCAACCCAAGCCCAATTGAGACTGGTCCACAGTGATCCGGACTGCATTGGTTTTAAAGTTTATCCCTTTGATTGGGACGATTAATTCATATGGACAGGAACGATCCATCTGGATAGGATTCTTCTGCAGTACTGCATAAAATCCTCCCCGTTCTGGATCCAAGACTTCCACCTTCACAACCTGGTCGGGATTAAAACTTTCATAAATAACGATTTCCAGAGGGTAAACTAAATTGGAAAATTCCACTACCAGGGTATCAATCGAGTCGCTCGCCGCTGACGCCCAGGAAAACTGATAATCCCCACATCCCGGAGAGTCTGGCCTGCCTGCAGCTTGATTTGCGCTCCATTCAGGACTGGAAAATTCTGAGCTCGCGCTCCCCCGTTCTGCCCATTGGTAAGTAACACCTGGTTCTGGAAAAACCTCTTCTCTGATGAATGCATTTTCCGGGGAGGGTGTATCCAAAGCAGCCTGGACAGTCGGTTCTATTAGAGGCGCTGAAACAGGTTTACACCCAGCCAGGAGAATGGATAACAAAACCGTCCAAATCAGTAATAAATTCTTATTCATGGATTGTATTAATCAAAAATTAATTAAAAAACCATCCCGGCTGGATTGCTCCTGCCAGGATGGTTCATATTCATTAATGGTTCTGTTTAGTTATCGCCAGATCCATCGCCGGCTCCATCTTCCCCAGCTGCTTCCTCACTCTCCATAAGTTCTGCATCGGTGAGTTCCTCAAAGAGGTCCGCGCCTTCCTCAACTTCAGTTTCGAGCTCCATCAGGGTTTGTGCCGCGGCAACAAAGACAGTTTCCTCAGGATCTTCCAGGATTTTTACATCCCCGGGAATAATCAGGTCCTTCACCAGAATGTGATCACCTATTTCCTTTAGCGAAGAGACATCCACGTGGATTGCATCTGGCAAGTCTTTGGCCTTGGCTTCAATTTCCAACTCATCCAATCCGCTGACCAGCAAGGCATTAAACTCCTTAACAGCTGGTGCTTCACCCACAATGACTATAGGCACCGTGGAGGTAATGCGTTCTTCCAGAGATACAGCCTGGAAGTCAAGGTGCAGTAAATTTCTCACGATGACATCCCGCTGAATATCTCGAACCAGAACCAAAAATTCCTCATCACCGACCGATAGGTTAATCAGAGTGTTAGCTCCAATTACACTTAGGGTGTGGCTGATTTCCTTGGTAACAAGGGTGATCGGCATGGGCTGAATTCCACTTCCGTAGACGATGGCGGGGAGGTAACCCTCCCGCCGGAGTCCTTTGACTTGTTTTCCAATTACTTCCCGCTTTTGGGCACTTAATAGATATTTTTCCATGATTTCCTTCCTCGAAGCGCCTCTCACAACTGCAGGGCAGAGTTACCTTCGCTTCTCTAGAATGATATGAATTGACTGCTGCCATTTCACTCAACCCGAGCAAGGCCAATCGCTGACAACGAACACCTGCCATTGCTGAGGAATGATGAATTTTTAGCAGGGGAGATTGTAACTTGCCTACCTCTATCCGTCAATAGCAGGAACCCAGAGCCTTGGGTGTCTCGACCCAAAAAGTACGCTCGCTGCAGCTGGTGCCGTTCAAGAACCATCCTGGTGCAGATCTTGCATCCAAAATGACAGATCTAAAAACAAAATCAGTAGCACTAATCCAACTTAACCCTGGCTATTAGGCACATATCTTGCACTATAGGAGGGAAATCAGTAGAAAGGAGTTTTACAATGTCTATGACTATCTTTGAAATTGCTCGGGTTTTATCAGCCATGGCTTCAGGTTTATTCCTGATTGGTTTGATTACCTTCGCAACCGGTGTTTCCGTTCTGGTCATCCGGTCCATTGGATCAGATGCCAGGGCTATCAGTAAATCTATCATCACCATCACCCAAAAAGGAATTGCAGATGATCTATCCGGCCTCGTGGACAATGCTTCAGCGCTGATCAATGCAACCAGCAGCTTGATTCAGACCACCAAAGGCATCGGGGTATTCCTGATCATCAGCGGTTCCGTTTTTATGATCTCGGGAATTTTCCTCACTATATATATCGGCCTAAACTAACGGATAACCGATGGAAAAACAGGAACTTCAAAGTCTCAATATACTAAAGAACATTTTTCCTGAAGAATCTTGGTCTTGGGCGATTTCCGCATTAAGGCGAGATCCTCTGATCTGGGAAAGATTTGTTTCAGTCGATTTTTCCCAGTATCTGGTGAAGAATATCGGGACAGACCCAGCAGATTGGACTCCTGGCAGGATAGCTGCAGTGAGCCAGGAATTTGACTCTTCAGAGGTAATCCCCTGGCCAATTAATTCTTTTGATGAGCTTTCAGCAGATATTAAGCAGAAAGTCCATCA
>CAZUMG010000034.1:5834-11279 GCA_964621895.1 uncultured Anaerolineales bacterium | reverse complement strand
TCGGTATTAAATCAGCTGGCAGGGAATACAGAGATAGCTCTGGAAATCCTGGAAGATGCCTCTGAACAAAATCAGAAATTGCAGGGCAAGTTAACTGCAAATCTGCATAAAGTAAAAACAAATCTGGATGAGCCCATGGAAAATGATCAGGGCTGGCAGAATTTAAAATCCTCCCTCAATAATCCAGAGGGCATGGGAGAAAATGTCCAAGAGATCGCTGAGATTATTCAGTCCCTGCTGGAGAGAAACCATTTTGCATCTGCTGGAGACCTGATCAATAAACTTCCTGATCCATTACCGGATCAGGCAGAATTATTACTGGCTGTAGCGGATTATTGGCTTTCCCAAAACCAATTAACCCAGGCAAAACAACTTGCTGTCCGGGCTTTGGAAATATCCCTGAATGACCCAACTCCTCCCGAGAGATTAAGCTCAACCCTGCTTAAGCTGGAGATGCCGGAAGAAAGCGCCCTGGCAGCTCAGCAATACCTGCAGCTACACCCTAACCATCGGTCCTCTCACCTGGATCATGTGGAAGCAATGAGACAGCAGGGTAATTACCAGGAGGCGGCTAAGGGAGCTCAAGTTTTGAGAGTCCTTTTTCCCAACGATATTTCTCTTCAAAGAAAACTCGCCGGATATCTTGAAGAAGCAGAATTATGGAAAGATGCCTTGGAGATCAGGGCAGCCGTATTAAGCAAACTGCAATCAGCAAAGGAAGCCACTTCCCTTCCAGATCCTTTCCTCCCCAAAAACGATCTATTAGCATTTGCGCGTTGTGCCTATGCTGCCGAGCAACCCAATCGGGCTGTATCCGCCTGTACGCAAATCCTTGCCCAGGATCAAGATAACTGCACTGCATTCGCCTTACGCGGTAAATCCCTCTTTTTAATGGGAAAGCAGGATGAAGGTTTGGCTCATCTAAACCGGGCCCTTGAACTTAACCCGGAACTGGAAGAATCCTGGCTTGCCCTGGCAGACTGCCAAATAAAATCCAAAGCCATCGATCAGGTACGCCAAACCCTCCATTCTGGCATTAATGCCGCCGCCACTAAGAGTCGTTTGTTATTGGCCCTAGGCCAGATTGAAACCCAGAATCACCATTATTCGAAAGCTCTGGAAACTTTTCAGCAGGCGAATAAAACCGGGCAATTGGAAGAAATTGATCCAAAAACAGCTTATGAAATTGAATTGGGCATAGGCTCTTCCTATTATGAACTTGGGTATCTAGATCAAGCTCGAGATACCCTCAAAGAATTGAATAAACGATTCCCTGCTAATGGCAAAGGGAACGCTATTTACGGCAAGCTGCTTCTGGGGATGGATGATCCCAAAAATGCTTTGCCTTTCCTGATTCAGAGCATCGATAAATATCCCCATGATGCTGAAAACTACCTGCATTATGCAGATGCCCTGCTGCGAATCGGCAAAAATCCAAGAACCGCTGTCGACGTCCTTGGGAAAGCCCTGGAAATTGATCCTGCTAATGAAATTGCTCAGGTCTTGCTGGCTGAAGCTCAAGCTGCAGAAGGAAATTATCAGCAGGCTTTATTATCGTTTCGAAAAGCCCAGGAAAGCAGTTTAAAATCTAATCCCTCCTGGTCACCCAGAATATGTGCCGGTTTAGGAAAGGCTGCTATAAAACTCGGTGAGATCGATACCGCAATTGCTTCCTTAAAAGATGGGCATGATCGCTATCCGAACGATTTCAATCTTACCCGCAGTCTGGCAGAGGCATACCAGGCTGGAGAGTTAACCGCAAATGCCCTTGACGCGGCTAAGCATGCCGCCGAGATAAAATCAGATGACCCGGACCATTTGGCCTGGGTTGCCAGGTTCACCCTGGAATTGGGGTCCCCAGAACAAGGCATTTCGGCATTAAAGAAACTAATCCGTATTAACCCGGAGAATTACTCCGCCTACATAACCCTGGGTAAAGCCCAGGCATCCGCCGGAAATGAAAAAGAAGCCGCAGCATCCCTGGCAGCGATCCTTAAATTCGAAGATGTACAGCCGGAAGATTTGCTCCTGGCAGGCGAAGAATTAATCAAACTAGGCCAGGTTGATGACGGAATGAAAAGTCTCGCCAAGGCAAAAAATATCTGTGAAGCTAACCCTGAACCTTCTCCCCTTCTCCCGAAAATCTGGTCCTGCCAGGCAGCAGGATTCGAGCTGAACGGCGAACCCCAGAAAGCCCTAGAATTACTGGATCAAACCATCAGTGCGGAATTGGATCAACCGGAATGGAGAATACAAAAAGCTGATCTGCTGATAAAGCAGGATCGTTACCAAGCAGCCATTGCCAGTCTTTCCAATGCCCTGGACTTATCTCCGGATGAACCTGCCCTGCATACCAAAATGGCCCGGGTCCAGCGAACGGCCTCCTGTTATGAAGAAGCTTTTCATCATGCCCAGGAAGCCCTTTCCGGATACCAGAGCGACTCCACAACCCATCAGGATCAATTGGAGAAAGCCCTGGCCCTTGCGGCGGACCTGGCATGCGCTACCCTACGCAATGAAGTAGCGGAAGAGCTGCTTTCCAACCTGGACCCGGACAGGATCCCGTCAGAAAATCCAATTTCAGAGACTTTAATACACTCTTTCTGCCTGACTGCAGAATTAGCTCTCAACAAGAATCAGGAAGTCAAGGCTGCCGGTATTAGTAACTTTCTGGTAAGCAGGGAAAGTGAGCACCCCCGTGCAGATGTGCTGCAAGCACGAATATTAAACCGCCAGGGCAGTTTGGATGCAGCCCAGGAAAAGTTTGCCAGCGCTGTAGAGCATTGGCACCAAGCATCCTCTGGTGGTAAAAGTTTCAGCACTGCAGTCGAGATTGCTTTCGCAAATACTGCCCAAGAAATCCAGCAGTGGGACCAGGCTGCTGCCCATCTGCAGCATGCCGCAGATTTATCTCCCAGGGAAAAACGGGTGCTATTTGAAATGTCCCGGTTTTATATTGAGCGGGCTGAAATCCGCCGGTTATCAGAGGTGTATAAAATAATTCACCGGGCGCCGAGCCAGGTTTCTCTATCCCCGGATGTTTATAAATCCTTCCAGGGTTGTATTGAGGTTCTCACCACCCTGGAGGTTGATCCCGTTCTGGTTAGAAAATTAAAAACCCGGGGAGATGCTTTATTTTCTCCCTCCCAGGAAACAGCAGATACCTTCAAACCCCAGGCAGTAACAACCGGGGAAGTAGCAGCTTTAATCGGGGCTTACCAGCACAGCCGACAGAAGGTATTCGCCTCACAAACCGCCCTCGATCATCTGGATGATCTTGGAAAAGACTCCCGTCTGGATATTCAGATCGCCCAGGCATTGCTTAAAATAAGACCAGATACGGCCTATAAGGCAGCATCTTCCGCACTTGAAACGGCAAAGCGGAAACATGATGCCCTGCTTCCTATATATTTTGTCCAGCTCGCGCTATCAGCCAAACAAATCGGCGACCTGGAAACCGCAGAAGAAACTATTAACAAAGCCCTCCAGCTCTGGGATGATGAACCCCGCTGGTATGCCCTGGCAGCAGAATTGACCCGGGATTACACCCAGGCAGCCAAGTATTATCTTCAAGCAATTGATCTAGAACCTGAGTACACTAACCACTACCTGGCATTGGGCAAACTGCAGTTAAAAGCCAAACAGGCCCTGTCTGCGAGTAAATCATTTGAAAAAGTCATCAGTATAAATCCCGAGCATATTGATGCCTGGATTCAACGAGCACTCTGTAAAAAAGCCCTGCATCGCATGCCCGAAGCTCTGGCAAGCATCAACCAGGCCTTATCTTTGGCTCCGGACCACAAAGACGCCCAGAAAACTGCTGCCTGGCTGACGTTTGAAAATGGCAGCTACCGGGAATCAGAAAAACACCTGGTTTCCCTGCTGGGGCAGGATCCTAATGATACAGACCTGCTGGCATTATTTGCCAGGACCCTCGCTGCCCAGAAACAATCTGAGCAGGCTCTGAGGGTCATTGAAAAAGCCATTTCATTGGAAAAGGACTCCCTGGCATTGGAGCTTCAGAAGGCTTTGATGATTAAACAAATTAATGGTCCGCTTGCCGCGGTTGATGAACTGAGAATCATCGGCAGCCGCTTCCCGAATCGCTATCCTCTGGTTATAGAACTGGTAACCACCTTAGCAGAAGCAGGAGAAATGAATCAGGCGATCCAAACAGCCCAGGAGATTCTGTTGAATGATGATCTTGGTTATACCCCGGAACAAAAAGGTCACCTCTACCTGATTACAGGTCGCTTGCTCAGGCAATCTGGTCAGCTTGATCAGGCAGTTCATCACCTGCACAAAGCAAAAAAATTAGTCAATCCAAATTATGAGGCTCAGCTCGAATTAGGACGGGTGCATCATGACCGCCGTCAATATGACCTGGCCCTGGACCAGATGGAGAAAGCAATCAAAATTGAGCCCGAAGAAGCAGAAGGATATTACCAGGCGGGTCTGGTGCTTAAGGAATTAAAACGATACGAAAGAGCAGAAAGAATGCTCCGGAAAGCCTCCCAATTGGCACCCAATGATTTGAAGATCCATCGCCAGCTTGGTGTCCTGGTGACTTTAAACCTGGTCCATGGCGATTCAAGAAAGGAAGTAATGGCATGATCGTCCAGTTTGTCCGGGCGCAAGCAAAGGATATCCATCCTGATCAGACCTGGAATGGTTGCTTATGAAAAATTTCCCACTCTCCCCTCCCCGCCAGGGACAGCCCTGGTCCAGAGATCAGCTAATTGAGATCCTGGGAGTTGCAGCTGCAGTAAACGAATATGGATTCATCAGGAAATCTGCCTTAGCCTGGCTGTCAGTTTTTCCAGGGGATTTACCCGTTCAATTAATTCACGCTCAGGCAGCTGCCAAAGACATAAATGCCAGCCAGGCTGTTGGCCTGGTTGAGAAGATTTGTCAAACAGATCCAGAATATGCCGAAGCGCAGCAGCTGCGCTATGAAGTCAGCCCTACCGATGTCAGCAGGGAGAAACTTATCGGTGAGTTATACTCGCTGGCACCCAATCAGCGGGTCTTTCGAAACAGTGATACTAGGGAGCAGCTACCTGCTTGGGCTGATCCTTTAGCAAAAATCCGCGCCGCCCTGAAAGAAGATAACCTGGCAGCAGCTTCTGAGGCTCTTCCCAATGTATTGGGCACTAATTCAGAATCAGCTTTAGCAGCGGTGAGCCATCTGGAAATTCTCATCCGAGATCCAGAAACACCTGATCTGGCCATTCGCCAATTAGCAGATCACTATCACCAGAAATTTCCGGACTGCCTTGCTCCCCTGGTCATTCTGGCAGATTCTCTCATCAAAGGCGGCCAATCAGATCGGGGTGTCGTGATGCTGCATAAAGCTGCCTCCCTTGATCTCACCGGTCAGGTTGTAAAACGGTTCTGGGGAGAACACTTCGCCTACCAAAATCTCTGGCCGGAACAGCTGCAAGC
>CAZUMG010000034.1:2114-5734 GCA_964621895.1 uncultured Anaerolineales bacterium | reverse complement strand
CTGCTGGCAGATGATCCTTCCAGCATGGCCAATTTCGGATTGAAACCTACTCTGGCAGATGATCCCTGGGCCCTTAAACTAGCCCTGGCAGATCTGGACCAAGCTTTGAACGAGAAGGGATTGATGATTGGAGCGCTTTTAATTGTGGGAGGACCCGATGTGGTTCCCTATCATACCCTGCCCAATCCCGTAGCGGATATTGACCCGGAGATACCCTCTGATAATCCTTATGGGACAGTTGATGAAAATTACTTTATTCCGGAGTGGCCCGTCGGGCGTTTACCCGGAGGATCAGGAAGCGATCCAGGATTACTTCTAGATATGCTCCGTCATATCTCCGAACACCACATGGGAAAAAATGGCATCAAGAGTTCCCTTTGGGAGAGATTTCTGACCTGGTTGTCAAATTTATTTGCAGGCGCCATCAGCAGTAACCACAGCTTCGGTTACGTTGCTGAAGCTTGGAAAGAGGCCTCTCTTGAGGTGTTTAAAACTATCCAGGATAGGGGAGATCTGGTCACTTCACCCCCCTATGGAAAGGATACTGAAATCCCAGTTCCGATCAGCCGCTACGGTTACTTTAACCTCCATGGTGTTGAAGATTCATCTGAATGGTATGGACAAAAGGATTTCACCAACGGCAGTCCAGGTCCAGATTATCCAGTCGCCCTACGCCCACAGGATATCAACGCCTACGATGATGCTCCCTTGTTTGTATTTTCAGAAGCCTGTTATGGCGCGCATTTATACGGCAGAGAGGTTGAAGATTCAATTTCGCTGAAATATCTATCCCGCGGTTCCCACGCAGTTATCGGATCATCGGTGACGGCTTACGGATCTGTATCCGCACCATTGATCGCAGCTGACCTGCTGGCAGAATATTTCTGGAAGTTCATCGAACAGGGCTTTGCCAGCGGGAGTGCCCTGCAAAAATCTAAAATCGAATTGGCACGGGAAATGAATACCAGACAGGGTTATCTGGATGGTGAAGACCAAAAAACCTTGATCTCCTTCCTGCATTTTGGTGATCCCCTGGCAAGCCCGGCAACCGCTGAAAGAAAACAGCCAAAAACAATTTCAGCTTCCCGGCAGACACCTGAACAGGTCAAAACGGTTTGTGATCGATCCAATCTCACCACGGACATACCTTCCCGGACCTTAATCCAAGTGAAGCAGGTGGTCAAGCGCTACCTGCCCGGCATGGAAGATGCTGATATGATATTAAGCACCGAGAAAGATGTTTGCAGCGGAGATGGTCATCAATGCGCAACTGCCCAATTTGGCAGTAAAGTTCATCAGGAAAACTTAGGCCAGCGCCATGTGGTCACCCTGAGCAAACAATTTGAAATTCCCCAGAATAGTGGGAAGACAATCCACCGTCACTATGCCCGGATGACCTTCGATAAATCCGGTAAAATGGTTAAGCTGGCAGTCTCAAGATAGGTTAAACAAAAGCTCCCGGAATTTCATAAATCTCCGGGAGCTTTCTTTTTTCACGAGTTCACTTATTTCTGTAGTTTCTCCAAACCTTTCCAATCACCCGCGGTTGCCAGGACAGCCTGCTGCTGCCAGTAAGACACCTTGCTGCTGGGTAAGGCATCCCTGGCAAGGATCAGTTCCAATTGGCCAGGATCCATGAGACCTAACTGCTTGAATGTCAATATCCCTGCTTGATAGAGTGCTGCGGAAGTTTTAGGACCAATACCTTTGATCAGCCTTAAATCATCATTTTTAACTGGATTTTGTTGGGGATCAAGATCGGGGGATTTAATCTCAACTGCGGCGGTTCTTGGATAACTGGGAGATAATAACCACCAGAAAAACCACCGCGCCAGGAAATAAATCGGCAGACCAATAATCAAAATCCAGATCCAGGATGGGACAAATTTTCTTTTATTCATCGCCCAAAAAATCATCATAATCCCTCCTTAATTCCCTCGATTACCAAGAAGCTGCGCCGACCTGGAGCATATCTCGGGAAGACCACAACTAATCCGGAGTGGGTCTCAGGTGATAATGAAACAAATTCTATCCATCCTCGCTGGTCATAATAAAGAGAGGCTTCATGGCAAATCTCTTATAATGCGGGCGCAGGCGGTCTGTGTTGTAGAACCGCTCGACATCGACAACTTTGCTGGCAGAAGCCAGAACCTCTATCGGCATGTTGTCATAGCGGCCATTTCTTAAAACTACTAACCGACCGTGCACTCCCTGAAGAATTAAATCCAAGGCTAAATTGCCATAGGCCATGGGAACAATCGAATCAATTGCATCCGGGCTGCCGCCCCTAACCAGGTAGGCCAATTTCTGGTTAACAACATTAATCCTCTTGCCATCATTATATTTAGCTGAGCGATTCTTCAATTCTTCGGAGACCAGGTCACCGATGCCGCCCAGTTTTTTATGTCCGTAGGCATCCAGGTGGGAATCCTCGAAGATCATATCACCACCCGTAAATGTAGCCCCCTCAGAAACCAGTACGATGGAGTAGCGGCTGGGATTTTTATAACGGTCTTCTGCCATTAATTCCGTTAGCCGTTCGATATCAAATTTATATTCCGGGATCACACAGCGGTTGGCAGCACCGGCCATGGTTGGAAGCATGGCCGTAAAACCAGCATACCGTCCAAAAACCTCAAGCACCAGGAAGCGCTCATGAGATCCAGCAGTGGTTCTTAAATTGTTGACTATCTCTATTGTCCGGGTGATCGCAGTGCTGAATCCGATACAATAATCTGTGCCGGGGACGTCATTATCCATCGTCTTGGGAATACCAACGATATTAACACCTTTCCGGTAAAGTTCTACTGCATAACTAAGCGTGTCATCTCCACCGATAGGAATTAAATAATCGACACCCAGGTAATCCAAGTTCTTGATCACTTCAGGCGTAAGATCATTGACTTCTTCAAAATAGGTTTCCCGCAAGTGCAGGGGGACGTCTGATTTACTTACTTTACTTGGCCTGGTCCGGGAGGTGTGCAGAAAAGTTCCCCCTGTGCGGCCCATTTTATTAACCCGTTCTTCCGTCAAGACTTCAAAATTGTACTGGTTATCAGCCTTTTTATCCCGGATCAATTCCATAACCCCCGCCCAGCCGCGCCTTAAACCGATTACCTGGTAGCCCTCCCGTAATGCCCGGATTGTGACTGCCCGGATCGCCGGATTTAAGCCCGGCACATCACCGCCGCCGGTTAAAATTGCGAGTACGCCTTTCTTCTTTTTTACGACTGCCATCATTCTCCTCCACCAAATTTACCTGTATTTTTTCACACCAATTATAGACGAGATTGCTGTTTTGTGAACACCATTTTCAGCTTATCAGGATGTTTGATCCCCACTCCTGGCTGGTTAACCCGCTATTTGCGCTGGGTACCGGGAAGGATTGCGACCACCTTCCCCATCTGCTCTACCTGGTAACCCGGTCTATCAGAGACGGCTTTCTTAAACCCCGGATCTGCCAACAAATCAAATAACGGCATTAATAAATCGCTTTCAACATACTCCTCAGGGATTAACAAGTCATATCGTTCGGAAAACAGCGGCAGGAAATCCAGATCGAGGGCGTAAGAGGCCGCTTCAATTCCAAGGGCACAATCTGCCCTCCCTGAAGACACTAC
>CAZUMG010000034.1:0-2014 GCA_964621895.1 uncultured Anaerolineales bacterium | reverse complement strand
ATATGCTGCTGGATATAAGCCAGATTGTATTCTCCGCTTTCTGGATCAAGCAAGTGAGATCCTGCCAGATGGGTTTCCCTTCGTTTTAGAGCCATGATGCCACCCAGGCTGCCAACATTTACTGAAGCTAATCTCCGCTGCCGGGGAGCCAAAAATTGGGACATCAAATCGAGGGTAAGGTCATGGGATCCAATCGCAAATATGGTCTTTTTTAACTCCTCGGGAGACCGGTACAAGCGCACCTTGACCGGATCGCCAGCCTGTAAACCCTGAACGCCCCTGGGAATAATCACCAGACCATCAGCTCGGACCAGGGAAGTGATCACCCCGGAACCTCGGGAAAGCGGTGCTGCCAGCACACGATCTCCCAGGTAACCAACCGCTACCCGGACATATTCATCATCACCTCCCGGCGATTTGATTTTCCGGGTTATTTGGGCATTAATTTCCCGAGGATGCAGAGGAGGACGGCCTAACCATAGGCTTAAAATTGGTTCAACAAAAATTTCTGCTGTTAAAGCTGCCGATACTGGATACCCAGGGACACCCACAATCGGAGTGCTTTTCCCGGGAGCATCAATCATTCCCAGGATAACTGGATGGCCCGGCCGAACCGCAACTCCATGGACTAACAGCCGGCCTAATTCCTCAACGATACGGGCTGAGTAATCCTCGGAACCAGCTGAAGACCCTGCGATCAACAAGATTAAATCAAATTTCCTGGCAGCCTGACTGACCTGGTTTTTAATCTTTTCAAAATCATCCGGGGTGTTCTCAAATCGATCTGCCTGGGCACCCCACTCCCTTACCTGAGCTGCCAGGATGATCGAATTGTATTCAATAATATCTCCAGCTTGAAGGGGATCTCCCGGGTAGACCAGTTCAGTGCCGGTGGGTATTACGGCGACCCTTGGTTTGCGTGCTACCGTCAGGTGGTCAAATCCGCACCCGGCGGCGGCACCCAGATCAACCGGACGCAGAAGCTGCCCGGAAGGCAGCACCAGCTGGGTTGCCACCATATCCTCTCCCATCTCACGGACATGGGTCCAGGGAGATACTGCCGCCCGAATGCGGATGGCATCAGGATACCTGGGCTGGTCCGTTATGTTGCCGTCCCGATCAACCGGTTCAATATTTTCTATGGGGATTACCGCATCAGCCCATTCCGGTAAAGGATCCCCGGTATCAAGGTAGACTGTATCAGCACCATAAGTTAAGGAAATCGGTGAGGTTTGCAAAGCGCCGTGGGTTGAGGCTGCTTTGACAGCAAAACCGTCCATGGCGGAAGCATGATAATGCGGCGAGCTGATTTTTGCCCAGATCGTCTCTGCCAGCACCCGTCCCAACAAGTTTTCATCGAGCGTAAGTGATTCCGTACCAAGGACATTTCCCAATCCGGCAGAAGCGATCGCTTCATGAAAACGGGCTTGAGCTTCTTCCAAAGGAATGTCATCCAAATAGATTTTTTCCATCACTCCCCCACTGCTAGTTCAAATTTTCAGGAAGGGTTCGGGCATGATATTGAATATCATCGGCTTCATCGTCCAGGCCTAATGACCTGGCATGGTCGGCTGCCAGGGTATAAAAATCCTGGGCTTTGTCATAAATACCGGCTTTTTCATAGTGGTAAGCCACACAGATGCTGCGTTCTGGACCTACCCGCTCTGCCAACCAATCTGCTACTGCCAGGTGACATACCGCACGATATTCCTCAGGCAAGCGCTGATAAGCTACTTTCTGAAGCAAAGAATGTTTAAAAATATACTCCCGCTCACCTGAGTAAGAACTGCCAACCCTGAGAAAAGCTAACTCTTTCTCCATTAACTCATCCAGGGCAATTTGTACTTTCCCCACCAGGTTGTGGCTGGATACCCCCAGAGGCTGGGTTACTCCCGGAGATTTTCGGAATGCTGCCAGCACTGAACCTTTCCAGAAAACCCGACCAGCTACAGCAGCAAAATAAGCTGTCGCCCGACCCTCCAGGGAGAGGGAATCCAATCTTGATTTAAGCAAA
>CAZUMG010000033.1:0-14287 GCA_964621895.1 uncultured Anaerolineales bacterium | reverse complement strand
ATGGTAAATATAATCGGATTCATACACGCCTCCCCAATAGATCTACAGGTCTACCTTTCTTGATAAAATCAAACGCGCCTATCTTACCACACCTGGACATAGCGAGCTCTAATCTTCTCCCGCCATCCAGGCTGGTTTTTGAGAATCTTTTTCCGGGAAACGGGTCAGCACATGAATATCGATCTGGGTTGAAACCTGCCGATCCCAGGACATCGTGTCTTGAAGCGACTGACCACGTAAAGACAACACCTGCAGCAGGGTTCCCGGAGAGGTACAGCGCCGCTCAACCAACGCCAGACCGACCAGATAGCCTTCAACATCAACCGAACAGCTGGTAACTTTTCCAACTTTTTTTCCAGCCTGATCAACCACAGGATCATTCAGGTTCGGACGACGGCAGCGTTTCTCGCTGCAGCGGAAGCGTATTATTTCTTTCTGGCGACCTGCCTCCCGGGCTAAAAGAGCATCCCGACCGATAAAGAATGGTTTGTGATATTTTACATACCCAGGAAACCCGGCCTCAACAGGCGTGATCCCCAGGGTCCCGGCCAGTTCCTGCCCATATAATGGCAGGCCAGCCTCGATTCTAGTTGAATCCCGGCAGGCCAATCCAGCCGGCTTCACTCCCCAGGGTTCACCTGCTTTTAGAATCGCCTGCCAGAGTCTCACCATCTCGTCCGGATGTACCAGGATTTCAAAGCCCCAGGATTCCCCGGTATACCCGGTCCGGGCGATAACCAGTGGGATCCCCTGCAGTTCACAAGAAATTAAAGCGGTCCGGCGAATCCGGGATAGGGCTTTTTTCAGGCGGGGATCATCAGTCAGCGCCTGGAGGACCGGTAAAGATGCGGGTCCCTGGAGGGCGATATCCCGTTTCTGATCTTTACCGCAGGATGGATCCTTGAGATTCCTTAAGACAGCCGTGGCTTCCACCTGGATCCAGGGACGCTCCTGGTCAATCCCAACGAGGCCTTGATTGACCGCATTTAACCAATCCCAATCCTTGGCTTCATTGGAGGCATTTACTACCAGGTAATAATAATCCCCGCGGATCCTGTAGAGGATTCCGTCGTCAATCACAGCTCCATCGGGCGCCAGGAAATATCCGTAGAGCGATTGCCCATCCTCCAACCAGGCAGCATAATTGGAAAAGACTACATCTAGAAAAGTAGTGGCATTAGGTCCTGAAACCTCAAAGACACCCATATGGGCAACGTCAAACAGACCGGCCGCTTCGCGCACTGCCCGGTGTTCTTCCAACACAGAAGAATATCGTACAGGCATTTCCCAGCCAGCAAAAGGTACCATTTTCCCACCTAATTCCTGGTGAACTGCATACAGCTCGGTTCTCTTCAGAGAGGCTGCCGGTTCCTGCCAGGTCCAAGGTTTTTTGGCCCCTTCTATTTGGGTTGAAGGCAGTGAATGCTGACCAATAAAATAAGGCTTTGATAAGTCAAAACGCTCAGGATGGTCCCGGAAGAGGATCTCAGAAGTCAAGCCTGTTGGGGTATCAGATTGATGATCAGCGCTTTCGCTGTCCAGTTCCTCAACAATGACCGGTCCTTCCACTTTGCGGAAGAGATCCTGACCATCAAAATGGATGTAGCCGTCGCTGATCCCTCTCATCCAGGCGAGGATCTGGTCGGTTTGATCAGGGTCAGATGCGATTTTAAAACAGTCCCTTCCCCTGGTATCAGCCGAACCGCGCTCGATGAGCACATCTCCCAGGTTACATCCATCCCCGTCCAACAGGTAGCAAATTGTTGATTCCCCTGGCGACATTGCGATGATATTGCCGGTAGCCAGCTGATTTAGAAATTGGCGCGCTCTCCCTCCAGTGACCTGGATTTTGCGAGATTTTTGTTGATCTTGCTTCCTCTCAACCAGGTAATGGGGGTAGCCGCTTTGTTTAACTTCAAAATCAATCCCGGCTTTCTCCGCGATTGCGGCCGCTCCCGCCCGGACTTCTTCTAACACCTCCAGGGCGACTTTTGCCCTCGGGAGCGTACCTGACAATCCCTGGTAGGCATAGGGCTTAAGAGCGGACAGCAGCTGATAAATAAGCCCTGCCAGATCATCCATGTCCTTTTCGTCCAAACCCCGCTGAGTCAGCCAGGGAGTGCCCAAGCGGATGCCGGTTGCCAGGGAGGTCTCCACATCTCCGGGGATGGTGTTTTTATTGGCTACCATACCAGCCAGGTCGAGGATGCGCACAGCAGGTTCTCCCCAGACAGGATAGGTTATCCCGCTGGGAGCTGCTGGGGAAACCGGTATGGATTTTAAATCCAGCAGTAAAAGGTGCGTATCCGTACCGCCGTAGGCCAAGCGTAGGCCGCGGGACGACAGACCCGCTGCCAGGGCCTGGGCATTCTTTAGAATCTGTTTTTGCAGGGCTTGGAATTGATCTGTCAGGGCAATTTCAAAGGCAACACCCATAGCCGCAAATTTGTTAACATGGGGTCCGCCCTGTTCTCCCGGAAATATTGCCAGATCGATCTTCCCAGCCAGCTCTTCATCCGTTGTCATCACTACCGCACCCCGCGGACCCATCAGGGTTTTGTGGGTCGTGAAGGTAACCACATCGGCGATGCCAACTGGATTGGGATAGAGACCAGCAGCAGCCAGGCCGGCAACATGGGAGATATCCGCCATTAAGTAGGCCCCACACTGATCAGCGATATCCCGGAAGGCAGTCCAATCCGGCGCCCAGGGGTAGGATGTATAGCCGGCCACGATGATCTTAGGTTTATGTTTCATAGCCAGGTCCTGGATGGCATCATAATCGAGCCGCTCGGTTACTGGATTCACCCCATAGGAGACAACCCGGTAGCGCTGCCCTGAAACGTTAAAGGCAGATCCATGTGAAAGGTGCCCTCCCTGGTAGAGATCCAACCCCATCAAGGTATCTCCAGGGTTCATCAGGGACCAATACACGGCGAGATTTGCCGGCGTGCCGGAAAGAGCCTGAACATTTACATAAATATCCTGGGGGTTGATGCTATCCCCCGCAAAGAGGCAGGCTGCTTTACGCTGGGCAAAACACTCCAGGAAGTTCACGTATTCCTTTCCCTTATAAAAACGGCGGTCTGCATAGCGGCGATAATTGGCCAGGTGCCAGGGTACATCCTGCAGGTCCTGCACACTTGAGAAGGTCATCTGGGTGGGTGGATAACCCTCCGCATAGAGATTTTGGAATCGGGAGCCGAGAGCTTTACGGACTGCGTCAGGCGCGTAAGATTGAGAAGGAATAAAAATTAATTTCCTGGCCTGGCGCTCATCTTCCCAATGGATTAAATCAGAAACAAAAGGAGCAAGCTCCTCGATCTCCTGACGGAATAGAAAATCAGAAAAATCTTTCTTCGCCATAGATACCTCAGTTTATTAATATTATAAGTATGTCCTGGAAACTTACAGACTCTTGAACCATGGTTAGGGTAAAGATGTGGGATTTATTTAACCATAGTCCCCCTGCAGTTTCAAATGACAAAAAACATAACCTGCAAACAACTGAAAAGCATCAGCATCAAGATTGGCCCCACTTGCTATTGCACCTTCAGGTAGCTGGGTGTAAACTATTTTGTGGTAATCTTGGAGGCGTTTCTTTTATCAACCAGGTGGGACAACGCCCTATAATCATGGAAGGTCTCTGTACTATTCATCGAAGTTCTTAGACGCACAAAGGATTGCTGAAATGCGGAAGATCGATACAAGCTTGCTGTCTCATGATGAATGCTGGGGGGTCCAGATCAACGGACTACAACATTGTCAAAACTGCAAATGGATTGGAATCAGCGCCTGTGAAGGCAAAAACGTCCGGCTGACCGGATATAATTCCAAAGGATACAGAATTGGAGAAGATGGGTTGATCGTGGATGAATACAACCGTGAATATGATCAAACAAAAACCCTTATTTAAAAGGCTTGCTTGATATTATTCAGTCAGAGTCTTCTTCATGTATTGAACCCGCGCAAAAGCAGCCGCATTTTTCTCGTCCCTGCCCAATTTGCCCTGGATCTGGCTTACAGACGAATAATTCTTCTTCTGCAGCCATCCCTCAAGGCCCGACAGTAATGTGGCAATGTGACCGATTCCATTTATGTAGAGCGCTGAACAAATCTGGATGGCTGCTGCACCAGCTAAGAGGTGTTTTACAATACCATCCGAATCGTGAATTCCCGTATTGCCCGCAATGTCACAATCAACCTTACCGGATAGCAGTGAAACCCAGCGCAAAGGTTGGGTAATTTCCTCTGGCTTACTGAGTATATTGTCCCGGACCACTTTTTCATTTTCGATATCAATATCAGGGGTGTAAAAACGGTTAAAAAGCACCAACGCGTCTGCCCCCGCCCCCTCAAGTCTTTTCACTAGGCGGAGAGTATTGGTGAAGTAAGGACCAATTTTAACTGCAACCGGGACACTGACATACTTCTTTACTTCTGTGACTATATCGATATAAGTGTCCTCGACTGCCTGGCTGCTGATTTCTTCATTAAATGGCATGATGGATATATTTAGCTCAAGGGCATCCATACCCGCTTCTTCCAATTTTGAAGCAAATTTTGGCCACTCAGTGGGCGTATTGCAATTGATACTGGCAATGATAGGAATCGAAGTCTGTTCCTTAGCTGCTTTGATCAACGCTATATATTCTGCAACTCCCTGCTCCTTGGAGTGGCTGTTGATAAAATCAACCGCTTCGGGAAACCAGAAATATTTTTCATCCTGGTCCATGAGCTTTTCAACATCAGCTAATAGCTGTTCTTCAAAAAGCGATTTCAGCACAATCGCTCCTGCGCCTTGTGCGGCACATTCCTTGATATTCCTGATTGAGCTGGTAAGCCTGGAACTACTGACAATGATAGGGTTTTTGAGCTTTAGCCCCATGTAAGTTGTAGAAAGGTCCATTTTTGAATCCTCTTTGGTATTTAACTTGATTTTGTATTTTCAATTGATCCCAGGGCTATTTCAGGATTTTCCAGAATGTTTTTTAGAAAAACACAGGCGTGATTAAGATTTTCCATCGCCCGGGCTGATATGCCTTCGTAGATATCCCATTCATAACCCTTAATATGCAGCAGCAGCACATAAGGTTCTTTCTGGAAGAGTTCCTTACAGAGCTTCACGATATACCCGGGTGAAGCCGCATGTGTGGTGAAGGATAATTCTGTCGTGCCATCAACCTTGCTCAGGCAGAAATCAGCTATTTCCTCACGGGATGCATCGGCAAAGATCACCAAATCCTTCTTGGAGATGGATTCAGCATCTTCGATATTGAGCTGGTAGTTATTTTCGAATTCAATATCCACCAGCGCCTTCTCCGCCGCCCACTCTTCCAACCTTCTAACCAACTCTATACCCAAACCATCATCCTGCCGGCCGGGGTTTCCATAACCGTAAATCAGAATCTGCATGCAATCGATCAGGTCCTTTTCCTGTCGATCAGCCTATCGTTGGCATCATACAAAGAAATTTCCAGCGGCATCTGACCCAGCGCGTGGGTAGCACAGCTCAAGCAGGGATCGTATGCCCTGATAGCCACCTCCACCGCATTCATCATCGGCTCGGTGATCTCCAGTTTTCCATCCATCCAGGAATGGGCAACGCTGTTTACCGACTGGTTCATCGGTTCATTGTTATTGGTTGTTGACACGATCAGGTTGATTTTTGTCAGCTGATCATCTTCATTGATCTCATAATGATGGAACAAGGTTCCCCGGGGAGCTTCCAGCAAACCAATACCTTTATATACCTTGGTCCCTTTGGTGACCAGCTCACCTTCCATCAGATCAGGATCATGTAAGAGCACTTCCATCATCTCAGCCGAATGGAGCAGTTCAATCAGCCGGGCATAATGATAATGCAGGCAGATATTGTTCGGCTTCCCTTTGGTGAGAGCTTTATACTGCTCAAACTCAGCCTGTGCTAATGGGCTGGGAATAAAATCACAGGTATTCAACCTCGCTAGTGGCCCTACCCGATACCAACCTTTTTTCGGTCCCAATGCTTTAATATAGGGGAACTTCATATAACTCCAGGACCTGACTTCTTCTTCAATGTACTGTTCATAATCCTGGCAATCAACATCGTTGAGAATTTTATTTCCTTCCGAATCGACGGCTCTGATTACACCATGATAGAGGTCCAAAGCACCGTCTTTCCTGACCAGACTGAGGTGATTAGATGGGAAGAAAGCAAAGTTATCTATAAAGCTCTTGTTCTTTTGATAATAATCCTTAAAGAACTCCAGAACTCCCTGTGACCATTCAAGCATCTGTTTAATATTTAGCGGATCTGGCCCATTCAGGAATGACTCTTTATCCTCGGGGCTGAGATGCTTGTTGATACCTCCTGGAATGGCACCGGTGCCATGGATCTTCTTTCCCGCCGTGGCTCGAATGACTTCCTGACCGAATTTCCGCATCATCACACCCTGAACGGCAAGATCTCTGTACTCCAGGGCTACCCCGATGACATTCCTGATCGCTGGATCAGCGTCTATGCCAAAAAGCAGGTCTGGCGACGCGAGATGGAAGAAATGCAATGCATGGGATTGGAATATTTGTCCATAATGCATTAACCTCCTCATCTTTTCTCCGGTGGGGGTCAGTCCATCTCCGGTTCCTGCGCCAACAATTACATCCAGGGCTTTGGCAGCTGCCAGGTGATGGCTGACCGGGCAGATACCGCACAATCTTTGAACCAAAACTGGCGCTTCCCAATAAGGTCTTCCCTGCGCAAATCTTTCAAAGCCTCTGAATTCAACAATATGAAGCCGTGATTCGGTAACGGTGTTATTGTCATCAAGGTGAATAGTAACCTTTCCATGCCCTTCTACCCTGGTTACTGGTTCTATGGTGATTTTCTGTGACATATCTGCATCCTTTATTAGTCAAATTTTACAACTTCATAAGGTAAACTCAGCTCGTCCCCTGTGACCAATGCCACCAGGGCGTTCCAAATAAGATCAGCTCTTGGCGGGCAGCCCGGAAGGTAATAATCTATCTTGACGATCTCATGGCAGGGATAAACCCTGTCCAGGATCATCGGCAGCTCATCATCGTTGGGCAGTATCTTTTCAGTATTCAAGCCCACAGTAGGACCGTTGAGATAGGCCTCATCCAGGCATTCTTTGACAGGTATGCCGTTTCTGAGGGCAGGAAGGCCGCCCATGATAGCACATTCCCCGACAGACACAAGGATCTTACAATGTTTCCGGAATTCTTTCAGGACTTCAACATTCTCGCTGTTGCAGCATCCTCCTTCAATTAGGCCGATGTCACATTCTTTTGTAAATGTTTTGATGTCATCGATTGGGGACTTATTAAATTCCACCAATTCAATCAGCTCGAGGATCCTTTCGTCAATATCCAAGAATGACATATGGCAACCAAAGCAACCTGCCAGGGATGTTGTCGCTAATACTGGTTTACTCATAGTGTTTCTTCCTATAGTGTGTTATTTATTTTCGATATCGCTTCCGATCGGTAGTTTGTCAAATTTACGTTCCCCGATCGGCACGATGTAACCTTGTTCTTTTTTCAGGATGGCACCTACAGGGCAAATTTCCATGGCCTGCTTGGCCTCCTGTTCCGAAAGCCGGGAAGCCAGCTCTTCATCCATGACAACGCGAAGGTGCTCTCCTCCCCTGCCGTTGAAAGCAAATACGCTCTTACCATCTTTGGTGACTGTCAGGATGCATCTTTTGCACATGATGCAGCGGTTGCGGTCTAGGTAGATGTAATCAGCACTTGCATCTACTCCCTTGATGGGGAATTCATAGGGGAACCGGGGCACCATCATCTGGAATCGATAGGCCAAGGCCTGAAGTTCACAATTGCCACTTTTCTCGCAAGATGGACAAAAGTGGTTACCCGAAACAAAAAGGACCTCAACGATGGTTTTTCGTAGTTCGTGAAGTTCCGGTATATCATTCTCCACGATCATGCCCTCAGCGGCTGGTGTAGTGCAGGCAGTCATGTTGCGTCCATTAACCTTCACATTGCAGATCCTGCATGAACCAGCCGGCTTCACACCCTCAAGATGGCAGAGGGACGGGATAAAAACACCATTGGCTTTGGCTGCATCAATCAGCGACTGGCCTTTTTCGGCATAACAGGTCTTCCCATCGATTGTAAATTGAACTTTTCCGTTATTATTCATAGCGTTTTTTCTTTTATATTCTAACTAGATTAATGGGATTTAATATTCGGAACTCTGCCAACCACTTCACAGGACTCCGCAACAGCTGCTTTCATATTGAAGATGGATACATATTCCTTGTCAGTCTTGACCAGATCATCATAGAGATTACGGAAATTATCGATGGTTGTGATGATCGGTTGGGCAGCAGTTTGCCCCAGACCACATCGATTGGCAGCTTTGCCTAAACGCGACCAGGTGTAAAGCTCGTCAATATCTTTCTGCGTTCCACTGCCATCCAGGATCCGAAGCAATTTATTTCTCAATATTACGGTCAACGACCGGCAGGGACCGCATGAACCGCAAGTCTCCTCGATGAAGAAGTTCATAAAGTTCAGCACAAAATCATTCAGTAAATCGCGCTGTTTGCCAATGACGATCATGGAACCGCCGGTGGCAAGATCTTCAAAAGCGATCGTCCTGTTAAACTGGGCTGGATCAATACAGGTACCGGATGGACCGCCCACCTGGACAGCCTGGACTGAGGAAGCCCCTACCATTTTCAGCATCTCAGTGATGGTCATGCCCCATTCCACTTCATAAACACCCTGGGTCTCACAATCTCCGGAGATGCTCAAGAGCTTTGTTCCGGCCGATTCTTTTGTGCCCATGGTCTTGAACCAATCGGATCCCTGGATCATGATCTTGGGCACACAGCAGAGGGTTTCAACATTATTCACCACAGTGGGCTTATCCAGGTAGCCACTCTCCACCGGGAAAGGAGGACGGTTTCGTGGCTCACCCCGTTTGCCTTCCAGGGATTCTATCAGGCCGGATTCCTCACCACAGACATAAGCTCCAGCTCCGAGCTGAATCCTGATGTCAAAATCAAATCCGGTTTTACCGGCAATTTTATTTCCAAGGAGATTAAGGTCCCGCATTTCTTGAAGAACACTCTCCAGGTAGGCTTTCATATATCGATATTCATAACGTAAGTAGAGGATTCCCTGTTTGGCATTTAATGCATATCCAGCGATTGCCATACCTTCGAAGAGCAATTTTGGCAACTCTGTTAAGATCACCCTTTCTTTGAATGTGCCGGGCTCTCCTTCATCAGCATTACAGACCAGGTAGACTTCATCCCCGTTTGATTTACGACAGAATTCCCACTTCATTCCTGCTGGGAACCCGGCCCCGCCGCGGCCCCGTAGATTGGATTTCTTCACTTCCTCAACGACCTGTTCAGGGGTTTGAGTTACAGAATGTTTGAGTGCTTCTCCCACCTGATATTCTGAAAACAAAACAGGACCTTTTCTGCAAATGTTATTCTTCACCATCGTGGGCAGCAGATCATGGCCAGAGATTCCATCTCCAATTTGATCAACCAGTTCCTTGATTTCTCGACCAGCCTTGATCCCTGAGACAATTTTCTTCACCTTGGAAGGATCCAGGTTTGTGAATACTTCCCCATTGATTAGTGCTGCAGGTTCCTGGTCATTCATTCCGATATCTGCGGTATCCCAGAGACCAACTAATCCATCTTTAGATACACTATTGAATGAGATACCAAGTTCTTTTTCAAAAGCCCTGGCAACTTCAGCCCTTCCATTCATGTTGGCAACTGCACTGTCATTAAGATAAATGGAATATTTTCCAACCGGATCCAGGGAAAAGAAATGATAAAAGGAAATGGTCTGCTCAAGGTCAACTTCTGAAATACCAAGCTGATCAGCAATCATCTGAAGGGTCTCTCCAGGTATATAACTATAGCTATCCTGGAGCTCAAGCAAGATATCCATCAGCCTGCCTTTATCATTGTTGTACTTATTAAGTAGATTTTGTGTTTTTTCTTTCATAAATGAACACCTTTCTGTGAGATTGGACTTTTGCCCGATTATCAAAATACCGCTTGTTATCTTCCCAGATAACCATCTAAAAGATTGAGAAGCATTTCACATTATAATGTATTTTAGGAACTTCTCTTGATTTTAGTATTCCGCACAAGGGGAAAACCAGCAAACGAGGGGGCTAAAGTGATTTTAATCTGGAAATAATATTATCCATATCACAATTAACCGGGATACATACCAGGAACTCAGACCGGATCATTGTCAAAAAAATTGTCTCCGTTGAACGGGTTTAGTTCGCTGCAAGGGAGATAACCAGAGCTCAAAACCGCGGTCGGGTTGAAAGCAACTTCACCAGCTCAATCCATTTTCAGAAGTTGTGATGCGATGATTGTTTATTCTTACTGCTTCGTTAAGAAAAAAAACTGATTGCAAACAATCAGTTTTTTTTATTCATTCAGGAGTTTTTAAGTGACTACGGACTCAATAAGATTTGGATGAGATAGGGTACTAAAGCCAGCAGAGCCAGCAGGGGATTCCCTTTGCGGGTGGAGCTGCGTGAGTCCCAGCTAAAGAGAAACACTGCTAAACCGAAAGCAAGCAATCCTCCACTCATCAGGACAAGGACAGATCCCCAAGGAGAAAAATCCGTCTCAACACCCATTGCCAGACCGTTAAAAGCATTCATTCCCTGGGTGGACGGCAGCAATTGGGCGATTTTCTGAGCAGCTTTGGGAAGCATTTGATAAGGGAGCATTAATCCACCTAAAAGCATCGATGGTGTAAAGATCAGCTGAGACCACAGGATTGTCATCCGGGATGAGGAAGATATCACCCCGATCAGCTCACTCATCCCCGCACAAGCTACAGCCAGAACTGCAAAGACAACCAGGAAATTCAACCAATTAATGGGAAGCGGTGCCCTAAATAGCAGGGGTGCCGATGCCGTGATCAGGACAGCTACAATCACCAAGTGCAGCATGGTAGTCAGAGCAGGAATAACTAGTATAGAGAAGGCAGGGATGCCATTGATTTTATAACTCCGGAAAATACCATTCTCTCTGGCGTTAACTAGGGGATCCGGAAGGCCCAGCAAGGTGGCGGATAAAATGGCGAAGGTAACCATAGCGGGGATGATGTTATCCCGGAAAAGGGGATTGATCTCAACCATGACAAAACCAAGCAGAAGATAAAAACCTAGCGGGAAGAGATAATTCAACAGCAGGAGGTTTTTATTGCGAATGCCGGTTTTAAATTCAAATATAAAATGATGAAGGAATGCATTCATTGGAAAACTCCCGTGCTTGTTATTTCAAGGAAACGATCTTCCAGGGAGGGACGTTCGACACGTAGATCAATCAGAGTATCATCCTGGTCTTTAATATAAGAAATCATTGCGGATACTGTTGGTCCGATATCCCGGCTGAAATAAATCTGATATTCATCCAGGGTTGAGGCGTAGGCAACTGCAGGAAAACTATCAGGTTCGGTGGGTAAATTCGCTGCCTGGGTCCGAACAGAGATTTTTGTCAGTCCCGCTCCGGTGGCAGTAATTTCTAAGGGAGTGCCGATTTTGGCTATCTTTCCTTTGAGGAGAATTGCCACCCGATCCGACATGTCTTCAGCTTCTGCCATATCATGGGTTGCCAGGATGATAGTGGTGCCGTCCTTCTGTAAATCCCGCATCATGGCATGAAGTTCAGAACGGGTGCTCACATCCAATCCGGCAGTGGGCTCATCTAAAAATAAAACTCGGGGATTGTGCATCACTGCGATTGCCAGCGCCAGACGGCGCTGCTGTCCGGTGGACAGTTCAAAAAATTGGGCAGTACGTTTTTCAGCAAGGCCTAACCTGTCCAGAAGGTCCTGACGCGGTTCTGTATTATGGTACGCGCTGAAAAGTTTTATAGCTTCGTCAGGGGTTATAGTCGCGGGCATAGATGACGATTGCAGCTGAACACCTATTAGGTTTTTTAATTTGGGGAAATCAGTAGAAGGAACCATATTTGCTACCAGCAATCTTCCCTTATCAGGTTCGCGCAATCCTTCCAGACACTCGAGAGTACTGGTTTTCCCGGCACCATTTGGTCCTAAAAGACCAAATATTTCCCCCTGTTTAACTTCAAAGCTAATGTCGTCCACAGCCACAAAATCGCCGTAGATTTTGGTAAAGTCCTGAACCTCGATTACATTATCATCCATAGCTTGAAAATCCTTTTCATAGAACGGCAGGTCTACGGTCTAGATGTTCTTTTAATCTAGTGGGGAATTCCTCTTTTCTTTCCCGGTCTAACGGATCAAGATGATTTTACATCCATCAGGATGTATTAAAAAAACGCCTGAAGTTACAAGGCTTTTTACCAGATATTTTCCAATCAATTGTTTTTTTATCTGGATTATTATACTCTCTCAAATATTACAATTTCCCATCACTAAGCACAACAAATTCCCTGTCTTCCTCATGTTTATTCAACGCAAATTGGTCAGCGCTTACGGTGCAGGTACTTTTTGATTATGGCCACAGCAGAACCTACCCCATCTTCTGCGCGGATCAATTCCCCTAATCCAGAAGCACGATGGCGCATATCATTGTCAGTCACTGCTGCTTTCAGTGCCCGGGAAAGGTTAGCCGCAGTTAACCTTCTCCGTGAAATAGGTTTCGGACCAACCCCCAGTCTCTGAATCTGTCTCCCCCAGAATGGCTGGTCACCAAAAAAGGGTATGATAATCGATGGCACTCCTGCCCGCAGTCCCTCGGATGTCGTCCCAGCCCCTCCGTGATGGACCACAGCTGCCACCCGGGGAAAGAGCCAGCGGTAAGGAATTGAGTCAATCGAAATAACCGAATCTAGCAGATCCGCTCGCTCCATGCCTCCCCATCCTGATAAAATAATCGCCCGCAGTCCCGCAAGGGCGACCGCATCCAGGATCAGCTGTGCCGTTGCCTGGGGATCCCGGCTGCTCATGCTGCCGAATCCAATAAATACTGGAGCAGGTCCTGATTCCAAAAATTCAACCAGTCTAGCGGGTGGCTGCCAATCTTGATCTTCATCCAGGAACCAGTATCCGGTCACATGGATGTTTGCAGGCCAATCTGCTGCAGGGGGAATCACTGCCGGACTGTAGCCATAAAGCACTGGCATGCCCTTTAATTGGGGGGAATTCCAGGGTCCCAGGAAGGGTGAAGATGGAATTTGTAAGACTTTAGCCCTAGCAATTTGGTCAGCTGCCCGAAATCCCTGCCAGATCATCTGCTGGGTTACAAAATAGGAGGCTGGGTTAAGCAATCGGCCAACACCCGGGAGATTTGCAGGAAGCGCAAAGCTGGGATAATCTTTCGTAGTCGTGAAGGGAATGTAATGGGCCTGAATGACAGGAAGGTTGAATTTTTCAGCCAGGGCAGCCGCTGTAAAGATACCCCCCAAGCCAGCTAGAAGCAAATCAGCACCTTCACTGGCCGATAAACCAGCCCGGGCCAGGTGAACTGCTCCCTCTCGGGCAGACCGGGACATTTCAGCCAGGATAGCCAGAAAATTACCTTTATCAAGCAGTTCCCGCATTTTACTGCTTTGGGCAATATCCTGAACATTTCCCGCAACCGGGTAGAAATCCAGGTTTTGAGCTGTAATTAACTCCCGGAAATTTTCATGGCTGACAAATCTGACCTGATAACCGGCATCTAATAAACCTTTTCCCAAGGCAATAGAAGGCTGAACATCTCCCCGGCTTCCAGAAGCGATTATAGTAATAATCATATAGATTTAAGGTCCTCTTTCCTTGAAGGGGGAAGTAAATATTAAGCTAACATTTTTTTCATGGGCTGGATGGGAAGCCCGTGCCCCAGAAAACTGGTCCCCTGGCGTACTCCGGTTGATTTTTTATAACCCATTTTCTGGTAGAAGGGAACCGCGTAGAGGGTGGATGCTACCCGGATCAGCATTCCCCCTTTCTTCCTGATTCGCTCCTCGAACTGGTTTACCAGGGCTCGAGCAACTCCCTGGTGGTGGTAGTCCCAACCGACAAAAAGTGAAGCCAGCCGATCCATCCTGCCGCGTAAAATGCCGACAATTTTATCTCCATCTTCAGCCAGGATGACAATCTCCGAGCAGATCACCTGATGGATGGCCTCCTGGTGGGCGGGATCAGTGCTTTCGGCCTGCTGAAAAGGACCCAGAAAGTCCGCCAGCTCTTCAATGGGCAGGAAATTCAAGTTGAACTTGCTGTAAGTATCTTTGATCAGTTTTCCAACCTGGGGAGCATCATCCCGGTGGTAGTCACGGAGCCGGATCATTGGCAT
>CAZUMG010000032.1:13515-14718 GCA_964621895.1 uncultured Anaerolineales bacterium | reverse complement strand
AGGAAATGATAAGCCAGTTTGGAGAGATTATTTTCATCCTTTCCATCATAAAACAGGTTGTCTCCCTTTTTGGAGAAAATGGATTGGTGGGTGTGCATTCCGGAGCCGTTTACCCCAAAAATCGGTTTAGGCATAAAAGAAGCGATTAAATCATATTTTGCAGCAATCGCCTTGACCGTGTATTTCATGGTGATGACATTATCAGCAGTTCTCAGCGCATCCCCATAGCGAAAATCGATCTCATGCTGTCCCCTGGCGACTTCGTGATGACCCATTTCCACTTCCAACCCCATGGCATTTAAAGCATACATTAGCTCAGTTCTTACCAGGGTTGCCTGGTCACGAGCAGAGAAGTCAAAATATCCTCCTACATCATAGGGAACAGGGTGCATTCCCTCTTCCCCATTGCGTTTGAATAAAAAGAATTCCGGTTCCGGTCCAATATTAAATACCCAGCCCTTCTCATCCACACCTGCCAGGAGGTTTTTTAACACGCCGCGAGGATCCCCTTCAAAGGGATCACCATTTGGTTTGTAGATGTCACAAAATATTCGAGCTCTCTGGAGGTCTTTGGGGTTCCAGGGCAATACAGCATAGGTATCTGGATCCAGGACCAGGCGCATATCACTTTCCTGTACCCTGGCAAATCCTTCTACAGAGGATCCATCAAACCAAACTCCGTCTTCAAGTGCCGTTGGCAAACGCTCAGTAGTGATATCAACACTTTTAACAGAACCTGTGACATCAGTAAACTGCAAAGAAATAAACTTGACATCGTCTTTGTTTACCCGGGAAATCAATTCTTTTGTATTCATAAATTCTCCTATACTTGGTTAATAGTCAGCGTCAATGGATCTAACAGTGAGGATCCTTTCGGTTAATTAACGAAAAAAGCACGCCCAGGCGTGCCAGTAAAACCTACATTAGTGAGTAGCAAGCCCTTCCCTTAATGTACCAGAAAGTATTATGAACTATCTCATATCTGGGCCAATGAAGGGCTGTTGTCCCATCTGTCACCAGATGGATTTGAACCAATTCTTTCCGGGAAGGATAAGGTAGCCCTTGGCGGGACTACAGAGGCATCCGCTGATCATTCGATTTTCTCTGCAAAAATTTGCAGATTAGCATTCCCCTCGCGGGGAAGACCTCCACCTCGTCACCTCAAATATTTTGAGGCTCAGTCGCTGAATATCCTTAAGTATT
>CAZUMG010000032.1:7015-13415 GCA_964621895.1 uncultured Anaerolineales bacterium | reverse complement strand
CCAAGATTTGCAAATCCCTGAATTGGAAATAATGAAACCGGTACCATGATGATGGATACCACCACAATTTGAAAGAAATTAATCGAATATCCTAGCGCCAGGGTGATCAGGTAAAAATTGGTATTGATACATATCCAAATTCCAAAGGTGACTAACAATAAATCCCAGTAGCGTTTGCGCTGCTCAACAATCTGAACTCCCCGGTAAACACGTGCTAAAAAATGCTGGATGACATGTAATATCCCCTGGGAAAGTTTTTTTATCTCGATGATTGAGAGGACTTTGGAGGGATTTCTGATCATCCAGACAAATAAAGCAAAGAGCACAAAAACTACCAGGCAAAAAATACCCGACGCAGCCCTGAAGTTAACCGGAACAATATCCCAATAAAACAGGAGTACTACAGGTAAGATCAGGGCGATAGTAAAAAAATCAAAAACTCTGGCAACTATTAAACTTCCGGTGCTCATCGAGAGGTCTACTCCCAATCTCCTTTTCAAGATCACTGGAAATGTTACCTCACCAAATTTAGCTGGCATTAAGTATAGATACATGCCATAGAGGTTTGTTACCCCTATCATTTTAATGAAGGGGATATTTTCAACCTCCAGCAAGATTCTAAAACGGATGGCTCGCAAAATATAATTAATCAGATAAACACAAAAAGCAAATAAAACCCACCGCCAATTTAGCTTTAAAAGTGTCCTACTGACTTCCTGCCAATCCAGATCATACAGCACATAACCAATTACCAGCAGGGATAGGATGATTCCAATTACCACATGTTTGTTCTTCAAGATTATTTCCCAATCCCGCTTACTTTTCTGATCCAATCTTGTTCAGACCCGTATCCATAGGTATTCATGCCTTGTTTACAGAGAGATGCAATACTATTGCAGATCTCAGAAGGCCATTCCATCCATCCGGGAATGCTCTGTTTCTGACTGGCGTTGATCGAATTCCGGAAGAAAATGTTTATATGATCGGGCGATGCAACACCAATAAAATCCAGAATTTTCTTAAACCCACTTTCTGGATTTGGAACCTCAAATAAATCCTCAAACTTAATGCGGAGATACGGCGTAGATGATCCTTCAAACTGTTGAATGAATTTATTCTTATAATTCCAAACCCAGGCAAACTTCTCCAGTTTTGATAGTCTCAACCACCCCTGGTAGGACATCTCACCGACCATATATCCGGTAGGCTGCCAGAATGGAGTTAAATAGTTAGCAATCCAACTTTTAAGTCTGCCTCGTGACCAATTCAGGTGCGAGCGAATATATGTCCTGGGATCACGCACGATATGGATTACCTTTAATCCAGGGTAAAGCTCTGGTCGGATTTGAGCCAAAATATACAGGTGGTTATTGCAATCAATATAATATGATTTTGTCTCCTGGGTTCGTTTGAGCTGATCGGAAATAGCTATTTTCCAGGCGGATGATGGAAAGGAAAGGGGTACAATACCGGCCAGATAAGCATGGGAAATGATATTGATTAATCTTGATCTTTCTCCCCCTTCATGAAAAACGTCTGCCTCTGGAATAATTTCTCCCAGTGTCGAAGCTAAAAATTTGGTTCCGGTGCGCCCCGTTGAGAGGAACAGGACAGATTGAAAAGGATTATTCATCGAAGGTAGAACTCTCGTTGAATTTCTCACTCCAGTTATACCTCACTTGAGCTATCTGCTCAGAAACCAAACCAACCACAAATATCAGCACTGAGACTGTCATCAGCATTGCCGAGGTTGGGCCGTAGCGGGTGTTAAGAAAAATAACCTTGTATAAACCATACCCAATACCCGTGGCAAACATCAGCATGCTTAATGGGATAAATACTTTTAGGGGAGAGTAGTAGGTTGAAATCCGCAGGATAATCAATAAAAATCTGGCGCCATCCTTAATTAATTTTATTTTACTTTTTCCGACCCGCCTCTGGCTCTCAAAAGGGATATATAATAAACTGCGGCCTGACCGTAATACAGCCAGAGTAATTGTTGTAGGATATGAAAACGTATTTGGTAATAAATATACATAACTCTGGGCAATTTCCGCTTTAATTGCTCTAAATCCGGAGGTTAAATCAACAATCTTTCGACCGCTGATATAGGAAGCCAACCAATTATAGATCTTATTAGCCCAATCCCGGTAGAACGCGGTATCTGATTTTTTTGTCCTTGCGCCAACGACCATATCATAGGGACCAATATTCTCGATTAAAGCTGGAATCAAACCAGGGGGATGCTGCCCATCAGCGTCCATCATCACCAGGATTTTCCCCAGCGCGTTTCTAATCCCTGTTTTTACAGCAGCCCCATTACCAATATTTTCCGGATGCCGAATGACCCTTGCGCCAGCTTCCTGAGCTTTTTTTTCAGTTTCATCCTCTGAACCATCATCGATCACCAGGATTTCATATTGAATGGCTTCTGGATCCATAATTTCCTGGATCTGACCAATGATCTTCCCGATGATTTCTTGTTCATTAAAAGCTGGAATGATTACTGATAGATCTAAGGTTTTTTTTCCCATGCGAGAAGTATATCATAATGAAATTCCAGCAATTTACCTGTTTGATTTTCAGAACGGTAATGATATTGTTTAGGATAAACTTTACAGGGTAAACGCAAAAAGATATAATGCTACTGTTTAGGGGGGTGGTTGAGTCCCGGTGGGCTCCCCGGTCTTCAAAATCGGTGGCGGGTCGTAATGCGAGCCGCGGTGGGTTCGACTCCCATTCACTCCCGCCTCTTATCAGTGGATATAGTGCCCATTATGGATCAATTCGATTCCCCCCAAAACCCCCAATCCACATTCGAGAAATTATCCAAGCTTGTCAAAGAAATCATGATCGTTGACCAGTTGACCTTGGGTGAACCTCAGGATGATTATGTGATTCAATTTGAGGGGAGGCTGACCCAACCTTCAGAGGCAGCTTTTGATCACTTAAAGGAAACCGTCAGCGCCGACCAGCTTTCTCCAATATTCAGAATAATTGACGGCAAGCATATCATTATCTTAAGAAAAGGGACTGTTTCTGTTCAACAATCCAAAAAAAATATTAACATCGTTTTATTCCTGATAACTTTTATCAGTATCCTTTTCTCCGGATTGTTGACTTCCTATACAGGACCGCAAACCACAGATCTGCGAATTATTTGGGCCCACCTGCAAGGGAATTTGGGGCAATCCTTGGCCTTCGCGATAAGTTTGCTTGGTATCCTGACTGCTCATGAATTCGGCCATTACTTTGCAGCCCGGTACCATCAAACTAAGGTAACCCTGCCCTATTTTATTCCCTTCCCACTCAGTCCTTTTGGAACCATGGGTGCCTTTATCAGGATGCTTGAACCGCCCAAAAATAAAAAAGTGCTCCTGGATATCGGTCTGGCAGGACCTCTTGCCGGCTTGATTGTAGCTATTCCTGTGCTGATTATAGGTTTATCCCTCTCAGTTGTGGAACCTCTGCCAGCCATTCTGCCCCCTGATTTCATCTTTGAAGGTAACTCTATTTTGTACCTGGTTCTGAAATATCTCATCCACGGTGCCTGGCTTCCCGAACCAGCTTCTTACGGTGGGATCCCACCCCTGATTTACTGGATACGATATTTATTTACCGGCCTGCCCCTCCCAGAAGGCGGACTGGACGTATTAATCCACCCTGTTGCCTGGGCCGGATGGGCTGGATTGTTGGTAACCTCCCTCAATTTACTGCCGGCTGGTCAGCTTGATGGCGGACACATTATTTACAGCCTGTTCGGAAGAACCCTAAAATGGGTCCGACCTGTTATCCTGATCATTTTGGTGATCCTTGGTTTTATGTGGTCAGGTTGGTGGTTATGGGCAGTCCTAATCCTGCTTTTGGGTAGAAAGACAGCCGAACCATTGGATGAGATCACAGAACTTGACCGGGATAGAAAAATCATCGCGTGGATTGGTTTAATTATTTTTTTCCTGGTCTTTACGCCTGTTCCCTTAATAATTGTTTAATTCTGTGGCTCAATCCCCTTAAATAAAAAAACCATATTTCTTAAAAAATATGGTTACATTTATTATCTTAAAATTACCTCATTCTTCTTTTTTGGTAGTCGCGGCCTTTTCCTTTTTTGGGGTGGGGCTTTTTTCATCTGTCGGTGTTGTCACTGGATCCTTGCTGCCCAGATCTTCCGTCTGCCGGGAGTCCCTACCTGAAGGGGAACGGTTATCTGTCGCGTAAAAGCCCGATCCCTTAAATACAATGCCAACCGGTAAGTAAACCTTTCGTAAGGTTTCCGTTTGACATTCTGGACAAACCTTGAGAGGTTCATCTTCAAACTTTTGTCTCCGGTCAAATTGAACACCACAGTGTTCACACCGGTAGGTATATATAGGCATAAAAAACCTTCAGCTGCCCATTCCAAACAGGAACGGGTATCTATTCAAAATTATAGCCGTTCTAAACAGGATTAGCAAGGGAAAAGCCCTTCTGCCAGGCGGTTCTAATAAAAATTATATGCTTATGTTAGCCGATTAATTACCAAATCAAGGCGTAGGGGTGGGTGAAGCTGTCAGGGTGGGAGTTGCCGTGACAGCCGGAGTTTTGGTTCTGGTAGGTGTTCGGGTTACTGTTGGAGTCGATGTTCTGGTTGGGGTAAGGGTTGGCGTCTCCGTGGGTGTCGAGGTTAACGTGGGGGTTAAAGTGGCTGTTGGAAGTAATTTCCCAGCAGCGACAAATTCCCATTCATCCGGTACATATACACGAGGAATGTCCATCAGGTTTTGCCAATCAGTAATCGAATCATCGAACCTGCCCAGGTCCTCAAAAGTTAATGCTCGCCAGTAATATACCTGGGCTAAATCGGAATCATCCCTGACTAAATCCTCTGCAATATTCAAGTAAACCAGCCCAAGGGAAAATTGGCTGTTTTCATAGAGGAATTTTCCTAAAAAGATGTTCGTTTCAAAATTTTCCCGGTCCAAATTTTGTACCCTGAAAGCGTCATTTAACGCTTTATTCTGCTCACCGAGCTCGTGGTATACCTGGGCACGCACCTGGTAGAGGTCTTTTGTTGACCCGCCTAGGGATTCCGCTTGATTGAGCAGATCCAATGCCGCAGGATAATCGTCACCGACCAGATAATAAGCTTTGCCCAGGGAATAATAAAATTCCCAGGTCTTCTCAGGTGCATATGGCTCATACCTGGTCAGGAATTCCAGTGCTTTGTATGGGTTACCATTCTCCAGACTTACCCGTCCGGCTACCAGATAGGATGGCACGTTATTTATATCCAGCTGGAGTGCTGTTGTGATGGATTTATCAGCTTCCTGGTAATCCTTAAGTTCAAGCAATGCCCAGGCTTGATAAAGATATGCGAGCGGAGATACAGGCAGATACAGGATCGCCTGAGAGGCATCTTCATATGCCAGTTGGTAGGATCCCCGATCGAGGTAATATTTTGATCGTTCAAGATAAACCTGTCCAAATTCAGGATCCAGCAGCAATGCCTGATCGAGATCCTGTTTTATGTCGTTATCTGGATTTATAACCGACGATATCAAAGCCCGACCGTAGTAAGCTGGAGCGAAGGCAGGATCCAGGAATAAAGCCCGATCATATTGCTCTTGAGCTTCATTGAACCTTCCCAGGTTGCGAAGAGCTTCTCCAACCAGATAGACAATATCCGGAGTTTCCAACTGATTGGCGGTTTGCCTCATATACGTCAGCATGGTTTCAAAATCTCCCTGCCGGTATGCCTCCAACCCTGTCTGGTAGGAACCATATCCGGGATGAGGAGTCATCACATAGGCAGGTGTCGGGGTATAGGGGCTTTGAAGCACCTTACCGATCGGTACCTGTAAGATTGGATTCGGTGTCCCCGTTAGGGCAGTATCTACTCCTGGTTCAACTGAGGGTGTCCAGGTGATGGGTGTAATGGTTAACATTGGTGAGAAAATTGACCGCATCCCGGGAAAAAGCAATCCACTAAAAAACAACCCAATCAGGACGATTCCACCACCTGCAAGCAGCGGAACAAGCTTCTTATAGTTATAGGCACTCTTTTTTGTTTCTTTTTGTTTTTTTTCTTTTTTATTGAGTTCCGGGAGATCTTTCGACCAATCCAGTTTCTTGATTGCTGCAGGGCGTAAATCAGCTGGATGCTGCCCACCAAATAAAATCATGCCTAAAGCTGCTTCGGGGTTTTTGGGATCCAGGGCCAGCACTTTGTTTAAACAATATATCCGCTCCTTATTGGATTCAACAACCGTACTCATCAAGAGCCAGTACTCCAGATTGTCGGGGTCTTCATTAAGCAGGTTGGATAAATGTTCTCGCGCTTGAAATCGATCCCCCTGTTCCAGGGCAAGTTTTGCCAGCATGTAGCGTTTGTCTTCTGCCATCTCAATTCCTAGATTGCTTG
>CAZUMG010000032.1:0-6915 GCA_964621895.1 uncultured Anaerolineales bacterium | reverse complement strand
TAACCATCCCGACCCCAACACCATATCTGGTTCCTTTCAGTGATCCTGTATGTTATCTATCTAATGCCGGAGGCGTTTGGTGTTTTTCTGTAGTGAAAAATAACCATGCGGTTGTCCTCGAAAATATATCAGCGGCATTTAACATGTATGATCAAAAGCGGGAATTAATCCAGAGTGTTATAGCTATCCCTCCTCTTAATTACTTTTTTCCTGATCAATCAATGCCCCTGGCTGCCTATTTTGAGACTGATTTTCCTGGTCCATTTCAAGTATCTGCCGATTTGATCACCTCCCTCCCATCGGAACGCACTGAACCACTGACGGTAATTTCTGATCCTGTCTACCGCTACCGTGAAAACAATACCATCGCTGATATTAATGGATTAATTAAACTAGAAGAGTCTGAATTCAGTGGAAATCAGATTTGGATAGCTGCGGTAGGTTTCCATGGGGGCAGCCCAGTGGGAATCAGGAAATGGATAAGTTCCCAGGAGATAAAGGTCAATGAAGAGATCCCCTTTGAATTGGTCCTCTACAGCCTCGGACCCTCCATAGACCAAATCCAGTTAATCAGTGAGATTCATTAAAAAAGCAACATTTACAGTTTTTACTGGATTAAAGAAATAATCAATAGATCAAGATTCAGCTTATGGATTTCCCCAGATCAGGAAGCTGTCCCGATTACAAAAATTCTCGCCGTATTTATTAGTAAAACAGACCTGATATGCAATTGTCTCGCCATTATTCGCATTAATTGGATCCAGCTTAAAAAAGGTGCAGCCCCCCTGATCTGTTGGAGAACTTTGATAAGTTAACACACCCGCATTAGGCGTTTCCAGGATAAGCTGGGCATTCAGATTCGGTACAGGTTGATTATTCCCATGGGCACAGGCTCCAATTTCCTGGCCCTCAGATGAGGAAATCTGCGGGTACAATTCCCAGGTATCCAGGAGGACTTCCGGACTGCTTGCGGCACTCATTACATCGGTCGCTGGTGGTATGCTTACCAGAACGCTATCAGTATTTCCCCAAATTAAATAGCTGTCTTTTTGACAATACTGCTGGTCTCCTAAACCCAGGAAACAGACCTGGTAATCCACCGTGGTCCCATTTTGACCTTGAATCGGGTCCAGCATCAGGAAGGAACAGCCTCCAGAATCTGTTGGTTCAAATTGATAGGTCATTGATCCAAGTTCCTGGGTGAAAATATGTACCTCTGCCGGTACATTCACCAGGGGAGTGCCAGCTTCGTGAATACAAGCTCCAATCTGTTGGGATTCCAAGGATGAGATCTGGGGAAGTTGTTCCCAGATATCCAGCTGAACATCCCGAAGAACCTCGGGCTGATTTGCTGGTTGTTGAGCTTGTTTATGAAAGGAGTCCTTGTATTTTTGGCCCTGCGGGAGAATACGTACCTGCTGTCCCGAATCTGCCTTGGCATCAAAAAGCAGGCAGTAATTTTGGAAACACTGCTGAGAGACCCCTTCCCTGATTTCACTTAATTGAGATATCGGTTCACCAGAAATTGCAAATCCATAATAACGATCAATGAATTCCATAAAATAAGCTGGAATATAAAAACCCTTCCCCTCCTTCAATTCCCGGAAATAATCCCGGGTAGCTTCCTGGCGCTCCTGGTATTGATTCCCTTTTTGACCCAGTAATGAAGATACCGGCCGGAGTGAAACCCCCAAGGGGCTGGCAGAGTCCTGGTACAAAACAATATTTTGGAAAATTTGCTCTATTGAGCCATCCTCAGCTCGATATGCAGCTGAAACCGTATCGCCCGTAAATTGGGTTCCAAATCGGGAGATTGCCTCTCCAAAAGGCGATTCAATCATCTCGTTGGGGGAAGCACTGATTCCGGCATTTTCTACACCAGGATATTTTGAGCATTCTCCCGCACATTTCCAGAGGCCATAAGGCATCAAATGCACAACCCCCGGAGCATCATCTTCAAACCGGAAGAATCCCATATTTTCAAAATACTGTTCAACTGTGTTATTTTGCGGATTTTGCCGCGCCCTGGTTACCGGAAGACCAACCCAGCGCTCTCCCCCCATCAGATCATAAAAACGGGAAAATTCCACCGGGATGACAAATCCATTTAAATACCTGATCGAAGAATTTTCCGGGTCATTATTCGGCAAATCTGAGAATCCAGCATCAATGCCCACCGGCTCCAGGTAATACCTGGGGGAGTGATCCGGATCGTAAACCATAACCACTCCTTCAAAATATTGCTTTTCCTGATGGGTTCCCACAAGATATTTTTTATTGGAGATAGGGGGGCCTAAAACATCTTCACCCTGCAGTCGAACATATAATTCACCGAATCTGGGATCCACCAGGTAGTAGGCTGAGCCGTTAACTTTTGTTTCGGAGCAAGCGGAAATTATCCCCAAAACCATCAGAAACAAAGCCAGACGAAGATATTTTTTCAGCATAAATTACAACAGACCGGAATTTGGCAGATCAATGATCAAGCCTCAATCAGTCCTCTGATTTTAAACGAAAACATTGATATACGCAATAGCTACTTCAGCAAGATCCCCCGGAGAACCAGCAACTTGATTAATATTTCTCCTAAATTATAAAGAAATTACAACAACTAATTAACTTAAATGATATCCCAAGATATTTAGTTATGGTTTGGCATATTTTCGGGTTAACCGAAAAGATGGGCAAAGTACTTATCTATTTCTTTAGAGGTATAATAGCTAATGAATTTAGATCTAGTTGTTTGGTTATATAAGCAGCTCATGGAGGAATCTTTAATGACTGATCTACCCAAGAAACACAATACCCACCAAATTCTCACCTCTTATCAATACAAAGAGCAACCTGTTGATAAAGGATACGCCAATCGAACTCTTCATATTGATCTCAATCAAAACACAATTATTGAAAAACCGGTTACCCAGCAAATGAAAGATTTATTCACCGGTGGCCGGGGGTTTGCACTCTGGCTGCTGTGGAATGCCATAAACGATGATACCCGCTGGGATGATCCCGAAAACGCCCTGGTTATCGCCAATGGCCCCTTATGCGGTACCACGGCATATCCAGGAATGGGTAAAAGCACAGTGGTTACCCTCTCTCCCCTGACAAACTCGGTAATAGATAGTAATGGCGGTGGTTTTTTTGCTCCCTTTTTGAAATTTTCCGGGTTTGACGCCCTGGAAATTACCGGGAAAGCTGCTCAGGAAATAATTATTGTCATCGATGGCAATAACCAGGAAGTTCGTTTGGAACTCGCACCCGATGAGGTCCTGAATACTTATCCCCTGGCAGGTATATTAACCGATTTGTATGCCGAAGATGAGCAGGACAGAAAGAACGTATCTGTGATTACCTCTGGTGAAGCTGCCAATCACATCCGATTTGCAGGATTAAACATCAGCTTTTTTGATCCGAAACGCCAGGAAGTAAGGGTCAAACAAGCTGCTCGGGGGGGATCTGGGCGCGTATTCAGGGATAAACACCTCAAAGGTATCGTGGTGCGGTTCAGCGGAATCAGTGGGTCCAGCAATCATCCTGCTAAACCAGATCTAATTCGCAAGGCGGGAAAACGGATCAACCAGGAAATCACCCGTTATGATGCTCAGCAGAACAATATGCGGGAGATTGGAACCGCTCACCTGGTTGAAATCATGGACCATTTCGATCTCCTGCCCGTTCATAATTTTCGTTATGGCGCTCACCCTGAACATGTGGAGATTGATTCCACTACCTGGCAGCAAGCTTTTACCCAAGACAAACGCATGGACAGCTGCTGGCTGGGTTGTACCCTGGCCTGCTCTCACGGGGTGGATGGTTTTGAGCTGAAAACCGGTCCCCATGCAGGTGTAAAAGTTCTCGTGGATGGCCCGGAGTACGAAAACGCTGCCGGCCTCGGATCGAATATTGGCGTTTTTGATCCCGAAGCTATCCTGGAAATGAATTTTTATTGTGATACCTACGGGGTTGATACCATCTCTTTTGCCAATTCGGTCGCATTTTGCATGGAATGTTACCAGGAGGGTATTCTTAACGAAGAACGAACCGGCGGGATGGACCTAACCTGGGGCAATGAAAAAAGTGCCCTTGAACTGCTGCATCAAATGGCCAGAGGCGAAGGATTTGGTGTTATCGTTGGTCAGGGAACCCGCTATATGAAATCATATTTTGCGGAGCAGTTCGGTGCAGATCCAGCTTTCCTGCATGATATTGCCATGGAAGTAAAAGGAATGGAAATTTCTGAATACATGACCAAAGAATCCATCGCGCAGCAGGGGGGGTACGGGATGGCACTGAAAGGTGGTCAGCACGATGAAGCCTGGTTGATATTCATGGATCAGGTCGAAAAACTCCTGCCCTCTTTCGAAGCGAAAGCGGAAGCCCTGCATTATTTCCCCATGTGGAGAACCTGGTTCAGCCTGAATGGTTTATGCAAACTTCCCTGGAATGATATCAAACCGATCGATAATAAAGACACCGAACATCCCGAAAGAATCCCCGAGCATGTTGAGAATTACACCTGGGTATATGAGGGTGTAACTGGAAAGAAAGTAACCCCGGAAGATTTAATCGCTCAATCGGAGCGGGTTTACAATTTCCAGCGGGTATTTAACCTCAGGGTTGGGTTTGGCACCCGGGAGCACGATTTTCCTCCCTATCGGGCGATGGGTCCGGTAACCCTGGATGAGTACGAATCCCGGCAGGATAGATATGACCAGCAGCTGCAGGAACTGGTCGGGATTAATCCAGCTGATTTCAGTACTGAAGAGAAAAATGCCCGACTTCGCCAATACAGAGAAGACCAATATAAACAGCTGCTAGACGTGGTCTATAAACGGAGGGGCTGGTCAAATAATGGAATTCCCACAGTCGAAAAAATCACCAGCCTGGGCATTAATTTACCTGAGGTGATAGCTGTTGTAGAAAAAAATCTCTAAGAGTTTGAACCCTGTAAAAAAACTCCGGGATAAATTATCACCGGAGTTTTTTTATTAGAAAGATCCATTTATCATTCCCCTGTTCCATCCTGGGTTTCAGAAAGATATTTTTTCTTCCAGTTGAATAACAGGTTCAAAGCTTCAAGGGGGCTGAGCTCATTAATATCCAGGGTTTTTAATTCCCTTAATAGGGGATTTGTGCTGGGAAACAAAGCCATCTGCTGCGCCACGGCAGGATCCTGGATACCTGCTTTTCCTGCTGATAACTCTAACTGGGCCATAATCTCTTCAGCCCGCAGGGTGACAGACGGAGGCATTCCCGCTATCTGTGCCACGTGAATGCCGTATGATTTATCTGCTCCGCCTGGGTCTATCTTATAGAGAAACACCACTTTGCCATCTGCCTCACTGACAGACACCCGGTAATTTCGAATCCCGGGAAGCAATTCAGGCAGTTCGGTTAATTCATGATAATGAGTTGCAAACAAGGTTTTGGCTCGTTTATCAGGATGGTTATGGATATATTCAATCACCGCCCAGGCAATCGAAACTCCATCATAGGTGCTGGTGCCCCGCCCAATTTCATCAAGAATTAACAAACTGCGGGTCGTAGCATGATTTAGAATATTGGCTGTTTCCACCATCTCGACCATGAAGGTTGATTGGCCCGCGTGAATTTCGTCCTGGGCACCGATTCGTGTGAAAATTCGATCGATTAAACCGATCCTGGCTGAATCTGCCGGTACATAGCTGCCCATCTGCGCTAAAAGCACGATCAGAGCGACCTGCCTTAAAAAGGTGGATTTCCCTGACATATTCGGTCCGGTTAGGATGCGAATCCGCTCACCAGATTCAAATATTACATCATTCGGAACAAATCGGGTTCCCCGTAAGGTTTGCTCAACGACTGGATGACGGCCGCCAGTAATCTCAAGGATATCCTCTTCAACAACTTCGGGGCGTACATACCCCTGGGTGGCTGCGGTTTCAGCCAGGGTGGCTAAAACATCAAGTTGAGCTAAGACCTGGGCTGTTCTTACCAGACGTTCGGTTTGAATGGAGATTCTTTCACAAATTTCAAAGAACAACCTCCTCTCAATTTCCTTGATTTGATCTTCCGCATTAAAGACCTGGGTTTCATATTCTTTCAGTTCGGGAGTAACATAACGTTCGGCATTAACTAAGGTCTGCTTGCGTATGTAGTGATCTGGAACCTGAGCGGCCTTGGCTTTGGTAACCTCAATATAATATCCAAAGACCTTATTATGGCTTACCTTCAGGCTCTCAATCCCGGTGCTTTTCCTTTCAACAGATTCCAAACCTGCAATCCAATCCCTGGCATGTTTTGTGGATGATAACGTCTGATCTAATTCCTCAGAATATCCAGGTTTAATGATGCCAATTTTGCCAAGTACGGCAGGAGGATCCTCATCAATAGATCCTAAGACCAAATCAAACACATCTGAGCAGAGGGAAAATTGTTCAAATAATTCTCCCAAGAAGCTGCCACCCTCAAATTTATCCGGGAATAATTCCCGGATTTTTGGAAGCTGTCGCAGTGTATCCCTTAACCCGACCAGGTCCCGCGGTTGGGCAGTGCCCCCAGCAATGCGATTGGTTACCCTCTCCAGGTCCTGTAACCCTTTTAAAGTATCCCGTGTTTCCCTTCTCAGCAATCCATCTTTAAAAAAGACGGTAACGCCTTCATGCCGGCGCTGAATTTTATGAACATTCAGCAGTGGTTTGCTGACCCACTGTCTGAGCAATCTTTTTCCCATTGGCGTGATGGTTCGATCAAGAATTCCCAGCAGCGATCCCCCCGTTTTCCCTGTTCGGATGGTTTCTGTCAGCTCCAAATTTCGGCGAGTAGCTGCATCAAGGGTCATGAAGTCGTGCAAACTGTAACTATTTAACCCAGTCAGCAGCTGGAGGGATTCTGCCCGGGTTTGCCCTAGATATTGGAGAATTGCTCCAGCAG
>CAZUMG010000031.1:11685-15058 GCA_964621895.1 uncultured Anaerolineales bacterium | reverse complement strand
TCAGGTCGCCACTGGAGATCATGAAGTCCACATCCACGGATGGGACAAACAGGACATAGATGGGATCTTCTTCAGTGCCAAGGGTGGTTTCTTCGGCTACAGTTTTTCCGGGCCAGGAGGCATCGATTTCAGCCAGGACAGTGTCCATATCAGCAGTACCGGAGAAGAAGTCGGTCATGCCGGTCCAGAAGGAACCAGAGCCAACTTCACCGGGCATCAGGTCGGAACCGTCGAAGCGCACACTGGTGGCATCTGCGACTAGTTCTGCAATACCACGTTCAATGTCAACTCCGTACCAATCCAGCTGGGTATCCAGGTGGGGGGATAATGCCCCGCCAGCAGCCAGCCATTCTTTGACGGATTCACCCTTGGTGAAGAATTCCATAACCGCACGTACTTCAGGGCGGTCGTTAAACATGGCCATGATGTCGCCAGCAACCAGGTAGGGCTTGCCATAATCAGCATCGATGGGGGGCAGGTAGAAGAAACCGTAATCCACACCAGCCACTGCATCCGGAGGGAAGAAGCTGGTGATGAAGTTGCCCTGCTTGTGGAGCCAACATTTGGGAGGATTTTCAAACATGGGGGTGGGGGCATCACCAAAGAAGGTGGTTACAATGGCATTGCGGCCGCCGTAAACATACTCTTCGCTCCAGAGATTGTCCAGAACGGTGAGAGCATTTTTAACTTCAGGAGAACTGAAGGGCAGTTCACCGGTGACCCACTTGTCGTAGTTCTCCAGGCTGGTGGTGCGGAGCATGATCTCTTCCATCCAATCAGTGGCGGCCCAGCCGGTGGCAGCGCCAGATTCAAATCCAACACACCAGGGCTTGTCGCCGTCTGCGACGATCTGGTCAGAAAGCGCCAGCATTTCGTCCCAGGTTGTTGGGATAGTATAACCAGCAGCTTCGAAAGCAGCCTGGGGATACCAGACCTCACTTTTTCCACTGAAGCGGTGCCAGACACCAGCAACGATGTCACCATCTGGTCCGGTCATGGTAGCCATGTCCCACCAACTTGGCAGGTAGTTGTCAAAGGACGACTGCGGCAGGAAGGTGCTGACATCAACTACATAGCCTTTGGCAACCAGGGTACCAAGCAGCCCGGGTTGAGGGAAGTCAACTATGTCAGGGGCATCTCCCGCTTCGACACGGATAGTAATGGTGGCTTCAAATTCCTTGGTGCCTTCATACTGGATGTCGATGCCGGTGGCCTCTTCAAAAGCTGCCACAGAACTGTCAAATTTGACAGCATCTTCGTCGGTGAAAGGACCGGTCATAGTCACGACAGTGCCGGCAAATTCTCCCGCCATGGCGCGATCGTAGTAAGTGCCTTCACCGGCAACGGGTTTTTCTTCCTCTACAACCACAGGTGTCTTAGCGCCGCAGGCGCTGAGAGCCAGAGACCCTACGATCAAGAGGGCGATAAGAACCCAAAAGAAACGTTTTGTTTTCATTCTTCTAACTCCTTAAGTGAATACTGGATACAAATACAATAGTCCTATACAGATAATGATTTGTGAGTGCAATCACCTCCTTTAATCTGTCCATGACTTAATCTTATTAGGAGTGAAAAACATCATACTGATGGGATACTTCCAATTATTGATAGAACTCAGGTGCCATTACTGAACAATTTGTTCACCAAATTGTGATGAAGGGAGCTTTATATATATCTAGAAGAGCGCATGTATAATCATACTCATTTTTATTGATTCTATCAAGGATGATTTCCGTCACATATCCTGATAACAATCCAGACTGCAACAGAGCTAAATGAGTGACAGTTCCCTTGTCCGGGAGTACCCAAAGGGTTAAAATCCTCACCATGATTCAATCTACACCACTCAGCTACCAGGCAGCTTTGGATTATATCTATAGTTTTGTAGATTACAGCAGAAGCCACCAGGCTAATCTTAGTCCGGAAAATTTTGATTTAACCCGGATGGTCCGGTTAATGGAATACCTGGGTGAACCACAAAACAGCTTCCCCAGCATTCATATTGCGGGCAGCAAAGGAAAAGGATCTGTCAGCGCTTTTTGTGCTTCCGTGCTGCAGGAAGCTGGTTTTAAAGTGGGCTTGTATACCTCTCCCCATTTAAAGGATTTTGAAGAGCGTATCCAGGTAAATCAGGTCCCAATTCCTCGCAACCTATTAGCTGAATTGGTCGCTGAGATTCAACCCCTGGTGGCAAAAGTGCCCGGGTTAACTACTTTTGAAATTATGACCAGTCTGGCTTTCCTGTATTTTGAAAGGCAGTCCGTGGATATTGCGGTGATCGAGGTTGGCCTAGGGGGACGATTAGATGCAACCAACATCATCACACCGCTGGTCTCGGTGATAACTTCATTGTACCTGGATCATGTGACCATTCTGGGGGATACCCTAGAAAAAATCGCAGCAGAAAAAGGTGGCATTATAAAACCTGGCATTCCCGTGGTATCTGCTCCCCAGGAAAACCAGGCAATGAAGGTGATCCGGAGGATTGCTACTGAAAGGCAATCCCCCCTGATTGAAGTTAAAAAAGAATATCCCTATACTATTTTATCCAGATCGCTGGATGGTCAGATCTATCGACTCGAGGCATCCGATAAGCAAAAAACTAGTGACTTCTTTATTCCCTTATTGGGAGATTACCAGGTTTTAAATGCTGTGACTGCTTATGCAGCCCTAAAAGCATTACCTTCCTGGGAGTTCCTCCTAGAAGAATCCCAAATCAAGGCAGGATTATCCGCTACTTTCTGGCCGGCCAGATTTGAAATTCTCCAACGGGATCCTCCCATTGTTGTTGATTCAGCTCATAACCCGGCTTCGATGGAAAAACTGCGGGAGACCATTGATGAGTTTTTCCCGGATTATCCCCTGGTCCTGGTATTTGGAATTTCAGAAGATAAACAGCTGGATGGGATGTTGGCGGCAATATTGCCGAGGACATCCCATTTGATCTGCACCCGGGCAGAACATCCCAGGGCTATGGATCCTGAAAGTCTCGCGGAGAGAGCCCGCGATTATGGATGCACCAGAGAATCAATCCCGGTTGTTGATAACGCTCTCAGGCGGGCAATTGAGCTAGCATCTCAGGGACAATTGGTAGTAGTCTGCGGCAGCATTTTTGTTGCTGCCAGCGCCAGGATTGCCTGGTTTGAACACTTATGCCAGCAATGACCTGTTTCTTTTAATAAGATTGATCCCTTGTTGAAAAGTTGGTCGGTCAAGATTAGGGACAGGCGTTTTCCAAATGGGTCTCGAAGGTTTCGGCAAATAGATGGCGGCCAGAGCCATCACAGGCAGCCCGGAAATAAAGATAATCTGTATCTGCCGGCTGAGCAACAGCCTGGATAGCAGCCAATCCAGGATTGCAGATCGGTCCTGG
>CAZUMG010000031.1:0-11585 GCA_964621895.1 uncultured Anaerolineales bacterium | reverse complement strand
TGATTTGCCGTAATCTCCCTTTCCACCTGATAACTTCCCGGGAAAAGGTATCCTTCTTTCCCTCCAGCGTGGACCGTCTGGATCAAATCGTCTGCTGTAATATTTAACCCTAGATTGATCAAACTTTCTCCGATTTCTTCAACCCGCCATCCAGCTAAAATGGATACCGTGGTTTGGGTTGGGACTGGATTGCCAAGTTGATCGGCAATCTCAAGTTCCGACATTTCCGGTGAAAGGGGGTATTGTCCTGGTTGAATCCTGGTATCCGTTCCCTTATAAATTAGATACGCCCGAACAGCTGATCCGCCTTGTATATAACCGAGGCTGGTGAGCTCTGCGAGGATACTCTCCAGAGATTCTCCTGGCTCAATTGAAAATAAAACATCTCCTGATGCCTGGTTCCCGGGTTCAAGAAGCTGGTTATTTGATAGCAGCAGTATTATGGATTGCGGGAAGACTTTTACCGGGGATAGGGCGGGATCTGGTGGTCCATAAAGTTCTGCCGTCCGGGTTGGAATGCTGCTAAAAGCAATCCCAAAAAATAAACATATGGTTACCAGGATCAGGAGGAAAATACTAATCAGGAGAAATCTATTCCCCCCCGTTTTTTGCTTCGACTTCACGTGATCTCCTCGTCTGATTGGGCATCAAGAAAGTTCTGCAAGAGAATCGCAGCAGACAGTTCATCAAGATGCCCGGTTCGTTTATTCCGTGCCACGCCCATTTTCCTGCGGGTTTTCTGGGCTTTCTGGGTTGTGCCGTACTCATCCCAGAGTTCAACTTTGATATCACTGATCGCACTGATCTGGTTTTTAAGCCGGACCGATTTTCTACCTTGATGACCGATTTCTCCATCCGAATCCAACGATACCCCAATAATAATTATTTTTGCCTGATGTTCTAGAGCGATGCTGTGAATCGCCAGAGCATCTTCCTCCCTGGATTGATGATCAAGCACACATAGCGGGGATGCAATTGTCCGGGTTGGATCACTTATAGCGATCCCTAATCGCTTATCACCTGGATCAACAGCCAGGATTCTGCCAGGATCATTCATTATAGTTTCCGCCTTCCTGGATAATAGTAATCCGGAAAGGTAGAGCTGGAATCCTTACCCACCAGTCAGGATATAAACCTATTTTTGGACTGTGCTCCATCTGAAGATATTCTTGGAGAAGACGCTTCGCCTCGATCGGTTTTTTCCCTAAAATCACCTGGATAATTTCCTGTTGGTTGAGAATTCTTCTATCTTCCCACTCAACTTCCATATCCCAGGAAGCGGTTTGTTCAGCATCAGTATGGGGATCGGATAATTGGTTTAAGCGGATGCTTTCAAGTATAGGGACATAATCACTTCCCGTGTATTGGGCATTGATTGCGTCAACTGCCAGAGATTTCAAATCTTCTTCTGCGGCATAATATACCCGAAATCGGATTTTGCTGATTAGCGTGAGTGTATCTCCGGTCGACCCCTCTTCAGGAAGAAAATTATTGGTAATGATCTCGTCAAGATCTGGTTCAGAACTGAGCAGGATATCTCGCGGAGATAGCTGTATATGACTTTGCTTCAAAGCAAGTTGTTTGAGATTACCCAAGAGGATATTGGATAATTTTTCCCGGTCCTGCTCGCTTGGAGCGGGAAGGTAGATATCTTCTCCTCCAGAAGTTGGCTGAGGATTTGAAACTGATAACTCCGTGCCTAAGCTCAGATTAATCCGGGTAATTTGATTAGCAGCTAGATTGCCTTGGGATCCGGGTTCAAGCGCCCGAACCGGGATGGTGATTTGCTCACCGTTACCCGCAGGTGCGTATCCCGGAAAAGTGGTTTCAAACAGAATTGGGTTTTCCCCATCTGTGCTGAGAATGGTATTTTCGTTTATCTGGATAGGGTCTTCGCTTAAATTGGTGAAAACAACCTCTCCCCGGGCATAGTCTGAAGGGTACGGCTGAGTACCACTTGTTGGCAGAGAATCCTGGTCCTCCACCAGGATAAGTAAATCCCGGGCAGGAATACTGCCTGATATCCTGACGTGGGTTTCGCCGGGATATGCCTTGATTGGGATGGTGATCCGATGGGTATAGCTCTCTTGCGGAATAGTAACAGAAGCACTGGGCAGCAGGGTAGCTGCTATGGCCAATACGGCTAAAACAGCAATAGTAAAAATACTTATCCTCATCCAGGGCAGCAGCTCACTATAGGCAGCACGTTTTTCCTTTTCAACAAGATTAGAAAACCGGGTTTGTTGGGCTTTCTGGCTCATTTCCTGCCGCTTGAATTCCCGGAATGATTTTCCCCATGGTTGAAGCTGAGCTGATTTTCGATTTTGAAAAACAGGGATTCCCGCTTGGGCTGCCTGGAAAATGATTTCCTGATCTTTGGTCAGCAGGGCTAATTGGCTTCCATGAGCAGAACAATATCGTTCCAACAATACCAGATCTAAACGATTTCGCAGCACTTTCCCCCGTTGAGGCCATACCAGTAGAACCCGCGGTGTCTGTGACCAATCCATTTTATCTTTTACCGAAATGGTGTCGTCGTGGGGTTCAAGCTGGATGATTTGGGTCTTCACAGATGTATTTTACCAAAGAATATCTTTGGATAATTTTATCAGGGGGATATCCACTTATAAGGTTTCTTCATATTTATTGTGCAGAGCCCGGGTTGGTTAGATTAAGGAACCAGTCCCTGCCGAGGAAACCGGTTCCCTATCGGTAATCCTGTGGAGGTCCTCAGGATCCAACTGCTGTTTTATCTTTTATCCAACCGGCAATGCTGGCCAGGGCTGAAGGGAGTTTTTCGGGATTTTTACCACCCGCTTCCGCCAGGATAGGGCGTCCACCTCCACCTCCACCGATTTGTTCAGCAACAAACTTGATCAGCTCACCGGCTTTTATCCCCTTATCAACCAGATTCGGAGACACGGCAGCGATTAAACGAGGTGCTTTGTTTATTACCGTGCCAAGCACAATCACCCCGTTTTCCGGGTATTTTTGTCTGAAGCGATCTGTGGTTAATCGTAAGGTCTCCAGATCAGCATCCTCCAATATGGTCGTTAACAAATGGACTTCATCAATTTGTACGATATCATCGAGAGCTTGATCCAACTTGATGGAAGCGAGTTTAGATTGAAGATTTTCGATGTATTTTTCACCTGACTTGCTCTTTTCCAGTAGAATTTCTGTTTGGACAGCAACTTGATCAGCGCTTGAGGAAAGCAGGTCAGCTGCAGTTCTTAATACATGGAATCGATCTGAAACAAGCTGATAGGCAGCCCGACCGGTAACAGCTTCGATCCGGCGGATACCGGCAGCTGTGCTGCTTTCGCCGGTAATGAGAAACAGCCCGACTTCACTGCTGCGTTCACAATGGGTTCCCCCGCACAGTTCATAAGAGAAATCGCCCATCTTGATGGTCCGAACGACTTCGCCATATTTTTCTCCAAAAAGTGCTCTGGCACCCTCATCGATTGCCTCCTGGAGAGGCTTTTGCTTGATACCCAGAGGGTGATCTTCCAGGATCCTTCGGTTGACTTCCTCTTCCACAGCTCTCACTTGCTCATCGCTGAGGGCTTGATTATGGGTGAAGTCAAAACGCAAATGATCGGGAGCAACCAGAGAACCAGCCTGGCGGGCATGTTGACCCAGAATTTGATCTAAAGCGGCGTGGAGCAGGTGAGTGGCGGTGTGGTTCCGGATAATATCATATCGACGTTCCTGATCTACCCGGGCGGTGGCAGTATCCCCTACACAGGGAGAGCCTTTTTGAACCCTTCCATTGTGTACAATCATCCCGGCAGCCGGCTGGTAGGCATCATCGACAGTGATACTCCACTCTGTTCCTTCAATGACACCGGTGTCTGCAACCTGGCCACCGGATTCAATATAAAAAGGTGTTTTTTGCAGGATCACCTGCACGGTATCTCCTTCAGCTGCAGACTGGATGATCTCTCCATCCTTGACCAGCGCCAATACTTTTCCCTGAATGGATAATTCACCATAGGGATCATATTCTACGCCGGCCGAATCTAATTTGCCTTCAGATTGGAGAGAGGTTAATAAACCTCTGAACAACTCTACTTCTTCCCCTCCAACTTCTCCCATTGCCTGTCCGGCACCGGAATTAATCCGGTGCCGATCCATGGCATCATGGAATCCGGCTTCGTCTACCTCAAAACCTCTTTCCTTGGCAATATCCCGGGTGATTTCTAGGGGCATGCCATAGGTTGTGTACAGATTGGCTGCTTTTTCACCAGCCAGAACTCCCCCGTCCTTGATTTCATCGAGCAGATTTTCCAAATAAAGGGTAGCATTTTCCAGGGTTTGTTGAAATTGTTCTTCTTCCCGGGTGATGGTATCGAGGATTATTTTCCGGTTTTGTTTTAATTCTGGATAGGCTTCCTGGTAAAGATCAATCGCTACCGAGGCTATTTTTCCAAGAAAGGGAGTGTTCAATCCCAGTTGACCGCCAAAACGATATGCCCGCCGGATAATCATTCTACAAACATAATTTCTGCCCAAATTTCCGGGCACGACCCCATCAGCTATTAAGAAAGCAGCCGCTCTGGCATGGTCTGCGATCACCCGATAGGGAGTAAAGTTTTTATCTCTCTCCAAATCAGGATCACCAGTTAAGGATTGGACGGCTTCTATCAGGGGGAAAAATAAATCAGTCCGGTAATCGGAATTTTTTCCCTGAAGTATAGCTACAACCCGGTCCAGGCCTAATCCTGTGTCGATATGCCGGGATGGAAGTGGATCCAACTTTTCAGGGCCTTTGCGATTGTACTGGATAAATACCAGGTTCCAGATCTCGGTGAAACGGTCAGATTCAAGGACAGCCTGATCTATCAGGGGACTTTCCTCCGGTCGCAAATCATAATGAATTTCTGAACAGGGTCCGCAGGGTCCAGTATCGCCCATCTCCCAAAAATTTGTTTTTCTCTCCATATAAAAAAGGTGATCCATAGAAAAGCCAGGCTGCTCAGACCAATATTTTACGGCTTCATCATCTGTTGGAATTTGTCCTTTTTCATCTTTGAATACGGTAACAAACAGGCGGTCTTTGGGCAGTTTCCAGACCTCGGTGAGCAATTCCCAGGCATAACTTATGGCTTCTTTTTTATAATAATCTCCGAAAGACCAGTTCCCCATCATCTCAAAAAAAGTATGGTGCTTATCATCCTGCCCGACATCTTCCAGATCGTTGTGTTTTCCCGCAACACGCATGCATTTTTGCGAATTTGTTGCCCGGGAATAAGCCCGCTGATCAGTTCCCAAAAAGACGTCTTTAAACTGCACCATACCGGCGTTGGTAAACAGCAGGGTGGCATCACCGCCCGGTACTAATGACGAAGAGCGAACTAATTTGTGCCCTTTATCAACAAAGAAATCAATATAAGATTGTCTGATTTGGGCCCCTGTGAGTGTTATGTTTTTCATGATGGCACCTTTTGAATATCGCTTGCATAAAGAAAACCCGGATGGTGTACTTATCCGGGCAGTTCAGGTTAACTTTAAAGTCAACGGCTGATCAATTTAGTGGTTAGCTGCCCGGTGCTAAGTTGTGATCTGCGGCGGCTGCGCAGCCGAGTACGGCAGCCGCCTGAATAGCAGCGGCCGGTTTTGAATGACCGGGGTAGTTTTCCTGGATATTGGTTGACTTCATCAGGGTTATTATACTGGATAGTTCCTTCAAGGGCTAGTCTCCCGATGAGGGGTTAAATATCCCCCTGCAAAACTACAATTCTCGAGGTTCTCCTGCACCTTGCAAAGCCTCAAATGACCCAGGGGATATGGTAGAATTTGTACGGTTAATTCATTCTGGTTTTACTCTTAGGTTATTTAAAATACTTATCCATTTGGATGGATTGGTCCCCTCAATATGACCCCCATGAAACGATATCTTCACATCACGGTATTTGTATCGGGCATGACAACCCTGGGGATTGAGTTTGCTGCTTCCCGACTGTTGGGCAGTGTTTTCGGAACCAGCAATCTGGTCTGGGCATCGATCATCGGTTTGATCCTGATCTACCTGACGGTGGGTTATACCCTTGGTGGAAGATGGGCAGATAAATATCCCAGCTATGAGGTTTTTTATACCATCTTGATCTGGGGGGCATTTTCAGCGGGCATTGTACCTTTTATTGCCAGACCCGTTTTATATGCGGCAGCTGATGCGTTTGATCAACTCCAGATTGGTGTCTTGTTAGGGGCTTTCACAGCAGTGCTGGTTTTGTTGATCGTACCCATAACCTTGCTGGGGACAATCTCCCCCTTCGCCATCAGATTAGTACTCACGGATTCCAAGGACGCCGGAAAAATTGCCGGCCGGATTTACGCGATCTCAACCCTGGGATCATTTCTGGGCACCTTCGCTCCTGATTTAATCCTGATTCCCTGGGTGGGAACCCGCCTGACCTTTGTAATCTTTTCGGTACTGCTGTGTTTGGTAGGGTTAATGGGTTTGAAATTATCGGGAGGTTGGCGGGCTATGTTGAAATGGTCTTGGATGCCCATCCTGATTGTGATCCTGGCGATTATCTGGGGCGGGGGACCGGTAAAAAAACATGCCGACCAGATCTATGAAAAAGAATCCTCCTACAATTACATCCAGGTGTTGGAAGATAATGGCTATCGTTTCTTACGCCTGAATGAAGGCCAAGGGATCCACTCAATTTATCACCCCGACCAAACAGCTTTTTGGGGAACCTGGATGCAGGTTTTAGCTGCGCCTTTTTTTAACGTGCCTCCATTTAACCCGGGGGATGTAAAAAATATGGCGATTATTGGGTTAGCAGCGGGAACCTCTGCCCGCCAGGCAACCCTGGCTTTTGGTCCGATTCCTATCGATGGCTTTGAAATAGACCAGGAAATCCTGAAGATAGGCCAGATGTATTTTGGCATGACGGAAGAAAATTTAAACCCAATCGCGCAGGATGGCAGGTGGGGATTGGTACACAGCGGGAAACGATATACCCTGATCAGCATAGACGCTTATCGCCCTCCTTATATCCCCTGGCACCTGACCACGAAAGAATTCTTCGAGATCGTCTATGATCACCTGGAATCTAACGGTGCCCTGGTTTTGAATGTCGGACGGGCTCCCGAAGATGAGGAACTGCTTGCTGGATTGGTTTCCACTATTCATTCTGTATTTCCTTCCGTATATGTGATGGATGTGCCGGCTTCCTATAATTCAATGATTTATGCAACAGTACAATCAACTGACTGGCAGAACCTGGAAGAAAACCTTGCCCTGCTCCAGGACAGCGACCATCCTGATGCAACCCTGGTTCAATCGATGAGAATTGCCCTGGATAACATGCGACCTTTACCAAGTGGTACCCAGGTATTCACGGATGATAAAGCCCCGATTGAGCGGATAACCAACCAAATGGTTTTAAATAATATTCTCAGCGATCCAGCACTACTGGGAGAGGAAAAGTGATGAAGATCTTTGAAAAAGGGTTAAGCGGGCTGGTGACTGTTTCGATCCCCATATTGATCAGTGGTATCGCGATAATGTTTTTATTAAGTCCATTTTTTTTGAGTCTCGAATATCGCCGGCCTAACTTTCCAGTGGACAGCTATGGCTTCAGCACTGAAGAACGCCTGGATTTTGGGAATCAGACCCGGCGATACTTGATATCCAAGGCAAGCCTGGATGACCTGCGGGTATTAAAGTTTGATTCTGGCGATCCTATTTATATTGAACGGGAGTTGTCCCACTTGGAAGATGTAAAACTCGTTCTCCAGGGTATGCTGCGGTTCTTTTACGGAGCGACAGCCGTGTTTCTTCTGGGAGGATCCTATGCAAGGGTCCGGGATTGGAACGCTGAATTTTTGAGGGCAATTACCCGGGGAGGTAGATTAACTGCCGGAATATTGGCGGTTATGCTGTTTTTTACCCTGGTCAGTTTTCAATCCCTTTTCACTAATTTCCATCTGCTGTTCTTTGAAGGGGACAGCTGGTTGTTCTATTATTCAGATTCCCTCATCCGACTATTCCCGGTTAGATTCTGGCAAGATATTTTCCTGGTATTCGGATTGATAACCCTGGCAGGGGGAGCCGTTCTGGGCTGGTATCTGCCAGCAAGAAGCAAATCCATGTTGATAAAAGAAGATGTTTAAATGGATGGGACAGAACAAAAATATTCCGGTGCTATAAAAAAGAAGGCAGCGCGCTTTGCTGCCTTCTTTTTATAAGTATTTGGGCTGGTTATGCGCCAAATTTTTGCAGGCGGAGTGCATGGGCCAGTGCCAGGGACATGGTTTCAACTGCAGGAAAGGTTCCCAGTCCACCCCGGGGACAATTTCTCTCGCTGAATGTGGTCTCTAAATCTGTCCGGTGAGTTTTTGGTGCCCAGAGCAGGAAAGGCACTGGGTGCCAGGAGTGGGTTTTTAATACTACCGGTGTACAGTGATCTCCGGTAACGATCAATACGTCCGGCTTGAGATCCAGCAGGGTTGGAAGTGCCTGGTCAACACCCTCTATGATTTTAGCTTTAGCGTCAAGATTGCCATCTTCTCCGTAGCTGTCAGTTTTCTTGATATGGATAAAAAAGAAGTCGTAATCCTGCCAATGTTTTCCAGCTGTCTCGAATTCCGCTTTGGGACCTTCTCCTTCAACCTCAATCACATCCATGCCAATCAGACGGGAAACGCCTTTATACATTGGATATTCCGCAATGCAGGCGGCTTTCAGCTGGTAGGAATCCTCAAAGGATGGTAAACCGGGATCAGTTGCAAAACCCCGCAGTAAGAATCCATTGGCTACAGGTTGATCAACCAGCACCTGGTGAGCTGCCTTGGCCCATTGATTAATTACCTCTGCGGCTTTTCTGGCAGCAGGAACCTGAGCTTTCACTGGTAGGGGAGGAACGCCTGTTTCCTGGGGATCGGTGTCATTTAAAGATGGATTAAGACCCTCACCTCGGAAAACGACCGCAAAGCGGTATTCCTTTACATGGCGCACTTCAACTTCTATACCCGGGATGTTAACCTTATCCAGAAGTTTAATTACAGGAGCGGCATCCTGATGAGAAATTCTTCCAGCCCGCCGGTCTGTGATATTCCCGTCTTTATCCAACGAACACAAATTACCCCGAACTGCGATGTCGCCTAGATTAACCGCCAAATTAATTCCAGCAGCTTCAAGAGCGCCTCGACCGATCATGTATTCAAGCGGATCGTATCCGAATAAAGCTAAATGGGCAGGACCTGATCCAGGTGTAATTCCATAGCGGACCGGAATAGTTTGACCAAGCGTGCCTTCTTCGGCCAGATGATCAAGATTGGGGGTGACCGCTTTTTCAAGGGCACTTTTACCAACAGGGGTCAGGGTAATACCTCCCAGACCATCCATAACTAATAGGACGATCTTTGAATTATTTTTTTCCAGAAGTGGTTTTAAGTAAGGATACGGCATAATTCCTCCTAACATGAAAACATCTCCCCGTTAGGTTTCGACGAGGAGACGTTTTGTAAATTTTTAATTTAGATTACATATTACCGGATTACCTGTTCAGTTTCCTTGTCAAATATATGCATATTAGCCATGTTAAAGGCCATAGTAACCTTGTCACCCATTTTGCAACTTGTGCGTGGATCAACTCGTGCTACGTAATCGGTATCGCCGCTTTTTAGGAATAAGAAAATTTCATTTCCCATCAGCTCAGTGAGATCGACCACAGCTTCCACATTTTGGGAAACGATCCTGGGAGGGGCAAACTGAGGATCATGGACGTCTTCAGGTCGCAAGCCAAAGACCACAGATTTCCCAACATGCTCCTTTAAAGCAGCCCGCCGATCGACAGGAACTTTCACCGTAAAGGACTTGGTCTTCACTACAATATCCTCGCCATCCTGAGCAAGATCTGCATTAAAGAAGTTCATTGCTGGAGAGCCGATGAATCCCGCTACAAACAGGTTGTTTGGACGGTCATACAGATTCTGGGGTGAGTCAACCTGCATTAATACTCCGTGGTTCATCACCGCGATGCGGCTGGCCATCGTCATAGCTTCCACCTGGTCATGGGTTACGTATATAAAGGTGGTTGCCAATCTTTTATGTAATTTGGTAATTTCTGCTCGAGTCTGAACACGCAGTTTTGCATCCAGGTTGGAAAGTGGTTCATCAAGCAAGAAAACCTTGGGATCACGGACAATTGCCCGCCCCAAGGCTACACGCTGCCGCTGACCACCCGAAAGCTGGCGTGGTTTTCGCTGGAGGAGCTCAGTAATCCCCAGGATATCGGCTGCTTTACTGACCCGTGCTTCAATATCATCTTTGGCGTAATCACGCAGTTTTAGTCCAAAAGCCATGTTATCGTAAACAGACATATGGGGATATAAAGCATAACTCTGAAAAACCATGGCGATATCCCGGTCTTTTGGTGCGACATCATTTACAACCCGATCACCAATTTTCAGAGTCCCCTCAGAAATATCTTCCAATCCGGCTAGCACCCTCAGCGCTGTGGATTTCCCGCAGCCCGATGGACCTACTAGAACCAGGAATTCCTTATCCTCAATTTCAATATTGAGGTTATTGACGGCTATTACATCGTCAAAACGCTTATATACGTGGTCATACGTTACGCTAGCCATGAAGCTATACTCCTTTTTAAAGATGTTATAGGGCGGATGTTAAACTGATTTCAAATATTATACATCAAGATTTTCTGAAATTTTAAAAAAATATAAACTAATCTTTAATCGAATTTTCAGTCAAGCGGGGATGTTTGGATCCTCATTAAATCAACATGATGCTAGATTTCTTGATTACCTTTATCCCTTGTGATTTACCGGTTCTCAATATAGAATGGGGTCATGCCGCAAGAGAACCTCACTCCAGTTCGTAAACAATATCTGGATATCAAAAAACAATATCCTGGCTCAATCATCTTCTTTCGATTAGGCGATTTTTACGAGACCTTTGATGAGGATGCCCAGATTGTTTCCCAGGTGCTGGATATCGTATTAACATCGCGAAGTGTAGGAAAAGGTGTCCGGGTACCCTTAGCCGGTATACCCCATCATGCCGCGGAAAATTATCTCTCCCGTTTGATTGAACGAGGATACCATGTCGCGATCTGTGAGCAGATCAGCGATGTCCCGGTAAATGGATTAATGCCCCGGGAGGTTGTCAGGGTTATCACCCCGGGCACTATTCTGGAATCTAGTTTACTGCCCGGAGATGGCAATAATTATCTGGCAAGCCTGGTTTATGATGAACATCGGGCTGGTATTGCCTATGTTGATATTACCACCGGGGAATTTGCTGTTACCGAGATCCAAGAAAACAACTTTCAAGATCTGGTGCGATCAGAGCTTCTGCGGTTGAATCCAGCAGAAACGCTGCTACCTGAAGGCCTTCTGATTGATCAAGAAGGTATTCCAACCCACTTTACGGCCTTTCCATCCTGGCGGTTTGAGGAAGACCGCTGCCTTGAAGTCCTTAAGGAGCATTTCAAAGTAAATACACTGGATGGCTATGGCGTTCGCGGTTACCCTTATGCTGTTCGGGCTGCTGGAGCAATTCTCCAATATCTAGGGCAAACCCGGGCAGAATCCCTCCAGCT
>CAZUMG010000030.1:12525-15221 GCA_964621895.1 uncultured Anaerolineales bacterium | reverse complement strand
AAGTCAATCAACCATCATCCACGACAACAGCAACCGCCACAGAAACTCAAACACTCCAACCTGGCGGGACCCTGACGATAACCCCATCAGCAACCTCTGCTGGAGTTAACCAACCTCAGGAGTGGGCAAAGCTGGTATCCAGCGGCAGTCCCGCGGATGGAGCCTATTTTGCACCCAAAGATCAATTTTCAAAGATCTGGAATGTCAAGAATATCGGCACGACAACCTGGAACGAGGACTATGATCTGGTGTTTATCAGCGGTGCTGCCATGAATGATAAATTGGTATTCCCGCTTGCAAAAATTGTTAAACCAGGAAACACAATCGACTTGAAAGTTAATCAAAAGGCACCAAATACTCCTGGGATTTACCAGGGATTTTGGATGCTGCGGAACAAGCAAGGGAAGCTATTTGGGATCGGAGATGCGGCAGATCAGCCTCTTCATCTAAAAATCAATGTGGTAAATGTTGATCCAAATAACGCCTATGATTTTTTGCTTAATTTCTGCGAAGCCGATTGGTGGAACAGCAGAGGAGAGATCATCAGCTGCCCGGGAGAACCCCGGCAGGTCAGTGGTTTTGTCCTTTTCAGCACAAGCCCATTGCTGGAAAATGGAGTTTCAGATAAACCGGCTCTCTGGGTGCATCCGGACAAACATATTGAAGGTATTATCTCCGGAAAATACCCGGCCTATTTGGTCAAAAATGGCGACCACTTTAAAACCAGGGTGGGATGTATAGGGGGATATCCCAAATGCAATATCACCTTTAAATTGCTCTATACTACCGGAGGAAACCCGAATCAATCGCTGGGTTCGTGGAAAGAGTTAACCGGCGGAGGGACAACCAATATTGATATCGACTTGTCTGCTCTGGCAGGTCAAAATGTCCAATTTATCCTCCGTTTGGTCTGCACCAACAACTATCCAGAAAACGCCCAGGGTTTTTGGTTGACTCCAAGGATTGTGTACATCAAACCCCCAGCTACACCAACTGCTACACCAACAGCTACCCCAACTGACACACCCATCCCAACCTCAACCGATACCCCGGTACCTTCTGACACACCGGTACCGTAGGATCTAATTGAAATCCAGGTGAGGGGATCTAACCACAAGGGAGGAGCTGATACTTACGGCTCCTCCCTTGTTAATTAGCCAGTTATTTTATATCCAGCCTGATCCGGCCCTTGAAACAGAGAGGATTGGGTGGGATTTCCCTTTATTCAATGGTCGCTAAAAATTCCCTTGCCATGGTTGCCACATTACTGGCAGTTGAGATACCGGTCCAGGGGTCTCTAGGATCGACCAGGTTGGCCACAACGATATTGGCACCATTGAAAATTGCACTGCGGGCTTGCTTAACCCCCACTCCACCAGCAGCTGATATCAATACATCAAACTTGCTGCGCACCCGGGCAACATGACGATATTGAATTAGCTTTCCCCGGGTATTTTCTTCATCTCGACCTATATGCAGAACCATCACATCCGGGGGGTTTTTCAATTGCATCATGACTTTGAGGGGATCTTTTACGCCAAGCATGTCAATCATAGAAATCATACCCACGCGAGAACAGCGCTCGATAAACAGGTCCAATGTTTCTGTAGGTGAATTTCCCAAAACAGTGGCTGCTGACGCTCCCGCAGATTGAACCATATCCACTTCATCCACTGCGCCATCAACTGTTTTAAGATCAGCAACAATATAGCCTCGCCACAGTTGGCGGATCATCCGGATGCCGTTCATCCCTTCCCGCTTCAGGAAAGGTGTACCCGCCTCAATCAAGATCCGATCACTATAAGTTATAGTAGGCAGGACCCGCCTGACCATTCTGGCATCGTAGTTAAAGGCAATCTGCAGATAGCGGTTTTTATCATCCAGCTTTCTGATCATGGGGATTTATCCCTTTCCCTTGCCGATGAAAGACTGGGCAACTTCCTCAAAATTGGAGGGGATAAAAAGGACAATTTTCTCCGATGGGTCTGCCGCTATGGCCCTGATGGTTTGCAGCGTGCGCAGATGCATGGCACCCGGGGATTCTGAAAGAGCCTGAGCTGCTTTCTGCAGGTTCCGGGATGCTTCCAATTCACCCATGGAGTTAATCACCACTGCCCGGCGTTCTCGTTCTGCCTCTGCCTGCTGGGCCATCGCCCGCTTCATTTCTGCCGGAAGTTCAACTTCTTGAATCTTGATTGACTCTACGTCGATTCCCCAGCCACTTGTCTCAGCATCCACAATCTCTTTAATATCCTCAGCAATGGATTCTCTTTCGGTAAGCACAAAGTCCATTTCACTGTTGCCGATCACATCACGCAGGGCTGCCTGGGTATACTGGCGAATGGCAAATTGGTAATCTTCAATCTTGATGATGGCTTCTTCCGGTTTGACTACTTTAAAATACACCACGGCATTAACCAGCATGGGAATATTATCCCGGGTCATCACTTCCTGACGGGGAATTTCAGCTGTTTTAATGCGCATGTCCACCTTCCGCATCGACTGAAATACCGGAATTACCACGGTTAACCCGGGCTGCCTAGTTCCGGTATATTTCCCCAGCGTAAAGATTACACCCCGTTCATATTCATACAGCAAACGAATTCCGCGGATTATGACCCCGACTGCCGCCAGGACAATGATTCCAATACAGAATCCAAAACTAGCTACTCCATTAAACATTGCTCCTCCTTCTA
>CAZUMG010000030.1:9895-12425 GCA_964621895.1 uncultured Anaerolineales bacterium | reverse complement strand
ATTCCAATACAGAATCCAAAACTAGCTACTCCATTAAACATTGCTCCTCCTTCTACTACCCAATAGATGCCAAACTTTGTTGATACTTAATTGATACCATAGTTTTCTCATCACAGATGTAAATTATCATTAACAATCAGGCGATCAATATCCTGCCAATCTCAAATCTTAAGAGGAAATTTGTTCCAGCTCCGGGGTCTGCGCGATACAATTAGATCAGGATGACCAGTCAATCCGATTTAAACCAGCAACGTGAGGCCAGCTTACTGCTTAACCGCCTGGAGAGGATCTCGGCTGACTCTGCCTGGGCACACCGCGCCAGCGGGATCTGGGCATCAATTGCCAGACATCTATCCCGGAGAATTCTGAACAGCCAGCAGCTGGAAATCTTAATTGACCAAGGTTTTAGGATTCTCGAAGAAGCAGCCAGGCAAATACCAGAAAATAAGGCGGATTAATGGAGTGAAGAATATCACTTCACCTGTTAAAGTGAAAATTGCTATAATGATCTTATCAAACCCGGTTGGTTGGAGTATGCCTGTATGGAACATCCCAGAAAAGAAATCGTATCTTGGCGTGAAGTTAGTAAACTGGTCTCATTAATCATTCCGCAATTTGAAATTGTTTTTGATTCCATCATCATGGTGTCTCCCAATGGCGTAATCCCGGCCGGCATGGTGGCTGCCGCCGCAGGGATCCATGAGCTGCAAATTGCACAGGTGGCATTCCCCCCAGAAGCTGACCTAGAACATTCAAAATTATTATCCTGGCCAACATTTGTCCAATTTCCGGATGAAGAGCAGATTATGGGAAAGAAAATCCTGGTTGTGAATAATGCCTGGGGCTCCGGGCGCTCAACCTGGGCTGTTCACAAACAGGTTGAAAGCGCGGGAGGAATACCCTGTACCTGCGTGCTCCATTACAATCCCTATCAAAACTTGTTGAAGTATCATCCGGATTATTACGGGGCAATCACCGATGCCTATATGATTTACCCGTGGGACCTGGACCAGGCTGGACCGGATCAAGTTTATCTGGAAAATGGTGGCAGAGGATAATCTTGCCTTAATTCTCAGCCCAAGAAAAACCAGGTCAAGATACCTATACTTAAACCCAATAACGTTCCCAGAATAGCTTCTCCCGGGGTATGACCAAGGACTTCCTTGAGTTTATCTTGCGGGGGTATTTTTCCCTTGGTAATTTCCTCAATGATGCCGTTAATCAGCACCGCCTGGCGTCCAGCTTCCCGTCGAATGCCTGTAGCATCGTAGATCACAATCATCGCCAGGATAGCAGAGAGTGCAAAGACTGGTTGATCAAAACCCTTCTCCAGGCCAATAGTTAACGCAGTTGCACTGACCATAGCAGAATGTGAACTTGGCATACCGCCTGCTTGAAAAAGCAAGGCCCAGTTCCACCTTCTCAGGGTAAAAAACTCGAGCAGTACTTTTAGAACCTGGGCAATTGTCCAGGCAACCAGGGCTGCCAGTAAAATCGGGTTAAATAATACAATCTCACGCAGACTCATCATCACCCTTGATCACTTGATCTACTTTCAGTTCGGCCTGATCCAATAACGAGATACAATGGGAAGCTAAGGTCTGGCCGCGTTCAAAGTATAACAAGGTAGTTTCCAAATCATTCTCCCCTGTTTCCAGGGTATTAACAAGTTGCTCTAATTCCTGCAGGGCTTGTTCATAGGATAATTCATCCAGAGGTTTAAACTTCAGTTCTTTTACCATAATCTATCCTAAATCCAATTTTCTTCCCGGTAGATTCCAAATACATCTTTCATTACATCCACGATCTCACCAAGGGTTGCATACGCATGAACTGCCGCAAGGATATGAGGCAGGGTGTTTTCTGTTCCCTGGCAGGCAATCCGGAGCCGGTCCAGGGTTTGCCCTACTCTGCCATTATCTCGATTTTCTCTGAGCTGCTGGATCCGGTGAACCTGGTTTTTATATCCCTCCGGGTCCATAGCCAGGAGAGGTATTTCAGGGTCCTTCTGATCTTTATGGACATTCACTCCAATGACTTTCCTGAGGTTTTGATCGATTTCCCGTTGGTAGCGATAAGCAGAATCTGAGATTTCTCCCTGAAAAAATCCCCTTTCTATCGCTGGCAGCACACCACCAAGATCACTAATTCTATCAAAATAGCGGTATACCTGGGATTCCATTTTATCTGTCAAGGCTTCCACATAATAGGATCCACCCAAAGGATCCACGCTGTTGATTACACCAGATTCTTCAGCGATGATCTGCTGGGTGCGCAGGGCAACTGTAGCTGCCTGCTCTGAGGGCAGCGCCAAGGCTTCATCCATACTGTTGGTATGAAGCGATTGAGTACCTCCCAGCACGGCAGCCAGGGCTTGGATCGCAACCCTGACAATATTGATTTCCGGCTGCTGGGCAGTTAAAGAAACTCCAGCAGTCTGGGAATGGAATCTCATCAACCAGGAGCGGGGATTCTGGGCTTGATAGCTTTCCCGGATTTCCCGGGCCCAGATCCGGCGAGCTGCCCGATA
>CAZUMG010000030.1:5068-9795 GCA_964621895.1 uncultured Anaerolineales bacterium | reverse complement strand
GGGCTTGATAGCTTTCCCGGATTTCCCGGGCCCAGATCCGGCGAGCTGCCCGATACTTGGCTATCTCCTCAAAAAAATCATTATGCGCGTTAAAGAAAAAGGATAGCCTGGGCGCGAAATCATCAATAGCCAGGCCCCGTGCTAGTGCCCAGCGAACATATTCCAATCCGTCTGCCAGGGTAAATGCCAGTTCCTGGACCGCCGTTGCACCGGCCTCCCGGATATGGTACCCAGAAATGCTGATTGTATTCCATAACGGTACCTGTTCAGATCCAAATTCAATTGTATCTGTCACCAATCGCATGGATGGCTCTGGCGGAAAGATATATTCCTTCTGGGCTATGTATTCCTTTAAGATGTCATTTTGAATGGTTCCCCGCAGCTGACTCATCTTGATCCCTCGCTGTTCAGCTGCGGCGAGATACATCGCCCAGATGACAGCGGCCGGTGAATTAATGGTCATGCTGGTTGAGATCCGATCGAGAGGCAGGCCGTCGAGAAGAACTTCCATGTCAGTTAAGGAAGAAATTGCCACCCCGCAGCGCCCAAATTCACCCTCAGCTTCTGGTGCATCTGTGTCCAGCCCCATCAGGGTTGGCATATCAAATGCCACCGATAGGCCTGTTTGCCCTTGCTCCAGAAGATATTTAAAACGCTGATTGGTCTCTTCTGCGGTACCAAAACCCGCAAACATGCGCATGGTCCACTGCCGGGACCGGTACATCGTTGGATGGACACCCCGGGTAAACGGGTACTGACCCGGGTAGCCAATCTGATCCTCGAAAGCCTTTCCGCCCAGATCTGCAGGTGTGTACAAGCGGTTGACCGGCTCCGAGGAAGTGGAAACAAATTGGTCCTGACGCTCAGGGAATTGGTCGAGGCTGTCCTGGAGGGTTTCTTTTTCCCAGCGTTGAACAGCCTTTCGAAGTTCCTGCAATTCCTGCTGGTCAGACATGCTTGACTCCTTGGTGAATGGCTGATCTTATCCGTAAAGATTATAGCATTTTTTACAGGACCAATTTCTCATCTCGGGATGATATGGTCAGATAAAACTACCTCGAGCTCTTGATTTTGGTTCTTTGGTATACTACCCTCATGTTAAAATTCAACATTCCAGCAGGTCTTCCCGGCGAATTACTTGATGATTTTAAAACGGCAGGCCTAGAATATTCCGCAGATCAGATTACCCGCTTGTTGTACAGCACCGATGCCAGTATTTACCAGGTTATTCCCTTAGGGGTAGTGTGGCCAAAAGATCGAAATGAAGTATCGGCTGCTGTAGAAATCGCTGGGCGATACCACATACCGATCCTACCAAGGGGAGGTGGAAGCAGTCTAGCCGGACAGGCCATCGGGGAAGCGATTATCCTGGATTTTTCACGCTACATGGATCAAATCGTGGAAATAAATCCGAAAAGCCAGGTCGTTCAGGTCCAACCAGGGGTAGTCCTGGGATCACTCAATCGCCAGTTATCAGCTTTCAACTTAACTTTCGGACCTGATCCTGCCAGCGCTGACCGGGCGACAATCGGAGGTGTGCTGGCAAACAATGCCACCGGGGCTCACTCGATCCTCTATGGCATGGCGCACGACCATCTCCTCGAAACGGAGGCTGTTTTATCAGATGGCTCCCTGGTAACCTTTCAGAAGTTAGCAGATAAAGAACTGGCTGCAGGCCAGAAAAAGAGCAGCCTGGAAGGCAGGATCTATCAGAAGCTTCCTGCAATTATTGAACAATACCGGGAAGAGATTTCCAACAGATATCCAAAGACCTTTCGAAATGTTGCCGGTTATAATCTTAATATTCTTGCCCACCAGGCAGAATTGAATCCCGCTGTGATGCTGGCCGGATCCGAAGGCACCCTTGGCTTGATCACGTCAGCCAAACTCCATCTGGTCCCAGTACCCCCCTATCAATCACTATACCTGGTTCATTTTACTGACCTACAAGCAGCTCTGGAATCTGTCCCGGTGATCCTGGAATCCAAACCCAGCGCCGTGGAATTAATTGATCAATTGCTGATTCAACTCGCCCGGGCTAACCCGGCCTATCGATCTCTACTTAAAGCGATTCAGGGAAATCCGGAAGCAATCCTGGCAGTAGAGTACCAGGGCAATGATCCCCGCCAGGTAACCGGGAAAGAAGAGCTGCTGTCCGCCTTTGGTATGACCGTACCCTTGCTGGAAAAAAGTCAGCAAGCCAAGATCTGGAAAGCTCGAAAAGTAGGATTGGGAATTCTGCAAAGCACGCGGGGAGATGCCAAACCCACCGCTTTTATCGAAGATGCTGCTGTCCCGGTTGAACACCTGGCGGCTTATGTCCGTGAAATCCAATCCTGCGCCAAAGAAATCGGGGTGGGATCAATCGCTTTTTATGCCCATGCCAGTGCCGGCTGTTTACATATTCGTCCCCAGGTCAACCTAAAAAGTGAGGGCGGACTAAAACAAATGCGAGTGCTGGCGGAAAAATCCCTTGAGTTGGTTCTGCAGTTCGGAGGAACCACCAGCGGTGAACATGGAGAAGGTTTTGCCAGGGGTGAATTCACCAATAAACTTTATGGACCTGAACTGATCGAAGCCTTCAAACAAGTTAAGGAGGTCTTTGATCCGGGATACTTGCTCAACCCTGGAAAAATCATCAATCCTCCCCAGATGGACGAAAGTGAGCTTTTACGCTACGGAGTGGACTATCAAGCGATTTATAAACCAGAACCAACCCTGTTAAGCTTTCAGGAAGAAGGTGGCTTTGACCGGGCTGTGGAAATGTGCAACGGCGCCGGGGTGTGCCGCCAGCTGGAAGGCGGGGTAATGTGTCCCTCCTTCCAGGCAACCCGGGATGAAAAACACAGCACCCGCGGTAGGGCAAATATCCTCCGGGCAGCTATGACTGGAAAATTGGGATCCCAAGGGATGACCTCGACGGAATTGTACCAAGTTCTGGATCTTTGCCTATCCTGCCAGGCTTGTATGAATGAGTGTCCCTCCACGGTGGACATGAGCAAGCTGAAGGCCGAGTTTCTCTATCAGTACTACCAGGTTCACGGAACGCCTTTCAGAAGCTGGTTTTTTGCCAATATTAGCGAAATCAGTAAATTTGTTCAGCCGTTATATTTCTTGGTAAATCCTATTCTGGATTCCCCCCTTAGGCAGTTTCTCTCCTTGATCGGCATACATCCTGAACGGAAAATGCCCTCTTTCACCAGGCAAACCTTTACTGCCTGGTATCAGAAACAAGCTCCACCTGAACCTGTGAAAACTTCCCAGCAGGTGGTGTTCTTTCATGATACTTACCTGGAATACAATTATCCTCATATCGGCCAGGCGGTGGTTAAGATTTTTCACAAAGCCGGGATAAATTTAATTGTGTTAAATAAAAAAGTAGATTCTGGTCGGCCAGCATATTCAAAGGGGGTCCTGCAGAAAGCCCAAAACCTGGCCCAGAAAAACCTGGAGATCCTGGTCCCCTACGCCGCCCAAGGGATCCCCATCATTGGCTGCGAACCAAGCGATATGGTGATGTTAACAAAAGAATACCGGGACCTGGTACCCGGTGATACGGCAGATCTTGTTGCCGAGCAAGCCATGTTGATCGAAGACTATCTCCTAAAGGAAATGGATGCAGGCAGGGTTAGTTTTAATTTCAATGATCAACCGCGCCGGATCCTTTACCACGGACACTGCCAACAAAAAGCCCATTTTGGCACAGAAAACACCCTCAGATTACTGGCGTCTATCCCTCACTGCGAAGTCGAGCTGGTTGATGCTGGCTGCTGCGGTATGGCAGGAGCATTTGGTTATGAAAAAGAACATTATCAGCTTTCTCTGGATATCGCGGAGCTGGGCCTTGCGCCTCAGATAAGGGAAGCTAACCAGGATACCATCATCTGTGCTTCTGGAACGTCCTGTCGGGAACAAATCTTACATACGACCAGCCGAACTGCATTCCACCCTTTGGAAATTTTCGCATCAGCCCTGGTCTGAAACTTACTGAAAAATTTTACATAAACCATACGACGGCAAAATAATCAGGAATTGAGCCGGGAAAGGAATACTTAGATGGAATGGATCTCATCCCCAGAAACCTGGATTGCACTATTGACCTTAACAGCCCTGGAAATTGTTCTGGGCATCGATAACATCATTTTCATCTCGATCATTGCCGGGAAATTGCCAAAAAAACAGCAGAATGCTGGACGGCAGGTCGGTCTGGTCATGGCTATGTTCACCCGCATACTGCTATTATTTTCGCTGACCTGGCTGACCAGGTTAACTGCACCGTTCTTCACGGTATTTACCTACGATATCTCGTGGCGGGATTTGATCATGATCATCGGAGGATTATTCCTCCTGGGAAAGAGTACCTTTGAAATCCATGAGCGGCTGGAAGGTGAAGAAGGCCACGCCTCTCAGAAAGCTGCCACCTCCTTCGTCGGCGTTATCATCCAGATCATGCTGTTGGATATCGTTTTCTCCCTTGATTCAGTCATTACAGCAATCGGCATGGCAAATGATGTAGCCATCATGATTGCGGCTGTAGTAATCTCAGTGGGGATCATGCTGTTTGCATCTGGGCCGATCAGCTCGTTTGTCAATGATCGACCCACCTTGAAAATCCTGGCCCTGAGTTTTCTGCTGATGATTGGATTTTCCCTGGTTGCGGATGGATTGGGTTTCCATATACCGAAAGGTTATATCTACTTTGCGATGGGCTTCTCGGTGTTTGTGGA
>CAZUMG010000030.1:0-4968 GCA_964621895.1 uncultured Anaerolineales bacterium | reverse complement strand
CTTGACTTAGCAAAAATAATGGGGAAAAACGGGTATGATCTTTCAAAAAGAGCCCAGGGAATTGATTCCCGGGAAATTGTTACCGACCGGGAGGTCAAATCAGTCAGCAATGAGCGCACCTTTCGGGAAGATATTGGACGAAAAAGTGATTTGCTTAAAACCCTGAACCGTTTATCCACAATGGTTTCGCAGCGCTTGCAGAACAGCAATCTCCGTGGCAAAACTGTCCAGATCAAGCTGCGCTGGTCTGATTTTACAACGCTGACCAGGCAGAGCACTCTTATTAAAGCTACCAATGATCAAAAAACCATCCAAAAAACAGCCACTGCTCTATTAGACCAGGTCTGGGAAGAAGGCCGTTTGGTCCGGCTGCTTGGTATAGGCCTGAGCAACCTGGATTCCGAAGTCCAGCAGTTGGGACTCTGGGATCCAGCTGTGAAAAAAGACCTTCAACTGCAGCAGACCCTCAGAGAATTAAAGGGAAAATACGGGGAGAATGTCATCTCCAGGGGGATACATAAGTAATCGGTTAATAGTTACCAAGCGCATCTAAAATGGATTATAATGGGTGACTGGGTTAGGTACCGATTACCCTCAATTAAACACGTTTACCATCCTATTTCAATGGAGTTAAGTATATGGCTAAAAATATTCGTATGATTGATGGCAATGAAGCGGTAGCAACGGTTGCCCATAAGATCAATGAAGTGATTGCAATATATCCAATCACTCCGTCTTCCCCGATGGGAGAACACGCTGATGCTTTCTCAGTAGCAGGCAAAACCAACATCTGGGGCACCGTCCCGGCTGTCATGGAGATGCAAGCTGAAGGTGGTGCGGCTGGAGCAGTACATGGTGCACTGCAGGCGGGGGCATTAACGACGACTTTCACTGCCTCACAGGGTTTGCTGCTGATGTTGCCCAATATGTACAAAATTGCCGGGGAGCTCACCCCAACCGTTTTTCATATTGCAGCCCGTTCTATAGCAGCCCAGGCTCTTTCTATATTTGGTGATCATTCGGATGTCATGGCAGCCCGGGCCACCGGGTTTGGCATGCTGGGATCCGGGTCAGTCCAGGAAGCTCATGACTTTGCGGCCATATCAACGGCTGCAAGTCTGGAATCCCGCATCCCCTTCCTGCATTTTTTTGAAGGTTTCCGGATTTCCCATGAACTCAATAAGATTGAAATGCTCGAGGATGATGTTTTGGCGGAGCTGATTTCTGAAGAAGCAGTAATGGCACACCGCAGCCGGGCTCTCAACCCTGATAAACCGTTCATCCGCGGCACCGCCCAGAACCCGGACGTTTTCTTTCAGGCTCGCGAGACGGTCAATCCCTATTATGACAAAGCGCCCGAGATTGTTCAGCAGGTGATGGATAAATTCAAGAAGCTTACCGGCAGGTCTTATCATCTATTTGATTACGAAGGCGCCGAAGATGCTGAACGGGTCATTGTGATCATTGGCTCCGGAGGTGAAGCAGCCGCCGAGACAGCAAAATACTTGATTAAAAATCAGGATGAAAAAGTCGGTGTGGTCCGGGTGCGTCTTTACCGCCCATTCTCCGTAAAACACTTTTTGGAAGCTATCCCAGCTACTACAAAAGTTTTAGCCGCCCTTGACCGCACCAAAGAACCGGGTGCTGCTGGCGAGCCTCTTTATCAGGATGTTGTCGCTGCCATCACGGAAGGGATTGATCAAGGCATTGCTCCCTTTAAAACCGCCCCCAGGATCATCGGAGGCCGTTACGGTCTTTCTTCCAAAGAATTCACCCCCGGAATGGTGAAGGGTATTTTTGATGAAATGAAGAAAAAACTGCCCAAAAACCACTTCACCATCAGCATCGATGATGATGTCAGCCACACCAGCCTGGATTACGATCCCTGCTTCCTGATTGAAGGCGAGGAAATCATCCGCAGTGTGTTCTTTGGCTTGGGCTCAGATGGTACAGTAAGCGGCAATAAAAACTCAATCAAGATCATTGGCACCCAGACGGAGAACTATGCCCAGGGCTACTTTGTGTATGACTCTAAGAAAGCTGGCGCAAAGACCATCTCACATCTGCGTTTTGGCCCCAACCCTATCAAAGCTCCCTATATCATTGAAGTCGGCCAGGCGGATTTTGTGGCCTGCCATCAGTTCAGCTTCCTGGAACAGATCGACATGGTGAAATATGTCAAACCAGGCGGCACTTTCCTGCTGAACAGTATGTATGGCCCGGACGAAATCTGGGGCCACTTGCCTCTGGATTTTCAGAAAGCCATCCTCGAAAAAGAAGCTGATTTTTACATCATCGATGCCTACAAAGTAGCCGATGAAGCCGGCATGGGTACCAGGATTAACACTGTTATGCAAACCTGTTTCTTTGCCATCAGCGGTATCCTCCCGAAGGACCGAGCTATTAAAGAGATCAAGGCGATGATTAAAAAGAGCTACGGCAAAAAAGGCGAGAACGTGGTCAAGATGAACTACGCCGCAGTTGACAAAGCCTTGCAGAATATGCATAAAGTTGAACTGCACGCAAAAGCTGACAGTGATTTTAATATGCGACCTCCGGTTCCCGGAAATTCTCCGGAGTTTGTCAAAGACGTGCTGGGAAAAATTATTGCTGGCGAAGGCAACAGCCTACCGGTGAGTTCTTTCCCGGTTGATGGGACTTTTCCCTCAGGCACCACCCGGTATGAAAAAAGAAATATCGCCCTGGAAATTCCTGAGTGGAATCCAGATACCTGCATTCAATGCAACAAATGCGCTTTCGTTTGCCCCCATGCCGTAATCCGTCCCAAAGTTTACGATGCCAGTTATTTAGATAAGGCACCGGAAACCTTCAAGTCAATTGATGCCACCGGACGGGAATTTAAGGATATGAAGTTCACCATTCAGGTCGCTCCGGAGGATTGCACCGGATGCACCCTGTGCGTACAGGTCTGTCCGAAAACAGACGTGGAATTCCCTGCCCTGAAGATGGTAGATCAAGCCCCGCTCAGGGAAGCCGAATCAGAGAATTGGGACTTTTTCCTGTCCATTCCCAATCCGGATCGCACCCTACTTAAATTGACCCGACCCAAAGACTCCCAATTCCTGGAACCGCTGTTTGAGTTCTCCGGTGCCTGTGCCGGCTGTGGTGAAACTCCTTATGTGAAATTGCTCAGCCAGCTGTTTGGCGACCGCAGCCTGATTGCCAATGCTACCGGATGCTCCTCCATTTATGGAGGTAACCTGCCCACCACCCCATGGACAATGAACTCCGATGGGCGCGGTCCTGCCTGGAATAACTCACTTTTTGAAGACAACGCGGAATTTGGCCTGGGTATGCGCTTAACCGTGGATAAGCAAAAGGGTTATGCCACCGAGCTGCTGCCCCAATTTGCAGATGTGCTTGGCCAGGACCTGGTTGACGAGATCCTCACCGCAGATCAAAGTAACGAAGAAGGTCTGGCTGCCCAGCGGGCCAGGATTGAACTGCTCCGAAAAAAGCTGGCCAAGGTCGAAGGACGCAAAGCCAAAGACTTGTTAAGCCTGGCTGATAAATTAGTGCGGAAGAATGTCTGGATTCTGGGCGGAGATGGTTGGGCATATGATATCGGTTACGGAGGCTTGGATCATGTCCTGGCTTCCGGCCGCAACGTCAATGTATTGGTTCTTGATACCCAGGTGTATTCCAATACAGGTGGGCAGGCTTCCAAAGCAACACCTACGGGCGCAGTTGCCCGCTTTGCCGAGAACGGCAAAGGAAATCCCCGCAAAGATCTGGGCATGATGGCCATGAATTATGGCTATGTTTACGTGGCCCAGGTCGCTATGGGGCACAGCGACACCCAGACCCTGAAAGCTTTTATCGAAGCGGAAGCTTTTGACGGGCCTTCCCTGATCCTGGCTTACAGCCCCTGTATTGAGCATGGCATCGACATGGCCAAGGGCTTGGAACAGCAGGACCTGGCCGTTAAATCGGGTATTTGGCCGCTGTACCGGTTCAATCCTGATCGGGCGGCAGAAGGTAAGAACCCGCTCCAATTGGATTCCAAGGCGCCCAGCATCCCGCTGACCGAATATGCTTATAATGAGCTGCGCTATCGTTCGCTGCTGAAAAGCAACGAAGAACGGGCTGAGATGCTGATGAAAAAAGCCCAGAAGGGTGTCAACCAGCGCTGGTCCCTGTACAAACAAATGTCCGAGATAGATTACAGCCTGAAAGAAGAAGCTGCTTAAAAGACCTTCAACTTAAACAAAACGCTCCCGGAGGAAATTTTCTATCTCCGGGAGCGTTTTTTATTTTAATCATTCAGGCAGTTAAATTAAAAGGATCAGGTTCCTTTTAGGGATCTGATCCTTTCCTATTAAAAAGAATAATGTTCTTGGCAATGACCAACTCTCCCAGAGGGTCTCCCCTCAAGTACCATCGGCGCTGGCAAGCTTAACTACTGGGTTCGGTATGGGACCAGGTGTACCCTTGCCGCTACAATCACCAAGAACATTATTCACATGTTAATACCTTACGTTTATTGAATAGAATTTTTTGAATAAATACCGAGTTCTCCGCATCACTGTATAAGCCCTCGACCATTAGTACGGCTAAGCTGAACACATTGCTGTGCTTACACACGCCGCCTATCAAGCAAGTAGTCTTCTTGCGGTCTTACTCCCTTAACGGGATGAGGAATCTAATCTTGAGGCAAGTTTCCCGCTTAGATGCTTTCAGCGGTTATCTTTGCCAGACGTAGCTACCCAGCTATGCTCCTGGCGGAACAACTGGCACACTAGAGGTCTGTCCACTCCGGTCCTCTCGTACTAGGAGCAGCTCCTCTCAAATTCCTTACGCCCACAGCGGATAGAGACCGACCTGTCTCACGACGGTCTGAACCCAGCTCGCGTACCGCTTTAATGGGCGAACAGCCCAACCCTTGGGACCTTATCCAGCCCCAGGATGCGATGAGCCGACATCGAGGTGCCGAGCCTGGTCGTCGAT
>CAZUMG010000029.1:13198-15317 GCA_964621895.1 uncultured Anaerolineales bacterium | reverse complement strand
ACCATCAATGGGCCAAAACCCAAACCAGGGGCAATCAGGCATAAAAGGGGAAACCTGGTGATCCATCCAGTGTAGAAATAGATTATCAGCAATCCCAAAACCCCCAGGGGGATAATCGCCGGTCCAATCACAAATCCAAAATAGATCCCAATTACCCCAATCAGGGCAAAAAATGCCCAGGCCATAACCAGGGCAGGGTGCGCTAACTCAGGGGTTTCCTGCAAACGACCGCTTCCCCCACTAAAAGGGGTTCGGACAGTTTTTTGATCCAACCCGCTTTTAAAATCAAAATATTCATTAAAAGTATTAACGCTGATATGGGCGGAAAGGGCCCCTAAAAATACCAGCCCAAAGTGGAACCAGTTGATCTGACCGGAAGTCCAGATTGCTGAAGCCAGGCCCAGGACAACGCAGGCCGGGGTCAAAATCAAAAAAGGGACCCGCATGGGGTCCAACAGGAATTTCAGGTTTTTCATATTTTTCCTCCACCAATAAGTAATAAAAGACATTAATTGATCTGCTGTGCTGCCAGATAACATTTTTTAGCCGGTTAAGTATACCGTAAACGCTTTATCTCGGGTAAATCAAAAACATTAATCAGCCCGATCCTCGCTGCTTGGAATTTTGGGCGATAAGAAATCTAAGCACAGGTTTGATCCCCTGGCCACCGGCTGACAAGACATCATTATGCCGGGCACCAGGAATTACTGCCAGTTCAGCTCCAGGGATCATCATCGCCATTTCCCGGGCTTCTGCCAGGGGGATTATTTCATCATTTTCACCCATTAATATCAAGGTCGGAACAGTAATCTTTTGGAAATCCATCGGAGTGTAATTCAGGGGAGTCCACCACAGGCGTGCTAACGATTCCAGTAGAATCCGGGGATACTCCGGATCCGGATCTGGATGGGCTCTGCGCAGGCGCTCCTCCCAATCCGAGGGAGCTTGATCCTGGTAAAGATTCCAATCCACTCTCCCGGGAGCAATAAAACCTGCCGAATGGATGGCTGCCTGGTACTCTTCAGAAAAACGATACCAGACCCCCCCAATCACCAGGGCGCCTGGCAGATCAGGATAACGCATGCCAAAATCCAGGGCGGCCTGGCCGCCATCACTATAGCCAAAGATAAAAGGTCTTTCCAGTTTGAGCTCTTGAATAAATCCGGCCAGGTCATCAGCCATTAACCGGTAGCTGAGCTGCCTGGAAGGATTAAAGCTGCGGCCGTGCCCCCGGCTGTCCGGCGTGAGAACTCGAAAATGTTCTCTGAAAGCGGTGGTATGCCTGCTCCAGAAATCGTGGGTATCGGTAGCGCCATGCAGAAGAATCAAGGATCTGCCAGTTCCCTGGTCTTGAAAAAAAATATCAAGATTGTTCGCTTTAATAAAACCAGTATTTTGAGATTCAGGAGATAAAGTGGGTTTGATCATTTCCCAAAGTTACATATTATTTTTCAGGCGAGCAGGTTGTTTTTAACATGTCCCGGCAGATACCATCAAAACCAGGGCTACAAAGGTTTTGAACAATAAACCTCTGATCGTCCAAGTGAAAATTCCTTGGATATTATCTGGGGAGATTTCCTAGTATAGTGGTTCATATTTAACTGCTCCTGGATGATTATTTAGCCTTGATCCTGAAGCAGATCTGCCTGATCTTACGGTCAATGAACATTCTTTGAGATCATCCCATCAGTTTTTGGATATCTTCCAGGTGTTCAAAATCGTGCTCGCCGAGTATTTCAATTAACTCCGCCAGAGGCCGTTCGGAACCCCAGGGGAGCACCATTTCCACGGCTAAATCATTCTCGGACAGGGTGGTAATTGTCCCCCTGAGCTCCTTCCTGACCTGTTTCCATTCCTGGATCACCTCCTCGAGGCTCCAGGAAGCTCGGTAATCCACAGCCTCTTGATTAAAGATATCAAAATTCTGCTCCTGCAAAAAATAGGGAGGCTCTTTAGCTAAAAATGCCCGAATTGCTTTATGTATGACAATTTCCCAGGCAGTAATGTGACCAAGGATTTCTTTGATTGTCCAGCCGGGACTGATTTCCAGGGATGGATCAATGTTCTCAATCTGGCTGCTGAGCTGCTCCCGTAGCTGGTCGATATACTCCAATAAACC
>CAZUMG010000029.1:7639-13098 GCA_964621895.1 uncultured Anaerolineales bacterium | reverse complement strand
GTGATTTAACCCGGACAGCAACCCGCTGATCAGCCAGGATATTGCGGAACCAATCAGCTTTTAGACCCCGGGCAGAGGCAATCACTATCTTGCCATCGATCTCTTCATACTGCAGGGGTGTAACCCGGGGCAGGCCTGATTTTCTTCCGGTGGTGGTCAGCAAGAGTACAAAATGACCAAAAATCGGACCCAATCCAAGGGCATACAAAAATTGCGGGGGATACTTTAAGATTTTCCAGAACGGAAATTTATTTTGGGTTTTCATCGGGCAATACCAAGTGGGTAAACTAGATATTTCTTTCAGTATAATCGAAGCTGGTGCATCAATGGGGATATTTTAAGGGATCACAAATATGCTAGTCTTCATATCTATGATCTTATTTATGGCATGATCTGCTAAAAATACCCCCTCAAACTCAACTGGCGGGGTAGGTTTCCACCCCGGTTCCCGAGAAAATCAGAAAAAGAACAACCTAGATGGATGACTCAGTAGGAAAATACTCAAATCAGTTTGATCACTTACTCATTCATGGTCCGCATCTTTGACCCAAAAATAAGCTGGCTATCTGCCCGCTTTATTACAGTTAGTCTATTAAGAAACACACCAGAGTGTAAAAAGCTTGGAAAAGAAGATTATCCCTCAGGGCAAATATTCGGCGTAATTAATAAAGAAATCCCAAGCCAGGCTAACCCCATCCGCATCGCGGCAAACCGGTCCTAATACTATCCTGGTGAGGAGATTGTCAAGACCGGGATTCTCCACAGATGGGATGGTATGACCCCCGCCAACCATAGAATAGAACCAGACCGGAGCTCCCTGGATTCCCGCCGGAAAAATTTCCCTCTGAATTCGACAATCATCACCCTCGTTTGTGTCCAGCAGGGACGTGCTGATGCTCCGGGCAGGATCGGTCAGATTTTGAGTTACCCACCAGTGTACAGTTTCAGCGGTCGAGAGGACCAAGCCGCGGTCTCTGCCAATCATCCCACCATCCCAGGGCATGAGCGGATCGGCAGTGCCGTTGGCAATCATGATGGGAATTGGCCGGGTGATTTGCGGCAGATTTTCAACCGGAGCGGGCAGGTTAGCAATAAAGGCAGCTCCCGCGGTGAACCGCTCCGGCTTTTCAATTAATAAGCGATAGGTCATCATCCCGCCATTGGAGGCACCGGTAACGAAGATCCGGTCGGGCTCGAACCGAAAATCTGTGCTGATCTGATCCAATAATGCCAGTATAAACCCGACATCATCCACGCTGGTCTGGTCGGCTGCCGTGTCAGGTCTGAGGTCATTCCAGGTTTGTTGATTGCCATAAGTATCCCCGGTTTCAGCGTTGACGCCATTGGGGACCAGCAGGATCAAACCTTCCCTGGAAGCCAGGGATAACCAATCCTGAGTCCCTCCAGCCAACCGCGAGAAGATCGACCGCATGCTGAGGGTGCCCCCATGCAGATACAGGATCAGGACTGGACTTTCAGGGAGGGGATCAGGCAGATACAACCGGTACCAGCGGGTGAGACCATCCACCTCCAGATTGGACTCAACCCAGCCGGGAGGTAGTATTTCGGTATGAAGTCTTTTTTCCCGATTTGAACAGCCGGCCAGTAAACAAACCATTAATAAGCCTAAAAATAACCTCCTCTGCATTTTTTTCATTATAAATTTTATTCCCGTAGAATTAATACACCTGAAAGGTAGTAAAAGTTGACTGGCAGATTTTAAAAATACCTTGCCAGCCCGGAAAATGGGCTGGCAAGTGGAAAGGATTATATGCAGGTTATCGATTTGCTTTACTCGCAAGCGTTCCATATGTTAGGGACATTTACAATATTTTCCAGTACGTTCATAAGTCCCTCCCGCAGCTGTACAATCTTCCAGGCTCAGTTTTTCATTGCAGGTTACCACTGGTATGGGGGTTGGAGAGGGAACCGGTGTGGGAGGTGGTTCTGCAATCGGAAGATCCTTAAAATCATAACTTTCATGAGTTGTTGGAGGTTCCCATCCCGGTGAAAAAGCTGTCCAGATTGACCAGCATATTATTTGCGGTTCAACAGGCTGGAGAGTCTTCTCATCGATCACCATGAGTTTTATATAAGTGGAGAAGGGATTGCGGGCAATTGCCAGAACATGGTCGCCTGTCTCAAAAGTATAGATAGCTTTGAAATATTCAGGATAGGTGCCAGTCCTGCAGAAATTATTGTTCTTGGCAGTTCCCGGAATACCAGGCGGCAGGCAGGTTCCATCCACGTCCACAAAAAACGAGCCCACATCCGACTCGGGGCCATAACTTCCGTCCTGGACAGCATTAACCTTCCAGTAGTACCAGTTGCAATTTACCAGGGGCGGATCGGGCAGGACAGTTGTTCCTGGAATGGTGTATTCCCCCAGCAGGTTGGCGCCGCCGAAAGCGGGATCATCCTGCAGATTGAGAAAATATCCATCTGGAATACATCCGGGGGTTCCTGGTGTGTAGTGCAAAGCAGGTACCAGGGTATTAACCACTGCCCCATCAGCAGGATACAGCCTGACCGGCGCAACTACTTCCGCCGCCGAAGCACATTCCGGTCCGGTGAAGAAACTGCGCTGACCACTGTAATCGCCGATCACCGGGCTACCGCCTTCTTCGACATAATAAGCCGCTTTCCACCAGTACTGGGTGGCTGGGTTCAGTCCCGGGGGATCATAACCAACCACAAAGGGTCCCGATTCCGATGTATCATTACTGACCGCAAAATCATAATCGGGGGAAATCTTCACAGCAGCTCCATCTGGGAAACACCCTCCCGGGTTGTACCAGGTCAGATGGGCGTCGGTATCTGCCAGGATCTCATAATTATCCGGATTCGTTTGGACCGGGACGGATGTCGCTCCACTGGCACATCCGCAGGTGCCTGCAGTATCGATAATAAAGCGAGACACTAAGGAAGGCAAGCTTTCAACGCCTTCAGAAACCACAGCTACCTGCCAGTAATACTCTCCGCAATCAGCAAAGCTAGTCCCAGCTTGGAAAGCCCGGGCAGCCGAGTTGGGATTATCGGCCTCGAGTACAATCGAGCTCATATCCGGTGTATCAGAGACCCAGACATGGTAGCCTTCCGGAGCGCAGCTAGCATCCGGGTAGGACCAGGCAAAGATCGGATTCAGCAGGGTGACGGTATCATTATCAAGCGGCTGTCCTACTTCCGGGCGTACCAGGGAAGCCCCCGAACAGACAGGATCAGTCCAGAACATCTCAGCCATCGAGGGAGGACCGTAAACCCCGTCCGAATAGGCTGAAATGCGCCACCAGAACTGGGTCGCCCCAGGAGGTGTGGAACCAAAGCCCCATCGAGTACCGGGAGAGCCCGTTCCACCGTTATAGGTTGTATCAGTAAAGGAGGGAGAACCCATGGATACTTCCACCCGGTAGCTTTCAGGGATGCAGGTTGACAGCGGCCATTCCCATTCCAAAGAATCATAGCCCCGATCAAATATACCCCCCCAGACCGGCAGGAGCGGGGAAGGCTGCACCAGGTCGCCAGCATCACAATAAGGCAGTGTAAAAAAGGATCTCAATTCATGGGAGTAATCGCCGTAGGTTGATCCAACCTTGGCCCGGACCCGCCAGAAATATTCCTCGGCAATATCCAGTGCTGGCGGAGTATAGCTGGTCGCGCTCCCCTCAACCAGGTGGGTATGTTCAATACTGGAAAAATCCCGGTCCTGGGAAAGTATGATCTCATAATTTTCAGGTTCACAGCTCGCATCCGGATAAGACCACTCCAGGGTAGCGGCAGTGCCGTCCACTACTTCCCGCCAATCCGGTGAGACCAGGTCCGGTGCCTGTAAAGAGCCAGGAGCACAGGTCGGACTGCAGCCACTGAGAAAGATCAGGGCAGTAGCAAGGAATAAGAAAATGATGATGAACTTTTTCGACATATCATCCTCCAAAGCTGAGTTTATTTAATTAACTAACGTCCGCGAAACGGAAAAAGTTACACCAATAAATACTACCGATTAATTAAATATTACTTGATAACAGACCTGTTCGCAAATTTAAAAACCACCTTAAGAATGGCTGGTTTATATTTCTGCAGTCCAAAAATGAAAACAAGCTAACCTTAACGGATCACCTGTGTATTCCGACCAACTTTTGCAAAAGCAGCCAAGCCTTGATCCAGATCATCTTTCGAGTGAGCAGCCGAAATCATCACCCGGATGCGGGCTTTTCCCTGGGGCACAGTTGGAAAACCAAGGGCCATCGCAAACACACCAGCCTCAAAGAGGGCTTTGCTGAATGCCTGGGCCAGCGGTGCTTCGCCTAACATCACCGGTGTAATCGGGGTTGTGCTAACGCCGGTGTCAAATCCCAGGGTCTTCATTTCAGCCTTAAAATATGCCGCGTTCTCCCAGAGTTTATCCACCAGTTCAGTGGATTCCTCCAGAATATTTACTGCCTCAATACAGGCTGCCACATCCGGGACTGTCATCGCCGAAGAAAATAGGAAAGGTCTGCCCCGCTGATAGAGCCATTCCACCACCAGAGGATTTCCCGCTACCACCCCTCCCACCACGCCAAAAGCCTTGGAAAGAGTGCCGACTTCTACATCCACCTTGCCGTGTAGGTGAAAGTGATCCACGATACCCCGGCCACCTTGACCTAAAACTCCTTCACCATGGGCATCATCCACCATTAAAATTACCTCATACTCCCGGGTGACTTTATAGAGCTTATCCAGCGGCGCCACATCGCCATCCATGCTGAACACTCCATCTGTAACCACCAATGCCCGGCGGTATTCCCCCCGGTGTTCCTCAAGGGCTGCCTTCAGAGAGGATGGTGAGCAATGTTCGTAGGGGATAATCTTGGATTTGGCTAACCGGCAGCCGTCGATAATACTGGCATGATTCAACCGGTCTGAAAAAATCACATCTTCTGGTCCAACCAGGGCTGGAATAGTTGCCAGGTTTGCGGAAAATCCTGATTGAAATGTAATTGCTTTTTCTACTTTCTTAAACGCAGCCAGGCGCTTTTCAAGCTCAAGATGCAGGTCCATGGTTCCAGCAATCGTCCGAACGGCTCCCGGACCAACCCCAAATTGATCAATGGCAGCTTTAGCCGCCTTGACCAGGCGGGGGTGATTTGCAAATCCCAGGTAGTTGTTGGCGCAAAAATTGAGCACCTTTTTTCCATCCACAACCACCCAGGCGCCCTGGGGTGATTCCAGAGTCCTGATCTGATTATACAGGCCAGCTTCCCTTAGCTCTTTTAGTTCGGTTTTTATCCAATCCAATGATTTCGGCATAAGAGATCCTTTGTGATTCTGGTTTTCTTAATAGATTAATGATTTTTCAGATACTCATGAACCAAACTGAGCTTTTTTTGTCTGGTTAATTTTTTAATAGCAAACTCCCGCCGTAAAGCAGCGGACCGATCATTGACCTCTTCCAGGTAGATGATACCAACCGGACGACGCCA
>CAZUMG010000029.1:1859-7539 GCA_964621895.1 uncultured Anaerolineales bacterium | reverse complement strand
CCGCCGGGTCATCGGAAACAGCAAAATCTCTGATCGAAATCAAAGATTGGATCACATCGTTGATCACCCTGGTGAAATTTTCCTGATTATTCAAGATAGCGGCAGCCAGCGCACCCGGGGCTTGATCCTGCCCCAAGGAATTGGTGACCTGGGAGTAAGCTTTTCCTGCAATTTTACGAGCTTCTCGCCACCCGGGTGAATCCAGGCTGCTTTTCAACAGGGATGCAGCCAAGATACCGGGCATAAGATAAGTCAGGGTCATTAACCCGTCCATTTCTGCTGGATCACAAAAATAAGGAGTGGCACCTAACAACTGGACCAGGTTAGCCGCCATGTTTACGGCTTTTTCACTGGCGGCCCGTCCGGTAACAATCCCCATCAAGCTTCCCTTAAAGAGGTCCTCATGGGCAACCTCCGGTCCAAAGCCAAACTCATCCAAATAAGCACAGCTAATCACCGGTGTAAAACCGATATAATTTCGACCTTCGGGCAGAAGCTCTTCTACCCATTGGATTACTGGCTGTTTAAGCGGGGAGGTATCGATGATCAGAGCATCTTCTTTGAGATCCTGGGCAATATGCTTGAGGACAGGAAATATCTCCTGGAAAGGCAGTGCTAAGAGGATTATATCTGCATGCTCAACGGATCCAGATAAAGTCAGGGCAATTTTATCAACTGCATCATGCTCTTTGGCAAAGTTGATTGCATCCCGGGATTTATCATGCCCTACCCTCAGGATCTGGTCATTGTATTTAGCCAGCGCCATTCCAACAGATGCACCGATTTGTCCTAATCCGAGAATTGTTAATTGAAGTGTCATGGTTTTATCCTAGTTGTTATTATCTGCTGATTGTAGTTTTTGAAGCAGCCTAATTTCCTCCGGGTTAGAAAAATTGGGAGGAGATTCCATTTCATGATTACGAATTAGCCAGACCGTTCTCTGGCTGCATCCCGTTTTTTCTGCCAGCTCCGCACCCCAGCTGGGATGCTGCTGAAGGACCGCAAGCGGTCGGTTCAAGCCATTCGGGGGGTCTTCACCCCAAGTTTCAACCAGGCGGGGAAAGACACTGTTTATCACAACTGCAAAAATCCGTTCCCACCGGCGGAGAGGGTGCTCCATTTTGCCCAGGTCATGTAACAGGGCTGATTTTAATAAATCAGGATCATCCTCTCCTTGGGTTAACAAAGTTCGTAATACCCTCAAGGAGTGATTTTGATCTGGAATCGGCAGACCCAAGAATAAATCCAGCTCTGCTGGTGTCAGGATGGCACTGATAAACTGCCTGTCCTGCTGCCCGGGAGAGCGTTGGAAGGACTGCCAAAACTGCCTGATCCGGTACATTAAAATGGTTTTCATCACCCAACCAACAGGCTGATTAACAAACGCAAGGGTGGCCCCAGGATCCAATCCAGCACATCCACTCCCAGGTAAGGTCCCACCAGGAACAGCAAGATTAAGATCATCGGGCCGTAAGGGCGGACCTTTGCCACAGTATCCCGCCAACTGTTCGGGATAAAAAAGTCAGCAATTTTATCGCCGTCCAGGGGAGGCAGGGGAATCAGGTTAAATAGCATCAAAACCAGATTGATGGTGATAAAGTCCCATAAAAAGCCTGCCGGGGTAGGCAAAATGGAGCTCCCCTGGGAAGCAAAGGACGCATAAAGGTCATCTAGGGTTAGCAGATGTAACTGGAACGGGAGAGCGGCCAGGATTGCCATTAATAAATTGGAGAGCGGGCCTGCCAGAGCAACCCACATCATCGCGGATGGGGATTTCTGACGCAGTGTATAAGGATTTACCGGGACTGGTTTTGCCCAGCCAAAACCAGCCACAATTAACAGCAAGGAACCCATCGGATCCAGGTGAGCAAAAGGATTCAAGGTTAACCTGCCATTAAGTTTGGGGGTTTTATCTCCAAAATAATTAGCTGCCCAGGCATGGGCAAACTCATGGACTGAAAAAGCGGTTAATAAGACAATAATCCGCGAAATTAACGTCGCGGGATTGAGATTAAGCATAAGTGGTCTCCTGGCAGGGATTATACCATTTCACTTTTATTGGTCGATAATAAAGAGGTGTATTGCGCCGGGATCCCTTTTAATTACCCCTATGGATTTGGATTTTAATCAGCAGAATCCATCCCGGTTAAATACGGTTGACAGCTGGAGTGATTCAAGTCCAGCAAGTCTTGAAAAATATCCACATCCGCACGGTAGCTATCATAGTAAGCGTTGTATTCCTCAATTAGGGCATTATATTGATCAACAAGGTTTTCATAAGTTAGTTGAAGAGCGTTGAGTTCCCTGTATTTTTCTTGGCAGGTTTGGAATAGGGAGCTCGATACCTTCCCTTCACAGCCCATGGTTTGATAATGTTGGATTTTTTCCTCCAGATTTTGGGAGAGCGGGTCAATTTCCTGGTCAAGAGTGTTCAAACTAGTTTCATATTCACTCAGCTGGGATTGTTTTTCATGGATGCTCTTATACTGGGAAATTTCCTGACAGGTTGAAAACTGCAGAATGTTCTCACCGTAGAGCTGTTCATCTTCCCGCCGGTTTTGCGCAAAATCATCAATTCGATTAAATGACTCCCCTTCAGAAATTTTGATAATGCTTTGGGTATCATCCAGGATTTCTTCTTTAAGGCCAGCGGGTTTAACGCCTATTCTTGCCGTTCCGGTTGTTTCTATATAACAATATCCCACTCCATCTTTCAAGTAATTTGCATTCCCAAGCGGACAGCGGACTCCAACAGCCATATGATTGGATTGATCAAATAATAAAAAGGCTGCACCATATCCCAGGTTTTTTAACAGCTTACCGAGAAGTATGGAAGTATCTCCGCAAACACCTCCCTGTACATACAAAGTTTCATAGGGAAAGTTGGTTTCATAGTCATGATCATCCACGTTTTCATAACTAAAAAGCTTATCACAATCATATGTCAGGTTTTGCACAAATGATGTCAGTGCAATCACTACGTCATCCCCATTAACCGGGCGGATTTGCTTGGAAACTGTATCAATGATTGTGTTAATGATTTCATTATCTTCTTCATTTTGAACAAATTGCAAATAATATTTCGTTTCCCAGTTATCTGGTGATCGATCGTAATAGATGGTTTTATTTATTGAGCCATAATATTCATAGATGCTTTTATAGAGGGCTAAATCAAAAGAATATTGCTGACATTGGAACTCATACAAATAAGCTCTGGTTTGCAGGCCACTCTTCTCAAGGGATTTTGGGGGAGTTACCGCCTCCAGCTCAACTTGCGCTTCGGTAATTTGGGGATTAGTTACGCTGGTTTGTTGATAGCTCAGGTATCGCGGTATTAACAGGGACAAAACTAGTGATCCAGCTAAGATCAATACTGCCAGAACAATAACCGCAGATTTTCTCGGGTTTCTCATAAATTTGGGTCTCCCAACATGCCTTTGATTTTAACATTATCAACCCCCAGTTGAATATCTATTTGCGGGAAATCATGAGGACAGCTGCTTTAGCTGATAACAACATAACAAGGAGAAGGGAGTCAAAATGATATAATGCCCTCATGCTGCCAGATTTGGAGTTGAACGATATTCTAAAACTGCGAAAAACTCATCCCTGCGGAGAGGACCGCTGGAAGGTCATCCGGCTGGGCGCAGATATAAAAATTGAGTGTTTGGGCTGTAAAAGGCAGGTAATGCTATCAAGACGCAAATTAGCCCGCAGTGTAAAAACCAATCTTTCCCGGGAGGACAAACTGGAATGAGCAGGCTCTACCTGGTAGCCACACCTATCGGTAACCTGGAGGATCTCTCCTTCCGGGCAGCAAGAATATTAAAGGAAACACCCTTGATTGCCGCAGAAGATACCCGCACCACCAAAATCCTGCTGGATCACTATCAAATCACCACACCATTGACCGCCTATCATGATCATAATAAAGAAACCAAGAGTAAAACCCTCCTGGAACATCTCAAGGGACAAGACCTGGCACTTGTGTCGGATGCAGGCACACCGGCAATCAATGATCCGGGCTATTACCTGGTCCAAGCTGCTATAAAGGAAGGGCACCAGGTCATCCCGATTCCAGGGCCAAGCGCTCCCGTGGCTGCTCTCTCCGCTTCCGGGCTGCCTACCGATAACTTTCTCTACCTGGGTTATTTACCTCGTAAAAAAGGAGCTAGATTGGCGGTTCTTGATCAAATCAAAGATATACACTGGACGCTGGTATTTCTAGAAACGCCCCACCGACTGGTGGCGGCTTTAGAGGATTGTCTTTCCGTCCTGGGTGACAGGGAAATTGCCGTATCCCGGGAGCTTACCAAGCTGCATGAAGAGATCAAACGCGGTTTAATAAGCGAGGTTCACACACATTTCACTGAAAATCAGCCCAAAGGAGAAATTACCCTGGTGATTGCTGGCAGAACTAATTCCCTGGTATGGACAGAAGATCAGCTCCACTCAGAAATCTTGAGAATGAGCCAGTCCGGTCAAATCAGCCCCAGCAAGGCAGCCAAAACGCTAGCCCTAAAATCAGGCTGGTCGCGTCGGGATATCTATGATTTAATGCAGGGTCTAGAGAAAAAAGAGGGAAACGATCAGAATTAAGTGGGTGAAAAATTCAGATAATATGGATTGATGTGTCCATTCAAAAACAGGAAAACAAGGTGTAAATGATGGATCTAAATGCTTATCAAAATTTTTCGAAACTTGATAAACAAAATATGCTGGCTGAAATTAACGGGCTGCCGGAACAACTATTAACCGCCTGGAATGAAGCCGCATCACTTCCATTAGGGGATTTTAGCGCTGTCAGGCAAGTCATTGTGGCCGGGATGGGCGGCTCTGCGATTGGGGCTGATTTACTCAAAGCCTATGTCTCTCCACTGGCTTCTGTATCTGTCGATATTCATCGCGATTATGGTCTCCCGGCCTGGGTAGCTGGTCCAGAGACGCTGGTAATTGCTTCTTCCCACTCAGGAAATACAGAAGAAACCCTCTCAGCCATGGAGACCGCCCTGGAGCGAGGCTGCAGTCTGCTGGTTATCTCAACTGGCGGGAAAATAGCTGATTTAGCCCGAAAAAATAAAATTGATTTATGGCTTTTTCATCACCAGGGTCAACCCAGAGCCGCAGTTGGGTACTCTTTCTGTTTGCTGCTGAATATTTTTATGCGTCTGGGATTCGTCCAGGATCCCATCAAGGAGCTGCAGGATACTGTAGAGGAAATGAAAAAACAGCGAGCTCTTCTGGCAGCGGAACTTCCTGACTATCAAAATCCCGCCAAACGCCTGGCCGGACAGTTAATCAACCGCTGGGTAAGTGTTTTTGGGGCAGACTTATTAGCCCCTGTAGCCAGACGCTGGAAAGGGCAGATCAGCGAAGTAGCCAAAGCCTGGGGACAATATGAGGACCTCCCAGAAGCGGATCACAACACCCTGGCCGGTGTGATCAACCCGGAAGAAGTCTTGCTAAAAACTACAGCTTTGTTTCTGCAAGCGGAGAAAAACCATCCCCGAAATCAGCGCCGAATCGAACTCACCAGGAAAAATATGATGATTGAGGGAATCTGCACAGATTTGATCCAGGCCAAAGGGAAATCGCGCCTGGCTCAAATGTGGACACTAATTCAGTTTGGCGATTACACCGCATATTACCTGGCTATGGCGTACGATGTGGATCCCACCCC
>CAZUMG010000029.1:0-1759 GCA_964621895.1 uncultured Anaerolineales bacterium | reverse complement strand
CAGCAGGGTCTGGCAGCCTTACAATCGCATCCTGCCTTAATGCAAATTGCCCAGCAGCACAGCCAATACCAAGCTTCGATTGGTACCTGGACCCACTACAGCGCAGATGGTTCCGGTCCCCGTGACCGGGCTTACGCGGCGGGATTCGGCGGTGGGTCAACTATTTATATCTCAGAAAATGTGGCCTACGGGCTAAATCAGTCTATCAGGGAGGTCATCAATACTTCTTGGAATGACCCAGCTCATTACAACACAATGTTTGGTCCCGGTTATAAATACATTGGTGCAGGAGTGGCTTATTCTGGAAATGCTGTCTTTTATACTGTAGATACCGGCTACTGGGTGGGAGATCCCGTCCCTACCCCTGAATATTCCCAGGTTTCGGGTACACCTTCATCCTCCGAATTCCCAACAGCAGTCCCAGTTGTGGTTTCCACACCCTTGTCCGATGGAACCATAAAACATATCATCGCCCAGGGGCAAACTTTATGGACAATTGCAGCCGTTTACAATATTTCCCTGGAAGAGCTCCGGGAAATCAATCAGTTGGAAGAGAATGCCATATTGAACCCGGGTGATGAGATTATTATTCAACCTTCCTATACCCCAACAAACACACCAATTGGTAAGCCAAGCGCCACCTTACCGCTTCGCTACTCGCATACTCCCTCAGCGGCCGCACCTCAGGGAACAGCAATTCAATTTATTCCCTCAACTCCCTCTCCCACTGAAAAAACAATCAGCGAACCGCGTTTCCAGAGCAGAACTAAAAATCCTACCATCGTCATCCTGGCAGTTATCGTTTCAGGTGGCACTTTATTGTCAGCTGTTTTAATTAGTCGTAGAAAGAATCAGTAAATCCTAAGGAATTTCTTATATTTCCTGCAGCTTTTCCCTCTCCCAGGTCAAATGACCAACCGGGGTTTTTAAGCCGATTAACTGACCGAGGATATCCTGCAAGGTTGCAGGAACCCCTGTGGTTAATACCTGCAGTTCCCCTTTTTCCCCTTCCGCTCTCAAGCCGTATCCGGATAATACGCGCCCGGTTTGCCTGGCAATTGCGGGCGCTGGGTCTATGACCCAGACCCTATCTCCGACAATTTCCTGGATGATAGGAATCACAAAAGGATAATGAGTACAACCCAATACCACTTCATCCACTCCTTGATCCAGCATGGGCTTTAGCGCCTTTTCGAGAATTTCATGCGTCCTCGGATCGTGGATCTTGCCAGCTTCAATCTGATCCACCAATCCCGGGCAGGTAGCCTGGAGAACTTTGACGCCGCGAGCGAACTTTTCCACAGTCGATGCATACAAATCTCCCTGGAATGTAGCCGGTGTTGCTAAAACACCAACCACACCAGTGCTGGTACCTTCTGCTGCCGGTTTCACCGCTGGTTCCATGCCAACAAACGGAAGATCAGGATACCTGATCCTCAGCTGGGTCAGGGCGGCTGCCGATGCTGTATTGCAGGCCAGGATGATTAATTTGGCTTTTTTACCTAATAGATATCGGACAATGCCTTCAGAGTATGCCAGCACCTCCTGCCGGGATCGAACTCCATAGGGAACATGGATCTGATCGGCTATATAAATCAAATCTTCCTCTGGCAATTGGGATTGAACCTCCCTCAGGACGGATAGTCCTCCCACCCCTGAGTCAAAAATACCAATTGGCCTGCGCTGTTTATTTTTACCGGTCATGGTTATCCATCAAGGTGAATTTTCCAGGTACTGTTTGGCTTCTTCCTGAAATACA
>CAZUMG010000028.1:14308-15927 GCA_964621895.1 uncultured Anaerolineales bacterium | reverse complement strand
CCTACAAAAATAATCCCACGGCTCTTCACCTGAGGGCTATGAATATGCTCTTTGAAGGATTAAAAGAGCGAGGAGCAATGGTGATAGTTCCCTCCAGCGCGATTGATACCATGAATTTGGGGGGATTAATGGGGATGACTGCGATGGCAGATATGGCAAATCGACCCTCTGATCCTGAGACCGGAAAATCCAAGAATGACTAATGAAGAAATGAGGGCTGATTTGATTGAAGTCCTGGAAAAGGGAACATTTACTACAGAACACACCTTCATGACTTCGAATGGAATGCTGGGCGTTCTGAATCTTAGGAGTGGAAGGACCGAGGGAATATTCCAGGGAGCGGATGGATCCAACCTTTTAATTAAAAAAACCAGCTTTTGGAAATCCAATTACGATCTACGCCAAGGGGGAATGATTCTCTCAACTGCAGCTCCCCGGGGCAGGTTGAGCAGAGCTTCGCGAATTGATTTTGATTCCATGGAGTATGGGCTGCATCCCGGGGGCAGTAAATTCCGCAGCTGGGTTATCAAGGATTGCCAGGACCAGGTTATTTGTGAACTAGATCCTCGCGGTTTGTTAAAAAGGGGTGCTTTGATCAGAATTATCCAAGAAGTACCCCTCCCCCTGGTTGTGTTTGCCTACTGCCTGGTTTCCAGACGTTGGCAAGAACAATCCTCCTCCTGATCGGGGAGTGATTATCAACCCCTTTTTTTGATAAAAGGACGTATGATTAAAAATACGTCCTTTTGTTTATTTCGCGTGTGAAGTGCATTACAATATGATTAACAAAAAGAATCAACCGCGAGACTAAGGCAGGGGTATCTCATGGGCGTTGATAAAATTACTTTATTTAAGCAGGCTACCCGGGAGTTTTATCAAGAAGGAAAACGGACTGAGGATTACTCCTTTTATGATTTTCTGCATGGTTGCCTGTATGGTAAGTGGCCATATTTATATATTGGGGTAGCATTAGGGGAACATCGTCTATCCCGGCTGCTAAGACCCCTCTTTATGCTGGTTTCAGCTATTCTGTCACCTTTCCAGAAGGATCAACCAGCAGACTCTAATATTGCTTTTGCAAACGGCTACCATGGTAAGGTCGTACCGGTTGAAGAGGCAAAACGGCTGGTATCCATTCAGGAAGAAATCGTGCTGAAAGATTTGGAGCAAATTATTCCCTTCACCCGGGCGAAGGATATCATTCTCCATAATCCGGAGAGGATTGTCGTCCTGGAGTGTCCCTGCCGGGCTTCCAGACCCAATCCCTGTACACCCCTGGATGTTTGCCTCATCGTGGGAGATCCCTTTGCAAGTTTTATCCTCACTCACCAGCCAAAAAAAGCCCGGCTGATTTCTTCTACAGAAGCCATCGAGATTCTTCAGGCGGAGCATGATCGAGGACATGTCTCCCATGCCTTTTTTAAAGATGCTATGTTAAATCGCTTTTATGCGATCTGTAATTGCTGTTCCTGTTGTTGTGGAGCTTTCCAGGCGCACAGGAACGGGACCCCCATGTTGATGGCTTCCGGGTATACATCCTATGTCGATGCTTATCTCTGTGAAGGCTGCGGATCCTGTGTTGAATACTGCCAATTTTTAGCCATTGAAATGAATGATGA
>CAZUMG010000028.1:0-14208 GCA_964621895.1 uncultured Anaerolineales bacterium | reverse complement strand
ATAGCAATTTTCGTTTTTAACCCGAATGGGGACACCCCGCCGATTGCAAATCCAGTGTGCTTCCTAACAAAGTCAGCAGGTGCAAAGCGGATTCTTTCCCCGATTATTCCGCTAACATGATTTTCATCGACCTGATTCGATCCGCTGGTTAAGATCAATACAGGCAAACCACCTGGTTGGGTTTGAAATACCAGGGATTTAACAATTTGGTCAACATGGCAATTGACGGCTTTGGCGGCTTCTTTAGCTGTTCTTGTGCTGTCCGGTAATTCCTTAAACTCCGTGGATAAATCAAGGGAGTTTAGGACAGCGAGGACCCGCTGGACACTGGATGGAAATTCACCCATGTTTAGATCTCCTGCCGAAAATTATTCATCTACTACCGAAATTTCAAGATAAACCGGGTCGCCAAATCGCTGACTATTGGCATCAAAGGCTTGCCACCAGGAATTATACCGACCGGTATTATCAGGCGCCGTGAATCCGATCTCCAGGATAGCCTTTGCATTTTGGCTAGCAGGATAGAGTTGTTGGATCTTGGCTGCTCCTAACGCCAATCCTGAAATTAACTGCATTGAATAGGATTGATCCCAGTTACAACTTCCTTCATTTTTAATCAGCCAGCGTTTGGTAATTCTCTCACCGGGATGGACTTCCGTACCATCAGGGATGGTCAGGTCCTCCAGGAATCGGAGTTGGTTTACACAATTTGCCTGCCTGGTGGGGAGGGGGATTTCCGGAGATCCTGCATAGTAGGCCAAGACCGGATCAGCGGTCGGAGGGATGAAAAGCGCCTCCGGAGTCGCTGTCCCAGCTAAAGAAGCTGTCTGGCAGCCAGCACTCAGGATTAGTAGCAGGATAATAAGAATCCAGATTATTTGGAATAACTTAATCCAATTCCTGGATATCTTCGGGGGTTTCTTCTCCAGGGTCACTATCATCCTCGAATGGGGATCGATCCAGGACTAAAGCCCTGATAGCGTTTTCAACTTCCAGGGCGAAATCGGGGTTTGCTTTCATGTATTCTTTGGCATTTTCCCGTCCCTGCGCAATCCGCAGATCATCACCATAATAATAAAAGGAGCCCCGTTTCTCTATTACACCAACTTCAACAGCCAGATCCAGGATATCTCCTGATCGGGATATTCCTTCGTCGTGCATGATATCAAATTCCGCTGTCCTGAAAGGTGGAGCAACTTTATTTTTTACCACCCGGACCCGGGTCCTGCTGCCAATGATATCCGTCCCTGATTTAATCGACTGAATTCGCCGTACATCCAACCTGATGGAGCTGTAAAATTTTAGGGCTCGCCCTCCTGGAGTTGTTTCGGGGTTTCCAAAGACCACTCCAATTTTCTCGCGGAGCTGGTTTGTAAATATCAGGCAGGTATTGGTTTGTTTGATAGCACCGGATAATTTTCTGAGCGCCTGAGACATTAAGCGGGCCATTAATCCCATATGGGAATCGCCCATATCTCCCTCTATCTCCGCCCGGGGTACCAGGGCGGCTACAGAATCAATAATAATGACATCCACAGCACCGGAGCGAATCAGGGATTCGGCTATTTCCAGGGCCTGCTCACCAGTATCAGGCTGCGAGATTAAAAGGTTATCAATATCTACCCCGGTTCGCGCTGCGTAGGCTGGATCCAGGGCGTGTTCCATATCGATAAAAGCAGCCGTCCCACCCTGTTTTTGGGCTTCCGCAACGATATGCTGACAGATTGTGGTTTTTCCTGATGCCTCAGGACCATAAATTTCGGTTACTCTACCCCGGGGCACTCCCCCTACACCTAAAGCGAGGTCAAGGGATAAGGTACCCGTGGGGATCACATCAACAGCCATGCTTTGCGCATCCCCCAGTTTCATGATTGCTCCTTCTCCGAAACGTTTAGTAATTTCTTGAAGGGTTTTATCTAAAGCTGTTTTCCGTGGATCTTCCGCCATCAATGCCTCCTCTAAAAATAATCCAAATCCGCCTGACAGGCTTAATTGTAGTGTAGCACAAATGTTCTAGGCGTCAAGGGGATGGTGAAAATAGTACTTCTGGTGTTGGAGGTATTTCATTGGAAAAACCCCGCCAGAGATTAAATTTTATATAAGTTACCTGGCCGGGTTTTATTTCAATTTGCTCCTGGTAGGAAACACCAATTTCGGTAACCGGTATGGTTACTAAATAAATCCCCGCCGGGATATTACCAATGGTTAGATTTTCCTTATAGTAGGGATCACTATTGATTGCCTGGTTTTGATAGGATTTTCCAATCCATAATCGATTATCTGTATCATCCCCGCTTAGATCCTCGTTGCTCCTGTGCAAATATACAATCTGTTGTTCTTTTACTCTGCCTTCAAACGTTAAAATTTGGCCAACCAGGACACCCCATCCTTGCGGGGGGGATAACCATAAGTCAGGATTGCGGGTTGAAAAATATTCATTTTCCCCCAGTCTGACTTCAAAATGCAGGTGGGGTCCGGTAGTTTTTCCAGTCTTACCCATTAACCCTATTCGCTCTCCGGATTTAACCACCTGACCTACTCGAACAAGAATTTCATCCAGATGGGCATAAAGGGTAAACAGCGGCTTACCCTGGAAACTGAAAGAATGCTCAATGACAACAGCTTTTCCATATGGGTCATCAAAGACGTTGTTTCCTCCTCGATATACTCCCTGGCCCGCATAGATGACTTTTCCTGCCCCAGCTGCCAGGATTGGTGTGCCAATGTCCCCAGGGATGTCAATTCCTGTGTGAACTACATCATCAAAAAAAACATCTCCATATCCATAAGTTGAAAAAGCAGATTCGATATCAAAAGCAGCGATCGGGTTTGAGAAATAAAAATGGTCCTGGATACTGGGCACCCAGGGTACCGGATAAACTGGCGGCCGCCAGGCATTGAAAGCGCCTTTTGGATCCGGGGGGAAGGAAAAATCAGGAGTAGCAGGAATAAGTGAGGGAGTTGGGCTGAAATCCGGCACTGATGTGGGTGTCGGGGTAGTCAGGTTCAAACTGACTTGAGTCTCTGTAGGATTTGAGGGTGTTGAGCTGAGTGGAACGATCGTGGGAGTAAAAGATTTGTCTTGATCTGAGATTGGGTTCTGGCAGCCAACCAGGACAGCCGTGTTTACCAGCAGGATTGTCAGGACGAGGACTATCATTCCTGCTTTCCGGCTCAATGGTGGTGAAACACTGCAGCAATTTATCATATTTGAATCAGGGATTTGCTGATTTTCCCAGCCCCTGTATTGATTCCAGTGGATAAAGCTGGAGCAAAGCTGTTCGCAGACTCAAATCCTGTGTAAACGCAAAATATTGATATCGAGAGGCGGATTCAGAAAACTGCCAGTAAGTCTCTGATGGGAACCGTTTCCAGCCATAGGCTGCTGCCAGTTCAGTAAAATCAAGCCAATATCCAGCTGGGATTGTTTGGGCGATGGAACCCCCATTTTCATAATCTGCATTATTCCCTGAATAGCGGGCATTAAAATCCCAGGGATACCTTTGCAGAGGTTTGCCCTGGAGACCCTGCTGGTCACTGGTGCGAATATAAACACGCCAGAAAGTCTGATCTCCGAAATCTTCTTTGAGGACAACCAGCCACCCCGCCAATCTTGGAATATCATTGATGGTCATACCCCGCCCGGTAAAAAGCCAGTCTAGATTAACCCCGGGCTCTATAGGCTTATCGAGAGGGGTATAGGCGTTTTCCAAGGTTGAGAGGAAATCCCAACCGGCAAGATTCCGGGTTTCCTGGCGAAGGGGAGAAAATGTACTTAAAGCATCCTGAATAAAATAAGGAGAGGGAGCATCGAGATTCCTCAGCTGGATCAATTTCTCTTTCCCATCTGAAGAAGAATCCTCTTGATGCAGAGCCGGTTTCCACAGTGGGGTTGGCTTTAATTCAGGATCATCATCTGGTAAAGCGGCCAGGGAAATCTGTTTGGCCCAGCTGATTCCTTCCAAGGAACCTGGCAGCTTTACCGCCGGCATCATGACCTGGTTCTGATCCTTGAAGCCCGGATATGCTGTCAGGTAAGTATCATAGGGATTATTAAGGGCTGTATAGAGAATCTCTCCTCCCCCGCTCCACAGAGGCCAATCCCCTGATCCAGTAAGAATTGGATCCAGGTCAGGGTGGGTTGAATCCCAGGTTAACAAGGTATGATTGCCTTCATAAGTAACAACCGACCAGGTCAAATATCTGCCATCTGCAGTCCAGGTTGGGTGTTTTATTTCCATACCAGGCACCCCGGGAACACGAACTGCTTTATCGTCCTGGGGAGAGTCAAGATCTGCATACCAGATTTCTTGGGTCCCGTTTCTGGTGCTAATAAAACTGATCTTGCGACCTTGTCCAGACCAATTGGGAGCGTAATCGGCAGCAGGATGGTTGGTTAGAGAAATCGGACCGCTGGTTTGATCGAGGTCTTGAATTAAGATATCTAGGTTATTTATTTGGTAGCTTTCATAGGCCAGCCATTTTCCATCAGGTGACCAAGTTGGATTTCCATCATAGGCTTGGGTCTCAGTAAATCGCCGGATTTCCCCTGATAGCAGGTTGAAAATATAAATATCCCAGGGACCGTCCCTGTTTGACGAAAAGGCTATTTTTGTGCCATCTGGATTGATGGAAGGAGCGATATCCTGGTGAGGGCCTGAAGTGATCCGCGTAATGGGTAGAGCCGAATACCCGCTTCCATTTTCATTGTCGAGGAAGGGTTGATACACAAATAGGTGAGCATCTTTTCCTTCCCGGATTGATAAGACTAAGATGCCAAATTGAGATGTATTTGCAAAGATTTCAGGTGTTGGCGTGTATTCCTGTGTGGCTGTGGGAGCGGGTGTTTGGGTTGGAGTAGCTTTTTCTGCTGTGCTTTCTTCTGGGGAGGAAGTAAGTATCGATTCCTCATCTAATTGTCGATTCATCCTGAGACTTGCATCAGGATAAAAAACCACTGCGGTGATGATTAAGATTGTTCCAATGACTACTAGAATTAAGTTAGCAGGAAACCTTGAGGCTGGTTTTTGTTGTCCAAAATCCGTTGAGTCGTTATTCATCATGAGATTTTCCTGCTCATCCTAATTGGTTCGCAGCCAACTAGGGAGATAACTTTTTAATTGGTTTGTGATTATTTTTCCCCATCCAAGGGAATAATCTCCCACGCAAATTAACACCCATTTACCGGGATCCCCGGTTTCTTGGAGAGACCTGATTGGTGATCCACGCAGATAAGATTTCAGGCCTGGATCGTCTACTGGAAATTCTAACACTTTTTGGGAATCTTCCCTGGTTATACCAGATGCCAGCGCCGGGCTGGGGATGAATTGATCAGTTTTAAATGTACCTAACCACCAGCCCCAATGATGAACCCGCAGACCTTCCAAGGATGGAGAATGCGGGGGTACCAGGTAAAGCTGATTGCCGTAAGCTTGCAGCCTGGCAATCCCAGGAGCAAAATCGTTGGTACTCGGGGTCAGGTTCATGGTGGTGTTAAAAAAATTTGAATAGCTTTCTATCTGGTCTGAATCCATCCCTCGTTTGGCTGTTTCGTTTACTTTTCTGGAACCAAGGGAATGCCCTGATTTCACCAATCTGGCTATAAAATGACCTTCCCCTGTAGCCTGATGAGGCCAGATGCGGACTGTCCGGGTAAGATCATAGTGAGCAGAGCCGGGCAGAGGAATCCCAGACCGGAACCCTGGGACGTGGGGAATTGAATCAAGGCTAAAATCCGGGTTATTCATTAAAAAACGCTCAATCGATCCTTCGTTTTCATGTTGATTAAAAGTGCAGGTGGAGTACACCAGGATCCCCCCGGGACGAACCAATTTCCCGGCAAACCAGAGAATCTCATCCTGGATTGCTCCACAGCGGGTAGTGAAATTAATCGACCATTTTTTAATTTCACCAGGCTCTGCCCGAAAGGTACCTTCCCCAGAACAGGGTGCATCTACCAGGACCCGATCAAAAAAAGCCCCAAAATGTTCTGTTAACCGCTGGGGAGTTTCACATGTAATAGAAGTGTTTCTGGATCCCCAGCGTTCCACATTTCTTCCAAGTGACTCAACTCGCCGGGGATTCGCGTCGTTGGCCAACAAAAATCCTTGATTATTCATCTGGGATTGGATTTGGGTGGTTTTTCCGCCTGGCGCTGCACATAGATCTAGGACTAAATCCCCCGGTTGAGGATTCAATACAGTCACCGGTACCATCGCAGAGGGTTCTTGGAGGTAATAGGCACCCGCAGCGTGGAAGACATGTTTTCCCAGGCGGCTGCCCGGGGGAATTTGAAACCCGTCATCTGCCCAGGCTAACGGCTGTAACTCAACCTGTAAACCCTCTACCAGAAGATTCTTCTCGGTTTTTAATGGATTGATTCTAAGCCCGGAGTACGCAGGAAGTGAAGTAATGCTATCCCAAAACTGAGCTGACTCTTCTTTCAGAAGTTGGTTAATAGCAGTGATATATTCGGGGGGGTAAATTATCGTCACGGGAGGGATAATGAGGTTGTTATGGTTTTTATGGGTATTTGCCTTAAGGAAATCTTCTGATCACCATCACCATTAAGGGCAGCTTCTTCCAGATAAAACAAGGTCATCTCGATGCTATACGTACCAGTTTTATTCTCATTTGCCGGAATATGGAGAGTGACTTCATTCTCAGGTACGAAAATATTTACAATGCTCACTCCGGCGAGCTGCACACCCCCCTGGTTGGTTAGCGTTAAGGATGCATTGGGATTACTTTTAAAAGGCGATAAAAGGAAGCTGACTTTAACCCGGCGGTTGTCCGGATAAATCTGGGCTGTAAATTCCAGGATAGCTATATCCTCTTGAAGTGGGGGTTTGTTTTCCGAATTTTGATTATAGTCACCACTCATGGTAATCCTTGTATTGCAAGGGTTGTTTATCTGGGGGATAGTGTACCATCCCATAAAATAAAACGTCCAGTCAGAGTTCTGACCAGACGTTATTTATTTCAATACTTGGTTAAGTTAAGAAGTTACATATCTACCAGGTATGCTAAACCTACCGCTCCTGGTCCGGCGTGGGTCCCAATCACCGGGCTTACTTCTGAAAAAACCTGTTCTATTGGAGACAATCTTTTGGAGGCTTCATCGAGAATAAATTGGGCAGTTTCAGGATTATTGGCATGCAGGGTTGCCAGCCGGATATTTTTATGCCCTTCGGTTCTATTAACAATTAATTCAACAATGCGTTCAAGGGCTTTTTTCTCGGTCCGAACCGAATCCAGGGGGACAATCAAGCCATCTTCAATCGCCAAAACGGGTTTTACATTTAATAAGCTTCCCACAAAACGCTGCGCTCCCCCGATTCTTCCACCCCTGTGTAAGAACTCCAGGGTATCCAGTACAAAGATAACTCCAGAATGGTCCCGGGCTTCTTCGGCGATTCGTTTGCATTCCGCCAGCGAGGCGCCTTGTTGGGCTGCTTTGGCTGCTGCCAGGACATGGAAACCCAATGCCATCGCCAGGGTTTTAGAATTCACTATTTCAATGTTTGCTTCAGGGAGCAGTTTTTTCGCCTGGGTAGCCGAAGAGATTGTGCCTGAAAGAGCTTCGGACAACAGGACGGCGAGAATATCATAACCATCTTCATTGAGAGATCTGAAAAGCACCTCAAAATCTGCTACCGATGGCTGAGATGTGCTGGGCATTACCTTGGCGGTCTTCAAGCGCTGGTAAAACTCGACCGGTGTGATATCAACCCCATCGTAATAATGTTCTTCACCCCAGATGACTGTCAGGGGAACGACATGAATCTGGTTCTCTTTGATGATCTTATCCGGGATATACGGTGAACTATCAGTGACAATGGCTACTTTTGACATAGTACCTCTCTTCCAGAAGTTGTAATGATTTCATTAAAATACGAAATTTACAACACTTTTCTGTAAGAGAGGATACGAATGGTAGAAATACGCCCCATGGTTTTGAAATATAACTCCAATTACATACCATGCATGCTGGCTATAGCGAGGGTACCTGGTCCAACATGGGTACCAATGGCCGGGCTAAGTTCCGCGAGGAATATTTCATCAGGAGATAGCAGCTCTTCAACCTCAACCAACAGAGCTTGAGCTTGGTCTGGGGCGTTGGAATGAAATACTGCTAATCGCAAAGGTTTCTCATGGTTGGCTTTTTCTTCCACCAGGGTAATTAGTCGTTCCAAAGCACGTTTATGGGTGCGGACCTGATCAACCGGCTCGATTAGCCCATCCTTCATTTCCAGGATTGGTTTTATATTAAGCATCGAGCCTAAAAACCGTTTCGCTCCCCCGATTCTACCGCCTTTATGGAGAAATTCGAGTGTATCGACAGCAAAAACTACATCAGTATGACTCTGAGCCTGGAGGGCAACTTCGGTAACTTCCTTTAAAGAACCCCCTGCTGCCGCTTTACGAGCGGCTGCCAATACGTGCAGGCCAGTCGCTGTGGCAGCTGTTTTTGAATCAACCACCGAGATCCTCTCTGAGCCAATCTCTTGTTTAGCTTGTAATGCGGAGTTGACTGTTCCAGATATGCCTGAGGATATTAATATCGCAATGACATCTTTCCCTTGCTTAAGTAGTTCTTTGAAACAAGCGTTAAAAGCCGCTGCAGGCGGTTGCGAGGTGCTGGGCATTGTATCGCTTTTTGCTAGCCTGTTATAGAATTCAGTCGGAGTGATATCAACCCCATCAGCATAGGATTCCCCATCCCAAATCACGGATAAAGGAATAACTGTAATGTCAAATTTCTTAGCAATTTCTGAGGGTAAGGCCGTACTATCAGTGACAATGGCAATTTTGTTCATCAGTTTCTCCTCCTCATCGAGTATTCCAGATAATAAATAATAACACCCTGCTTTCTAAAAACGGAGCGGGAATTCCCGCTCCGTTTTAAGCACCCCCGGCGTGATTCGAACACGCGACCCCTTGCTCCGCAAGCAAGTGCTCTAATCCACTGAGCTACGAGGGCAAAAAGCTTCTAAAAGATTTTACAACAAGGGGAAGATATTGGCAATGGCACTAGATTTTGCCCTCAATCTTGTGAATTAAAGGGGTGTTTTTCCGATTATGATGAAGGTCATACATATTCGGTGAGCTTGTACTGATGCATACTGATGGCCTTCTGATATGATTATTTTCGAGACGGGATAATCATACAACTTTATCACTGTTTCCTCCTTTGATGAAAGCCTCCTCAAGCAGAACAACTGCTTGAGGAGGCTTTTTAATCCCTACGCAACAATTTTTTTCAGGATGTTATCCTAAATCATATTATCCAGAAATATTTATGGATCAATATTATATTTTTATTAAATTCATTAGGGGTGAGATTGCCTAATCCTATCATTGGGTGTAAGTTTAATATAAAATAGCTAAGCTAATGATCATCCTGCAAAGCTTAGATACAAGCCGGCTCAGCAACCCCGGTTCTTTGCAGGAATGAAAAGGATTAAAAATGAAAAAGCGATCTGCCCTCCTCTTGGTGGTTTTAATGTTAGTTCTCAGTTCTTTGGCCTGTCAATTTAACCCGCAAACTTTCTTTGGACAGCCAGCCACGGATATCAAGGACGAAGTTGTTACCACCATCAGCACGGTCGTCCTTGATCAAGGGGACCTGCCTGAGCTCTATCGGGAAATTAACCCTGGTGTTGTTGCTATTCGGTCATTAACCCAGGATGGGGGAGGTTTAGGAACAGGATTTGTCTGGGATGAAGCAGGTCATATTGTAACCAACTTCCATGTTGTTGAATCCGCAACTGATCTCGAAGTTGACTTTCCATCCGGTTTTAAAACCCGAGCGACTGTCCTTGGTTCTGACTCTGATACCGATCTGGCTGTTCTTGAATTGGATCAACTGCCTCCGGAACTTAAGGTCCTAACACTGGGAAATAATCAGGATCTCTCTGTTGGAGAATCGGTGATTGCCATTGGGAATCCCCAGGGCTTGAACGGTACAATGACTCAAGGCATTATCTCTGCTCTCGGGCGCACTTTGTCCTCAGCACATTCTGCCCCTGGTGGGGGATCTTTTGCCAACGGGAATATTATTCAAACTGATGCAGCGATTAATCCCGGGAATTCTGGTGGCCCCTTGATTAACCTGAATGGAGAGGTGATTGGGATTAACTCGGCCATCAGCACCACCAATATTGACGTAACCGGACAACCGGTAAATTCAGGTCTGGGGTTTGCTATCTCCATTGATACTGCTAAAAACGTCGTTCCCGATTTAATTGCTGTTGGTTATCACGATTCCCCTTATGTGGGAGTCCAGGTTTTGAATGAAGTCAGTTTATTTGTCCAAGAGGAACTTGACCTGTCTCAATCGACTGGTGTATATGTGCTGGAAGTTACCCCCGGAAGTCCTGCCGATAAGGCTGGTATCGTAGGCGCAGAGGCTGGCTCATCTGTTCCGAAAGGCGGCGATTTAATCATCGGGATTGATGATCAAAAGGTAAATAATTTTGAAGATTTTATGGGCTATTTATTAACCTATAAAAAACCCGGGGACCAGGTGACAATTTCAGCCCTTCGTGGTGATAAAACCATGGAATTTAATCTAGTACTGGGAAAACGGCCTTAAGTATCCAGCTGAAATCCATGGCAAACGAGTCCGAAGCATTACTGGAATTGTGAATAGATCCTGCGGTAAATGGCAAAAATTTCAGATATATTTTGCAGGTATGTTCGGGTTTCTGAAAATCGGATGACTTCCAGGAAAAGGTCCGGATCTCCTCCAGATTCATCCAGCCAGATGGTTGCGTTCCCTGGACCTGCATTATAAGCTGCCAGGGCAGCGAACATATCACCATCAAAATAGGATCGTAGAAAATTCAGATACGCTGTCCCCAGTTTAATACTGACCAGTGGGCGATAAAGATCCTCATCACTGTAATCCGGAGGCCAGCCTTCTTTATTTGCTCTTTCCGCACCTGTGCTGGGGATAATTTGCATGAGACCGCGGGCACCGGCAGTCGAGCGCACAAAACCTTCGAAGAGGGATTCCTGTCTGATGATACTGAATAATAGCAGGGGATGGAAACCGTACTCTTGCGCAGCAGGGATGACCAGCTCACTGTAATAAGAGCCAAAACGGATGTGGTTAAAGTAGGCAGGCGCATTCATGGTTTGGGCATCATCCATTCCGGCAGCGCTCAGGACCGATCGGGCAGCAAAGATCGCTGGCCGATATAATCCCAGTTCGAGGTAATAATTTGCCAATCGGTAGCTGCTGATTGCATCAAAACTCACCTCGTTTCTGAGCTCTTCAAATTCTGCTCTTGCCTCAGAGTACAAACCCAGCTCCCATAATTCAGTTCCTCGGATGATCCGGGGATCCTCGCTGAGCAGTCCCAGGCTGTCTAGGTTGGTTTCCTGAGGAATGGAGAAGGTTTCCTTGATCCACTCTTGAGCTTGCTCCTTTTCAGCTAGAACATCATATCCAATGTCATAATCCTGTGGAGGAGTGAACGGAGCCCGATCCAGGAGTAGATCCCGGGCCCTTTCGCTGTAATAACCGGTCGGATCAGCATTTGCAGCTTCACTCCAGGCAGCATCGGCAGCCTCAGAATTTCCCTGGAATGAATAAATCTTCCCAATCCAAAATAAAGCCTGGGATAGTTCTTCAAAATTCTGGGATGCGTCGCGGTATGTGGAGAGTATCCCTAAAGCCTGATCATATGCATGCAACCGAACCTGGCAGATCCCGCTATTAAATAAACTCTGATTTGCATAAGGTGAGGTTGGATATTCATTAAAAACCCGTTTCCAGAGGGCAGATGCATTTACCAGATCACCGGTCAATTCCTCAACCCGAGCAGCATCAAACAAGAATTCGGCCGCTCTCGGGTGGTATGGATTGCTGCTGACAAAGTCCTGGAGTACCTGACTGGCTTCGTTATAACGATCGAGATAAAACCACAACGAGTAAGCCTTAAATTCCCAGGCTTCATCATAATAGGCATGGTCCGGGAAATTTTTTATTAAATCATCCCAGGCCAGGATAGCTTCTTCATGCCGTTCCATGGCGCGCAGGGAAAATCCCTTATAGTACAGAGCTGTACCCCGATCGGCTGCGTCCGGACCAGAGAGATAGCGGTCAAAGGCTTCTACAGCATAGCTGTATTGGCCTGCAAAATAATCTACCAAACCACGATCAAGGTCATTGATCTCAAAGCCATTATTGACTATCTCCACAAGAGCCAGATAGGAATCATAGCTCAATGGGAACTGGAGCACAGCGTCCCGAAAGGCAGATTCAGCCAGATCATTTTGTCCAAGTTCCATATAAGCAAGACCAAGTAAGTAATCTGCCCGGGCTTTCTCGTAATCATTGGAAGTTTGGGTATAAACATCATTATAGGTGACGACAGCAGTGTTGTAATCTTGTAAAGCTGCATATTCCTGACCAATTTTAAGCTGCAAGGTGTATAGGTCGGCTCCACTACCGGCAGCAATTGCTGCTTGGTAGGCTTCGATGGCTTTATTAGATTCCCCCGCTAAGGACAGGGCATCTCCCCTTCTTTGTTGAATAAATGAATCCAGAATGCCTTGACGCTTCCCCAGATAAAGGGTGTAGGCATCAGCCGCTTCAAGGTAGCGGTTCAGTGCCTGATAAGTTTCTGCAAGGGCAAAATATGCTTTGTGTACAATAACTGAGTCAGGATAACTGGCCACCAGCAAGCGCAAATAATCAAGGGATTTCTGATAGTCTCCCTTTAGATAAAAAACTTTTCCAAGACCTAATAATGCGGAGCTGCCCTCTTCTGGTGTAGTGGCATTCGCAAGAGTCTTTTCATAGCTGATTATGGCTGACTCCCAATCACCATAAAAATATTCCACATCTCCCGTAATTGAGCTCTGCAGTGGCGGTATGATTGGCGTCGAGGAGGGTACAGCTGGCAGTGCGGGTGGGCTCTCAGAATTAGGGGTTTGATCTGCAGCCTGTTCACCGGTCAGTTCTGATCCCCTGTTAGATAACAAATACCTTCCGCTAATAAACAGGGTGCCTATCAAGATAACCAAAACTACAAGTTGGTAAAAACTTTTTTTCATGGGTTTTTATTGGGAAAGTTATCTGGACTGATGAGTGAATAGGTTCAAATCCTGATTTGATCCGCTAGATAGTCCATTCTCCATGGACAATTGCTGTCAAATACCAGGCCTGTTCCTCTTGAATAAACACCAGGGTTAAACTTCTCCAATCCATACCTCCATATTGGGGATCAAAACCGGGAAAATAATACTCAATTATCTTACCATCTGGGTATATATCGCGGATATTATTGATCAGATTGCCATAACTGACTTCTTGATCAAAGCCGATGGTCTGGGGTTGGAAATAGTCGGAATCATAAACAAATCTTTGTTGGTATTCCGAAAGAGTCATCAGAATAGGACTGCCAGTTCCATCAAAACTTCCCCAGTTAAGTTTCTGATCCGAAGATGCTAGCCGGGGGAAATCCTCAGCACATAAGGTTTGATTGGTTTCATTCAGGTTGGCGTAGGGAGAAAAGCGGACACAATAATCTGGGTGAATGACATCAGCTAGCAGCTCATAGTGCCTTGATTTTAAAGTGTGAACGACAAACTGTCCGAGTTTAATCAATTCTTCTGGCACAACGCCTTTTTGCTCAGCTAGATGAGAATAATCTACCCATCCCTGCTGGCCCCGGTAGGCTACTTTTATCCAGTTGGCTTTATCCATTAGCAGGATATCGCTTTCAGGTTTGATAAATATTCCGGTTGGCGATATTTGATAGATAATGCTCGAATCCATCCATGGATTTTGATAGATATTTAAGACATCCTCCGCTTCGATTCCTACCACAGTGTAATACTCACTGCTGGGGGTTTGCTGAGGATAAGGTGTCAATAATTGATCTTCCTGGGCTGCCGTTTCAGAGGGAGCAGGTAGAACCGCCGCTGGGGGATTAACCGAAGCTGTTGGATTTGTGCTGAGAGCAAATTTCTGGGGCACTTGCTGGCAAGCAGTCAAAATTTGTAAGGAAAAGATCAGGACTGCAATCCAGAAAGAGCATCTGGTGATGGGGTTAGCCTGGATGGGTAGTGAGATTTTCATAATAATTGCAGATTTTGTTTAGGGGACAATCCGGGCAATTTGGTTGTCGGGCTCTGCAGGTTTCCCGACCCAGACGAATCAAATTGAGATGAACCGGATAGTATGTATCTGGA
>CAZUMG010000027.1:6275-16810 GCA_964621895.1 uncultured Anaerolineales bacterium | reverse complement strand
GGATCCTTTTTTTGAGCCGCTCACTTTTTAGGAACTGCCAGTTGGAATGGTAAAACAATCCCCGCTCAGACAGGCACTCACGTACCTTCCTGCAGACTGCCAGCCGTACTGAATGCCCCGGAATATGATGGAGGGCTGCAAAACAGAGTACAAGATCATAGGGGGGACCAGGCAGAATACCCTTCCAGGAAGGAGCTGCCAGATCTACCTGGATAAATTTAGCTGGAAAGTCGGCAGGTAGTTTTTGAGCTGCCTTATCAAGCAATTTGGAGCTGAAATCTGTGCCCAGGTAGCTGCCGGAAAAATTTTGCCTGGCTAACTCGGCGGCAAGTTCTCCATTCCCGCAGCCCAGGTCCAGAATACGGATTTCTGGCTGAAATCGAGGGATGAGATTTAACACCCCCGGCTGCAGGCGCTGCCTGGTTTCCGAAAAATCTTCAGCGAAGCTTTGGTAAAATTGATAATTGAGGGAGAGAATCTTTTCAGCAGTCTCTGATTTCATGGCTTTATTATACGCTACGATCAGCAGCACGGCTTTTGTACCCCCTTTCTTTCATTTAGTGGTGGTAGAAACTTATGGCAAACAAACATACTGAGGGAAAATCAAGCAATTCACCCGCCTATTCTGATCAGGAACTCCATCTGGCGGATCTGACCTTAAAGGAAATTGAGGCTGGAACGGATGTTTTTAAAGCGATCAGGCAGCATCCGCTTCCCGGAGGAGCTGGATTTTTAAGTAAACATACCTTGATAACAGCCTACCGCAACCAGGTCCGGGACGGGATCCGCCTGGAAGACCGCGATTTGCTAAAGAAGATCCGTTTAAAACCCATGCGGACTCTGTCTGGTGTGACTACAGTCACCGTGCTTACCAAACCTTTTCCCTGTCCAGGACAGTGCATTTTTTGCCCTGATTATGAACAAATGCCGGTTAGCTATCTCCCGGATGAACCCGGAGCGATGCGGGCTTTGTTTCATCACTATGATCCTTATACCCAGGTGGCTTCCCGGATAGAAGCCCTCCATGAGATCGGTCACCCAACCGATAAAATCGAGCTGCTTATTTTGGGAGGCTCTTGGACGGCTTATCAAGAGGAATATCAAACCTGGTTTATTAAACGCTGTTTCGATGCCATGAACGGAGTAGATGCGGACACGCTGGTCCAGGCCCAAGAAATCAACGAACAGGCCAGACATAAAAATGTTGGTTTAGTATTGGAGACCAGGCCTGATTTAATCACACCCGCTGAACTTGCCCGGATGAGAAAATATGGAGTCACCAAGGTCCAGCTTGGGATTCAGAGTCTTGATGATCACATCCTGAAGTTGAATCGCCGGGGGCATACGGTTGAACAAGCCCGAGAGGGGGTGGCATTACTGCGGTCGGCCGGATTTAAGATCGTCCTTCATTGGATGCCGAACCTGCTGGGGGCTACCCTGGACTCAGATCGAAAGGATTTCACCCGTCTCTGGCAGGACTTTTCACCGGATGAGATAAAAATCTATCCCACCCAGCTGCTGGAGAAAACCGGGCTTTATAATGTTTGGGAAAGGGGAGGGTATACCCCGTATACTACGGAGGAGTTAATTAATCTGATTGCGGATATAAAACCAACTATCCCACGCTACTGCCGGGTTAATCGGATCATCAGGGATATTCCCTCTCATAACGTCGTCGAAGGAAACAAAAGGACCAGTTTGAGACAGGACATCCAGGCAACCTTAAAGCAGCGAGGAGAGTTTTGCCAGTGCATCCGCTGCCGAGAAGTTCGCGGTGATGATATAGAGAAAGCCGACCTGCAACTAAATGACTTGGTTTATGAAAGTAACGGCTGTGAAGAACATTTTCTATCTTACGATACACCAGATGATCGTTTAGCTGGTTTTTTACGGCTTAGTTTACCAGGGCGAGGCGCTGCAGATCCGGGAATTGAGGAACTTACCGGGGCTGCCCTAATCCGGGAAGTACATGTGTATGGACAATCTCTTCCGGTTGGACAAGAAAGGATCAGCGCCATCCAGCATGCCGGTTTTGGAACAGCCCTGCTCGATGAAGCGGAACGGATTGCCAAGAGCCTTAGTTTTAAGAAAATTGCCGTGATCTCTGCAGTTGGCACCCGGTGTTATTATCTTGAACGAGGGTACCAGCGGGGAGAGCTGTATTTGCTGAAAGATATCCAAGACAGGTAAGGTCGGTCTTATAAAGCTCTGTCTTTGCCTAAGTGAAAAAGGATTTGATTAATCCGGGATAACTGGTGAAAGAACACTGGATATATTTCCTCGCTGGCGGGCTGATCGTTTTCCTGACCTTTTATATATTCAGGAAACGAATAGAATGGCTTACCAGGCAATCAGAAGACTCTGCCATTAGACAGGATCAAGTGGATGTTGCCTTCCTGTTGAATTCTCTTAAAGCCAAAGGAGAGCTGCAGGATAAATTATTCAATCTATTGCCGATTGGTGTTTTGCTTTTAAATGATCAATTTGAAATATTATCTGGCAACCAGCTCGGGTTTAATTTTCTTAATAAACTTCAGCCGGCTTTGGATCAAAGAGTCCTCTCATGTCTGGGAGAGGTAACCTTAGATGAGCTGATCAAGCGATCCTCGGACCCCTTACCGATTGAGATTTGCATCGACCCTGATACCAGCCAGGTTCATGAAGTTCAGTTGAGATCAGCTGGAACAGTCGAGGGACAATATTGGATTTTGATGATCGCTGATGTGACCTCCGAACGAGAGATAAAAAATCGAATCCAAGTCCAGGACAGGTTGGCAACCCTGGGACAATTTTCTGCCGGAATAGCTCATGATTTTAACAATGTCCTCTCCACAATTTTGCTTTACTCCGATGTGATTCTCCGTGATTCAACCCTGTCCGAGCAGAATAAATCCAGAGTTCAATCCATCCGGGGACAATCCCAGCGGGCAGCTGAATTGGTCCGAAGCATTCTTGATTTCAGCCGGAGCCGACCCCTCCAGCAAACCAGCTTTGATTTCATACCTTTTTTAGCTGCAACACGCGAACTGCTTAATCAAGTCCTGCCAGACCATATTGATTTTAAACTGGAGATAAACAGCTCTTTAAAATCCCTGCCAATCTTGGGAGACCCACCTCGTTTAGAGCAGATGATCATGAATATTGCCCTCAACAGTCGGGATGCCATGCCTGAGGGGGGCAAGTTGATTATTCGGGCGGAGACCATCTCCGGTTCACAGCTCGACACCTCACTGCTGCCAGGAATGGATCCCGGGGAATGGCTGCGGCTTCAGATCCAGGATACGGGCTCCGGGATTGCCCCCCAAGATCTTTCCAGAATCTTTGAACCTTTCTTTACAACCAAATCCTCCCAGGGCGGTTCCGGTCTGGGATTGGCCCAGGTTTATGGCATTGTCAAGCAGCATCAAGGGTATATTGATCTGGAGAGTACCCCCGGAATTGGAACTCTGGTCACGATCTACTTACCAATCTCGAGCCTGGATATATTTCAAAATAGCAGACCAGAAACCCAACTGAATCTTGATGGGCGGGGCAGATTGGTATTAATTGTGGAGGACGACCAGGATTTACAAAGAGCTCTAGGTAACCTGTATGAAGATCAGGGATTCCAGGTTATTCTGGCCGGGAATGGAGAAAAAGCATTGGATGTGTTTAATCAGGTTAAGGGAAAAATTAGCCTGATAGTAACTGATGTGGTCATGCCTGTGATGGGGGGTCTGGCGCTTTATGAAAGTGTCCGGGATATTTCCCCGGAACCAAGGTTTATCTTTGTAAGCAGCCATCCAGCTGAGATCCAGGGGAAAATAATAACCCCGGATCCTTCCGTCCGGATTCTAATCAAACCTTATTCGAGGCAGGAAATTTTGCTGCTGAGTCAGCAGCTTTTAGATCAGCCTGATGAGTGATCAGGTCAGTATTCAATCTCGCTGATAGGATTTAACTTTTCAAAGTTATGTTTAGCTTCAATCCAGCGAACTGTGCCGGTTATTCCCCGGATGACCAGGCTGTGAGTTTCAGCTCCATGTCCGGTATAGCGGACGCCTGAAAGCAGTTCGCCATCGGTTATCCCGGTGGCTGCGAAGAAGACATTGTCAGAAGATACCAGGTCATTCATCGTGATGACTTTATCAAGTTCATGGCCCAGTTCCAACCCCAACTTTTTTTCCTGCTCATTCCTGATGTAGAGTTTTCCCTGCAGCTCTCCCCCCATTGCCCGGATGGCACAAGCCGCCAATACACCTTCTGGTGTTCCCCCAATTCCCAGGAGTGCGTCAATGCCGGATTCTGGAAGGCAAGTCATCAATGCTCCCGCAACATCCCCATCTGGAATGAGCCGAATCCTGGCCCCGATTTGACGGACTTCCTGGATTAACCCTTCATGCCGGGGCCTCTGTAAAATGATCACAGTCAGGTCTTTAATGGATTTGTCCTCCGAGAGGGCTATTTTTTCCAGATTGTCCTTCAGGGGTGCTTCAATATCAATCAATCCCTTCGCTTTCGGACCGACTGCAATCTTATCCATATAAACGAAGGGACCCGGGTTGAACATGGTGCCTCTGGGAGCTATGGCGACTGTAGCGATAGAATTCAGAAACCCATCTGCCAGCGGACGGGTGCCGTCAATCGGGTCTACGGCAAGGTCAACCAATGGCGGCTTTCCGGTCCCAACAAATTCGCCGTTAAACAACATCGGGGCTTCATCTTTTTCACCTTCTCCGATAACCACCACTGCATCCATGTCAATTGAATTTAGCACCAGGCGCATTGCATCCACAGCGGCTTTATCTGCGATCTCCTTCTGGCCTCGCCCCATAAATCTTCCAGCGGATAATGCCGCAGCTTCAGTGACTCGGACGAGTTCCAGGGCCAGGTTTCGGGTAGGTTTTTGTGTATGCATAGCACCTCGCGATTAGAAGAAGATAAGAATCAGGTAGTACCCAATAGGAGCAGCCCAAAATAAAGAGTCCAGCCGATCAAAAAACCCTCCATGCCCTGGAAAAATGGTCCCTGAATCCTTGCAGGCTGCCTGGCGCTTGATCATGCTTTCAGTCAGGTCTCCCAAAGGTATCAGAGCTGAAATGCATGTGGCCAGGAGAGCTCCTTCAAGAATAGAAATCTTCATTCCGGCATTAAAAACCTGGTTGTAGAGGGTGAGCAACCCCACTCCGCTCAGCATGCCAAACAATATTCCGCCCAGGTAGCCTTCCCAGGTTTTATGAGGACTGGTTTTAGGGGCAAGCTTATGCTTCCCAATTGATGTGCCGATCAGGTAGGCGCCCGAATCGGCGATCCAGACAACTGGAAGGATCAGGTAAGTCCACCACCTACCATTTGGCAGAGCCCGCAGAGTGATCAGGTAAGACCCCAGGAAGCCAATGTAAAGTAAAACGCTGATAGATGCCCCGAAATCAGCTGCCGGGTTTGTATCACCCCGTTCATACTGAAAGATGTGAAACGCCGCCAGCCCAAAAAGCAGGATGGTAAGCAGTGCTGAGCTGTAAGAAAACTGGAAGAGAGACCGACTTAATGCCAGCAGAATCACTCCACCTAGGACTATCCAACTGGCAGGCTCCAGATTGACTTTTCTTAATAGTTTAAGATATTCCCAGGCTGCCAATGCCAGCAGGACAATAATGGTCCCCTGGTAGATCCATCCCCCGAAGTATATGATAACCAGGGCTAAAGGAACGATGATAATCGTGACGATCAGACGTTGAACCAGCATGAATATTTATTTCCCTTTTTTATTCTTGATTTCTCCATACCGGCGGTCGCGTTGATTGTAAACCTGCAATGCTTTATGAAGTTCTTCGCGGTTGAAATCCGGCCAGTAGGTTGGCGTGAAATACCATTCGGCATAAGCCCCCTGCCAGATCAGGAAATTACTGCAGCGGTACTCCCCTGAAGTGCGGATAATCAGGTCTGGATCCGGGCTGTCTGCAGTAAAGAGGTATTTTGAGAACAAATCTTCAGTGATGTCTTCAGGGCGGTATCCATCTGCGATCAATCCTTTTACTGCCTGGAGGATTTCGTCCCGCCCACCGTAATTAAAGGCGATATTAAGGATCAGTGTCCGGTTATCTTTTGTGAGTTCAATGGCGTCGCGGACTTTAGTCTGGAGTTCCTCATCAATCCGATCCAAACGTCCGAGATGACGGAGCTGCACGCCATTTTGATGCAGGTTCTTTAGCTCCCGGTCCAGCATGGTTTTAAATATACCCATCAAACCCTGGATCTCTTCGCTGGGTCGTTTCCAATTCTCAGTGGAAAAAGCATAAATAGTGAGATATTGGATTCCGAATTCGGCACAAGCTTCAATTACCTCGCGTAAATTTTCCGTCCCTGCGCGGTGGCCGGACAGGCGGGGAAGCCCTTTTTCCTGGGCCCAACGTCCATTTCCATCCATGATAATGGCTACATGGGCGGGTATCTTGTTGAGCTTACCTAAAGTTTTTTTGGTCATGTAAGGTATTTAGTTCCAGCAGTTGTGATTACCCAGCTGTAGGGTATTGACCTGCTATTCCCAGAAATATCTTTTCTCCTGGAGCAATTATGCCGGATCAGACTTCCATGATTTCCGATTCTTTCCTGGAACACACCTCATCAATCTTATCGATAAAGTCATTGGTAATTTCCTGGACCCTATCTTCTCCGCGGTGCTGATCATCCTCGGAGATCATTTTTTCTTCTTCGAATTCCCGGAGATCGCGAATACTATCTCGGCGAATATTTCGGACTGCGATGCGGGCTTCCTCTGCTTTGATGCCAACAACTTTCACCAATTCAAGCCTTCTCTCTTCAGTAGGTGTAGGCAGCACCAGGCGGATATTTTCACCATCATTATTGGGGGTCAACCCCAAGTCAGATTTCAGGATAGCTTTTTCGATATTTTTTAGAGAAGACTTATCATATGGTCGGATCAAGAGGGAGCGGGATTCAGGTACGCTGATACCAGCTAACTCCTGGAGAGCTGTTTGGGTTCCATAATATTCAATAGGTAAGAGCTCAATCAGGGAGGGATTTGCCCTTCCTGTCCGAATCGCATTTAATTCCTGAATCAAGGCGCTGATGGCTTTACTCATCCGGTGTTCTGTATCTTGATATACCTCGTTAAGCATATTTAACCTCCAAGATTCTAACCTGGCCGGGGAAGCTAATGCCCCTGATCCTAAAAAAAAGAGGCTGTGACAATTTATCCAGCAATGCTTAATACTATACTCGATTAACCCTACTTGATAAAGGCATAATATCCGTTAGCCACTGGGATATAAATTCCCCGATCTTGTGGTATACAAAGTCTTTAAACTTATTTTAAAAAAAGTCGTTCCATCTGATCTTGGTCCGCTGTAAAAAGATAAGAATATAGGAAAGCCCGTTCTAGGACCGGGTTGGTATATTCATAACCTACTCCGTGATGAATGAATAATGCTGGGTCTTCGACAAGATTGAAATGTAGAAGATTAGTCCGGGATGTTTTCTATTTTAACCGGATACCAGCGTGCCCACTTTCTTGCCGAGTAAACCTTTCTTCAGAGCATCGTGATCCCACATGTTCAGGACCAGAATGGGCAATTTGTTGTCCATGCAGAGAGATAAAGCCGTTGAGTCCATCACTTCAAGGCGAAGGTTAATAGCATCAATATAAGAGAGGGATCCAAATAGTTTAGCCTTTGGATTCTTTTGGGGATCAGAGTCGTAAACACCATCAACTTTGGTAGCTTTGATCAGCACATCGGCATCGATCTCCATAGCCCTGAGTGCGGCTGCTGTGTCTGTAGAAAAGTAAGGATTTCCAGTTCCCGCGCCAAAGATCACCAACCTTTTCTTCTCAAGATGGCGGATCGCTCTTCTGCGGATATAAGGTTCTGCAACGGCGCGCATTTCAATCGCGGACTGCACTCGGGTGATGATTCCCTGACGTTCCAGAGCATCCATCAGTGCCATGGCGTTCATGACTGTACCAAGCATACCCATATAATCCGCCGTGGCCCGATCCATCCCCCGATCAAGGCCCTGGCGGCCCCGCCACAGGTTGCCGGCACCAATTACGATGGCGATTTCCACCCCCAATTCACTGACAGATTTTAAGTGTTTTGCGAGATCTTCAGCACGAACCGGATCAATCCCAAAACCATCCGGCCCGGCCAGGGCTTCCCCACTGATTTTTAGCAGGATGCGCTTGTATACCAGATCTTTATTCATGTCGCTTCCTTGGGTATCGATTATTTCTGGTTCTTATTATATAAGAAAAAGACCAACCTGCTGGTTGGTCTTTTTTTATTTAATCAATGCTTTCGCCTCGTTCCCACCGCTCAAAGCGGCGGATAACGATATTTTCGCCAATTGAGGCAATTTTTTCATGGAGGAGTTCCTGGATAGTGAGATTCTCATCCCGAATATACTGCTGCAGGAGCAGGCAATTTTCTGCCTTGAATTTCACAACCATACCCTCCAGGATCTTGTCGATGATATTATCGGGCTTTCCTTCCTCTTTGTAGCGAGTCCGGGCAATATCTTTTTCATGCTCGATAACTTCACCAGGAACCTGGTCTTCCTTTACCCATTTTGGTGCCGCGGCTGCGATTTGAAGAGCAACTTCGTGGGCAAATTCCCTGAACTCTTCTGACCGGGAAACAAAATCTGTCTCGCAGTTAATTTCCACCATCACACCCACGCGACCATCACCGTGAGAGTAGAGTTCGATAATCCCTTCGGATGCGTCACGGTCCGATCGCTTGGCAGCTTTGGCCAATCCTTTTTGGCGCAAGAAATCGACCGCTTTGTCAAAGTCTCCCTCAGCGTTTGTTAACGCTTCCCTTACATCTAGGATACCAGATCCAGTTGCATCACGTAATTTTTTAATCAAATCTACAGAGATTTCCATTGGTTTTACGCCTTCTCAGAATCTTCTTCTTCTTCTTCGCTATCTTCATCTGGGGCGATAAATTCATCATCATCATCGTCATCGATGTCCAGATCCTCATCATCCCATTTCATCTTTGCCAGGGTAGAGGCACCCAGTAAAACATCATCACTCAGTTCATCCCGGAGTTGTTCTGGCAGCTGGGCTTCAGCCTCTGCTGCTTCCAGATCAGCTTCGTAATCTTTGCGCATATTGATGCCTTCACTAACCGCCTGGGTGATGGTTGTGACAATAAGCTGAATGCCCCGGATGGCATCATCGTTTGCCGGGATAACATAATCGATATTCTTGGGGTCGCAGTTGGTGTCTACCATAGCGACAACCGGTATTTTTAACAGGTTTGCTTCGTGGACCGGGATTTCCTCGCGGGAAACATCAACCACAAAGAGCAAGCTGGGAATGCCATCCATTTCCCGGATACCCCCCAGCCGGCCTTCCAGGCGTTCAATCTCCCGGGTCATCCCCAGGGCTTCTTTTTTAGTAAAGATTTCAAACTCACCTCGATCGCGCATCCCTTCCAGGCGTTCCAGTTCATGGATCCGCTCGCGGATGGTTTGCCAGTTGGTCAGAGTACCGCCCAACCAGCGGCCGATCACGTAGGGCATGCCTACTTTTTCGGCGTTGGTTTTGATGATATCCTGAGCTTGGCGCTTCGTGCCCACGAAAAGCACAGTTCCACCGCCAGCAACGAGATCGCGGACAACCCCATAGGCTTCTTCTAGTGCCTGGACAGTTTGCTGCAGATCAATGATATGAATATCATTCCTGGCTGCAAAAATATAGGGGTCCATGTGCGGGTTCCATTTCTGGGTTCGATGACCAAAATGGACACCGCTTTCCAACAGTTCTTTCATCGATACAATAGGCATAGTACACTCCTTGCGTTTAGCCTCCGTTTCCGTCTTTCCCTCCAGGACCAGAGATTATTCTCCGGCACGCACCGTCAGGTCGAGAAACGTGTGGGATACAAAATTTGTCCCGCAAGATTGCGGGATCGAGAGCAGTATATCATGGGAAAAAGGATTCGTCTAGATAATGGAGCTAGCTGGATTGGAGAAAATCCTGAAGAACGAATCGTTTTCATGTGTTAAACTAGGAAGTAGAAATTCCCCCAACAAGAAATTTTCAGGAGTATCTATGAAGGAAGAACAGGTACGCAGAGAAGAGTTTAAGGTGAGTGGAGAAGCCCTCGTCGACAAGATCAAGGAGCTGGTCCACGAAGGAAATATCCGAAGAATTATACTAAAGGATAAATCTGATCGAATCCTGATTGATATTCCCCTTACCATTGGGGTTATCGGGGCATTGCTCGCCCCCCAGCTAGCGGCGATTGGCGCGATAGCAGCCCTGGTGTCCAACGCTACTATTGTGGTTGAGATCGCAGACTAGGGTGATCTTGAGGGACCTGCTGTTGAAATTCCCCTTGTTGACGTCAGGATTAGGGGATAGTATACTTTGATTTGATAACAATATAAACCTTCGGGGCAGGGTGAGCGCAAGCAATTCCCAATCGGCGGTACAGCCCGCGAGCGCCTGATTTGGCGCAGGATCCGGTGAAACTCCGGGGCCGACGGTATAGTCCGGATAGGAGAAGGTGATCCAGGTTCCTTTG
>CAZUMG010000027.1:3571-6175 GCA_964621895.1 uncultured Anaerolineales bacterium | reverse complement strand
GTAGCCAGCCAATCCATCCCCATCGTAGCCATCGCTCCCTTGCTGGTGATCTGGTTGGGCCCTGGCATTCTGTCTAAAATTCTTACCAGTGCCTTGATCGTTTTTTTTCCAGTGTTGGTCAATACGATTGTTGGCTTAAGATCTGTTCCTGTCGAACTCTACGATTTGATGAAAATTCTCCAGGCCAGTACGGCGCAGAGAATCCTGAAATTGGAAATTCCTGCTTCCCTTCCGGTATTTTTGGGTGGACTGCGAATTGGAGCCACGTTGGCGGTCATAGGCGCTGTCGTTGGAGAATTTGTGGGTGCTGATAAAGGTCTGGGATTCCTGGTGAATGTTGGTAGAGGTTTGTATGATACCTCCCTGGTATTTGTGGCAGTCTTCTCGCTGGTCCTTTTAGCAATAACCCTTTACGGATCGGTTGTTTTTCTTGAAAGCCGGCTGCTTTCCTGGCAAAAGGATAATGGTAATTGATGTTTTCCTAACGATAGGAGGGAATTTCATGAAGCTGAAACTGATGATGGTTAACCTGTTTTTAATATTACTGTTTACGTCCTGTACGGGGATTCATCCAATTGAATCTCCTCCGCAAACGTTGACGCACATCAGGCTGCCCATGGGTTATGTGCCTAATGTGCAGTATGCTCCATTTTACGCAGCAGTTGAAAAAGGGTACTTCGCTGATGCTGGGATTGAGCTTGAGTTCGATTATTCCTATGAAACGGATGGAGTCGCCCTGGTTGGAGCCAACGAACTTCAATTCTCGATAGTCTCCGGGGAACAAGTTCCCATCGCCAGGGCACAGGAACTTCCGATTGTCTATGTTATGGCCTGGTATGAAAAATATCCCGTCGCAATTATTTCGAAAACAAACCAGCACATTCAACATCCCCAGGATCTGGCTGGTAAACGGGTTGCCCTGCCTGGGTTATTTGGGGCTAATTATGTCGGTTTAAGAGCCTTGCTGGGCCAGGTGGACCTCGCGGAAAGCGATTTAACCCTGGAATCGGTTGGTTTTAACCAGGTTGAAATCTTGGCTGCTGATGCCAGCGATGCTGTTGTGGGGTATCTGGCCAATGAACCTGTCCAACTCAGGGAGCTGGGATATGATCTTGATGTCATCCTGGTCGCCGACTATCTTGACCTGGTTTCGAACGGATTAATCACCAACGAAACCACTCTGGCAGAAAACCCCGACCTGGTTAAAAGAATGGTTAATGCCATCCTGAAGGGCATCCAATTTACGGTTGAAAACCCGGAGGAAGCTTTCCAAATTTGTTTTAAGTATGTTGAAGGTTTGGAAGATGCCAACCAGGCCGTTCAGCTGGAAGTGCTGAAAACTTCCCTGGAACTATATCAAACCGATCCGTATGGCTACAGCCATCCTGAGGCCTGGGAAAATATGCAGGATGTTTTATTAACGATGGGATTAATGAAGCACGAGATTAACCTGGAAGATGCCTACACCAATGAATTCAGTCAGTAAATATCCATCCCTCCTGGAAGTAAAAAACCTGGAAGTGATCTTCACTGATGAGAAAGGTTCCCTTAAGGCGCTCACTGAGATAAATTTTTCAGTTGAGCGGGAGCAATTTATCTGCGTGGTGGGTCCCTCCGGCAGTGGGAAGAGCACCTTGATCAGGGTTTTAGCGGGTTTATTGGTGCCAACTGCCGGTGAAGTTTTCTTGAATGGATCCTTAATCACCAAACCCCGCCAGGGCGTTGGGATTGTTTTCCAGGATGCTAATTTAATGCCCTGGAGATCTGTTCTGCGGAATATTACCCTCCCGCTGGAAATCGAAAAAATTCCTCCCGGAGAAGCCAGGAAAAGAGCCCAAGAATTGATTGAACTGGTTGGATTGGAGGGGTTTGAAGAATGGCTGCCCCAGGATTTGTCCGGGGGTATGCTCCAGCGAGTTGCCATAGCCAGATCTTTAATCAATGATCCGGAGCTGCTGCTGTTGGATGAGCCTTTTGGAGCCCTGGATGCCCTGACCCGGGAGAAAATGGGCACTGAACTGCTGCGCATTTGGACAGCCAGAAAAAAAACCGTCCTGATGATTACCCACGATATATCTGAAGCGGTCTTCCTGGCTGATCGGGTTTTGGCGGTCAGCCCCCAACCTGGCAGCATTCGCCTAGATTTAACCGTTGATCTTCCGCGTCCTCGCCAGGAAGATATCCGCTTTTCAATCAGGTTTATGAAATTTACCCAGCAGCTTCGTCAGGCCATCATGGCATGATCAAGGATGACCGGATTTTATCTTCAAACACAAATATTATAATGTAGTGATAGGATAGGCTAGGGATTTTTATTGGTTTTAATGAGGAGTAGTCCAGCATGGAAGAATTACAGCCGATCAAAGCAGAACCCAGGAAAGGAAAACCTTTAAAATTTATTATTGGCGGGACGGTTATCGTTGCAGCGATAATTTACTTAATGGTTTCCTCATTATCCGCCAATGTGCAGTACTTTTTAACCGTGGATGAGGTCCTGGATAAACAGCACAGCGGGGATTTGGATGGAAGGAACCTCCGCGTTTCTGGAGCGGTTCTGGGGGATTCCATTCAATACAATCTGGATACCCTGGAATTAAGCTTTAC
>CAZUMG010000027.1:2159-3471 GCA_964621895.1 uncultured Anaerolineales bacterium | reverse complement strand
AGCAAGCCATGCGGCTGGTATTTCCTCTGCTGACGATTTCTGTTATTTCCCTAGTTGCCCTGCTGTTAACCAACCATTTTGAGGTCGTGTATGTCGCTGACGTTTCCAGTCTGAGCATGCCTACATACTTGAAGATCACTGCTTTGTGGGGGGGACAGGCTGGATCCCTGCTGTTCTGGTCCTGGCTTTTAGCCGGGTTTAGTTCTGCTGTCACCCTTCGGAAATGGGATCGAGATCAGGAACTACTGCCCTGGGTGATAGTGGTCAGCCTGGGTACGCTGAGCTTTTTTGTGCTGTTAAATACCTTTTTTGAGAACCCCTTTATCCGGTATTGGCAGGATTTCAGCGGGATTATCAGATCGTTTTCCCAACCATCCGGCGCTGTGGCAATTTTTCCCCGCGATGGAAACGGTTTGAATCCTCTCTTACGCCATCCCGGCATGATTATTCATCCTCCCATGCAGTATCTTGGATTTGTGGCTTTTATTGTTCCTTATGCCTATGCCATGGCTTCCCTGATTACCCGCCGAACAGATGATCGTTGGATCCAGCTGAGCAGGCGCTGGACCATCTGGGCCTGGTTATTTCTTTCCCTGGGCCTGGTTTTGGGTGCCCGCTGGGCTTATGATGTGCTGGGATGGGGCGGGTACTGGGGCTGGGATCCAGTTGAGATTTCAGCATTAATGCCCTGGCTGTCTGGCACGGCTTTCTTACATACTGTCCTGATTCAGCAAAAACGGGGCATGTTTAAGCAGTTAGCCATGGTTTTAATTATTCTGACCTATAACCTGGTGATTTTTGGAACCTTCCTGACCCGATCCGGGTTGTTATCCTCGGTGCATTCTTTTGCTCAAAGCACGATCGGACCCATCTTTTTAGCTTTTATCGCCCTGACCATCTTCCTTTCTTTCTGGTTGTTAAACAACCGCTGGAATACTCTGAGTTCCAAACAGGTTTTAACTTCCTTTTTCTCAAAAGAAGCTCTGATCATACTCAGCGTGGTGCTCTTTTTGGGCATCCTGGCGACTTCCTTCTGGGGAGTATTGTTTCCGAAGGTGTCAGAACTGATTACCGGGCAGACGGTAACCGTCGGCCCTCCATTCTATGAGCGGGTAGCTGCTCCGATTATGGGAGCATTATTAATGATTATGGTGATTTGCCCACTGGCAGTCTGGAGTTTTGCTTCATTTAAACACCTGGGGCGGTTGCTTTGGGAACCTTTTATTGTTTCCTTGCTGGGAATAGCCCTGCCTTTATACGGTGGTTTAACTAAATGGCCAGCATTGATAGCTTTCTGGCTGGTGGCTTTTGT
>CAZUMG010000027.1:0-2059 GCA_964621895.1 uncultured Anaerolineales bacterium | reverse complement strand
TTCGTTTAGATGGCTATACCATGGAATATAAACGCCTGGATAACTTTGACACCCCAGATGCCAGGAATGTTGCCAGGGCAGTGGTCTCTCTTTCCAGGGATGGTCAGGACTTGGGCGAATTGTATCCCAGGCGAGATTACTTTTATGATTCCGGCCAGCCGATGACCATTCCCGGCGTTCGAAGTACCCTGGTGGATGATTTTTATATCATCCTGGTAGACTGGAAAACAATATCTTCGGAGGGAGCAACTTTTAAGGTATATCATAATCCGCTGGTAAAATGGCTCTGGGTTGGTGCCTGGATTTTTATTGTTGGCGTCGTTCTAGCCACCTGGCCAGAAAATAAACAGGATATGGTCCAGAGGAGGTAATGATGATTAATCACCTTAAACGTAAATTACCTTACCTGGTTTATGTGCTTTTTCTGGCGGCTGTGCTGCCGGGGACAGCCCTGGCCCAGGGTTCTGATCCCACTGATGATGATGTAAATGCTATTGCCAGGGAGCTCTATTGTCCAGTGTGTGAGAATATTCCCCTGGATGCCTGCGGCACCGCTGCCTGTGAACAATGGCGGGGAATTATTCGGGACAAGCTGACCGAGGGCTGGTCAGCAGACCAGATCAAAGATTATTTTGTGAATCAATATGGTGACCGGGTGCTGGCAGAACCTCCCCGGCGGGGATTTAATTGGGTGGCTTATATCGTCCCCCTGGTGATTTTTGGGGGAGGGGGAGTCCTGCTTTATCGCGGATTTCAGCAGTGGCGCCCGGATGGGCAAGAAAGAAGTACCCGGAACGGAGCAGGCAATACTGCCCAAATGAAAAAACCATCTCCCGAAGATATCAGGCGGGTGGAGGAAGAATTAAGAAAAAGATCTGGGGGTGACTGATGAAGAAATATTTACTCTGGGGAGGACTGGTTTTACTGCTAGTGATTTTATCGGTAGGGTTATTTCGATCCCAGCAGGGACAGGTTGGCGTGGGAGAATCTGCACCAGAATTCGAGTTAGCGGCATTCTCCGGTGAAAACTTTAGTTTGACTGACTATCGCGGCAGTGTGGTCGTGGTTAACTTCTGGGCTTCCTGGTGTGAAACTTGTAAACCGGAGGCTGCCGATTTAGAAGCTGCTCACCAATATTACCTCCCCCGGGGAGACGTTTCGTTCCTGGGAATTGATTATGTGGATACCGAACCAGAAGCACTAGCCTACCTGGATGAGTATAAAATCACCTACCCGAATGGTCCCGATTTAAGGACGGAAATCTCTCAAGCATTCCGGATCCGCGGTGTTCCTGAAACATTTATTATCGATCAGCAAGGGATCATCGCTCACCTCCAGATCGGACCCTTCAGTTCGTTGGACGAGATTAAATCAGTGATAGATCCATTACTGGTTTACTAGTTCATACAGGGATATACCTTATGGCTTTCAGCTCTTTCTTAATTGTTTTGGTTATATTTATCCTGGCAGGGGTGATCATTCTTCGCCCGTTTTTTATCGAAACAACCAGCCAGCCGACTAAACGCCTGGAGGAATTTGACTCTCTCCTGGCAGAATGGGAGCGTTTGCTGTCTTCCATCGAAGATCTTGACCTTGAATTTGAACTAGATAAAATATCTCCCCAAGAACATACCCGCAGCCGGGATCTGCTCCTGACCGAGGCGGCTGACGTATTAAGGCAGCTGGATAAATATGCAAAACCGGCCAAGAAGAAAAAACAGGCTCCTGCTCCTTTAGAACCTGAAGATGAACTTGAAAAAATGATCACAGCTCGAAGGCAGGAATTAACCGCGGAGAAATCCAAGCTGTGCCCCAACTGTGGAAAAACAGTCCAAGAGGGAGATCAATTTTGCAGTTTTTGTGGAGGAGCTCTATGAGAGAGCCCTATTCACCTTGTGGGCGATATTTAGCCGTTATTTTGCTGTTAAGCATAGCGCTGGCAGGGTGTTTACCCCTGGCTGGCGATATCACTCCTCCTCCGGAGAAACTGCTGCCCAGCCAGATTCCAGCGACACTTCCTCCAACCCAGGAACCTGCCCAGGTTGATCCCCAATCTGCG
>CAZUMG010000026.1:0-16826 GCA_964621895.1 uncultured Anaerolineales bacterium | reverse complement strand
ACCCGAGCTCAACAAACAGCCCAGATCCTCGCTGAAAAAATTCAAACTCAGCTGGTGTATGACCCGGTCTGGATGGAAAGGAACAATGGAGAGCTGGCCGGTCTACTTTTTGAGAAAGCAAGACAGATCCTCCCACCTCCTGATTTTATCCCTCTTTTTCAACCCATTGCTGGCACGGGAGAAAGTCAGTGGGAACTTTATTTACGGGCGGGAGCGGCCCTCAACCAATTAATGAAATATCCTCCTGGCAAGTACCTGATTACTTCCCATGGAGGTTTGTTAAACATGGTCATGCATGCCGCTGTTGGTTTGGTTCCCCAACCAAATTTCCAGGGTCCAAACTTCCGATTTTCAAATACCGGATACACCACGATGCACTACAGATCTGAAAATCACAACTGGATCCTGATCGAACATAACAACACTAACCATCTCAATGGAAAAAATCCTTGACTCTGGCTAATAAATGAAGAGCTATCGATTTCTCATCTTCGGCGCAGGCGCCATTGGCACCTACCTGGGAGCAAGCCTCGCTCTCCGGGGGCACCAGGTGATCTTTCTGGAACGACCCCAGGACCTTAAAGCTTTAAGAGACCGGGGATTGAGGATGGTCCTGGAAGGAAAAACATACCTCCTCCCTTCGCCAAGCTGTATCGGTGATATACATGAAATCACGGAACAGAACTTTGACCTGGCAATCCTGGCAATAAAAACTTATCACCTTGAAGCAATCCTCCCGGATATTGCTGCTCTGAGAGAATATTTTCCTCCAGTTCTTAGCTTATTAAATGGTGTTGAGAGCGAGACAATGTTAGCAGGTGTCCTGGGAGGCGAGCAGGTCATCCCGGGGACGGTCACTACTTCAGTGGATCGAATTCAAAAAGGGGATGTGATTGTCCGGCGAGCCAGGGGGATTGGAATCGCCGGATCGCATCCTTTCGTGTTGAAGCTCCTCCCTGTCTGTGACCGGGCCGGGCTGAATCCAAGATACTATCCTCAGGCTGACAGCATGAAATGGTCAAAACTGCTTACCAATCTGCTGGGAAATGCCAGCTCAGCCATCCTTAATCTTCCGCCCTCACAGATCTTTTCAGATCCAGACCTTTTTAACCTCGAGATGAAAGAGATCAGGGAAGCTCTTGCAGTGATGCAATCCCTGCAGATAAAACCAGTAAACCTGCCGGGCATACCGGTAAAACTGCTGGCATTCTTAATTAAGAATTTTCCCGAAAACCTCATCCGGCCCCTACTTGCCAACATGATCGGGGGAGGACGGGGAGATAAAATGCCTTCATTCCAGATCGATCTATATGCTGGACGGGGGAATAGTGAAGTGGATCAGCTTAATGGAGCCGTCGTTAAAGCAGGGGCAAAGCTCAATATTCCTACCCCGGTAAACCGGCTGCTGACCGGTATCTTATCTGGTTTGGTGGAAGGCAAAGAGCCTCTGGAAAAATACGCTGATCAGCCGAAAATCCTGCTTGATCTGCTTGCGGATCAGCAGACCTCGTAAAACTAACTTAAGGGATCAGCGGATAATTTCATATACCAGCGGGAGGGGGTCCACAGGTGTTTCACTCCAGTGGTGAGCTTCAAACAAGCGTTTTTTGGCATGGTCAAAATCTGCTTGGGAGGCTGCGTGCAGAATAAATAAATCCTCACCCTGCTTTATGAAATCACCTACTTCATGAAGTATTTCGATGCCAACTCTATGATTAATCACATCCCCTTTTTTCTCCCGTCCTGCACCCAGGTCAACTGCCGTTTCCCCCACTATCCGGGCATGGATTTGACTGAGGTAACCTGTTGTAGGAGATGCGACGGTCTCAATAACTGCTGCCAGGGGGAACTTTGCCGGATCCTCAATATAACTCACATCGCCACCCTGGGCTTTTACCAGGGCATGGAAGCTCTTCCAGGCTGATTCGTCCTGTAAGGCAACCTCAGCTTTTTGACAGGCATCTGATTCATCTTTTGCGGCTTCCCCCAAAACTAACATCTGGGTAGAAACATCTATACAGTGGGTCACAAAACTCGCTGGTCCACCACCGTGAAGTGTTTGAATGGCTTCCTTGACTTCCAGAATATTTCCAACCGCCTGCCCAAGCGGTTGGTTCATATCCGAGATCAGGGCAACAGCTTTCCTATTTGCTAAATGGGCGATCGCGACCATTAACTCCGCCAGTTTCCTGGCTTCTTGCTGGGTTTCCATAAAAGCGCCCAACCCAATCTTTACATCCAAAACAATCGCCTGGGCACCTGCTGCGATTTTTTTACTCATAATTGAGGAAGCAATCAACGGGACCGAATCTACAGTTCCTGACACATCGCGCAAAGCATAAAACAACCCATCAGCGGGGGCTAAAACAGCCGTTTGACCGGTTAAAACCAGGCCTATTGTCTCTAATTGGGATAAAAATTCTTCCGTGGAAAGATTGACCCTAAATCCAGGAATGGATTCCATTTTGTCCAGGGTACCACCGGTAAATCCTAATCCCCTACCAGACATTTTTCCTACTGGCAAGCCGCAAGCTGCAACCAGGGGTTCAACTACCAGGGTGGTTTTATCTCCGACCCCACCGCTGGAATGTTTATCTACTGCCAGGGGTACAACCTGAGACAAATCCAGAACTTCCCCGGTATGAACCATTGCCATGGTTAAGTCAGTGGTTTCCTGGGGAGTCATTCCATTTAACAATACTGCCATCGTCCAAGAAGCAGCCTGGTAGTCTGGAATAGATCCATCGGTAAACCCATAGACAAAGAACTCAATTTCTTCCCGGCTCAATTCGTATCCATCGCGTTTTTTGATAATGATGTCAACCGCTCGCATATTTACTCCAATCAGACTCACGGAAACAACGAAATATGATCATTAAAGATTATACTGCACCTATATTCAGGGTATTCCCCAGCGGGAAAGTATTAGGTAAACTAGTGCCCTATTTCTTTTTTCGATAGGGATTTATTCACCTGGAAAATTCCTGTAACTCCAATTAAAACCAAGAAACCTCCAGCTATTGTCCAGGGTGTGATCGGTTCTTGAAGGATCAACCATCCCAGGAAAACCGCAATAACCGGGTTAACATAGGCATAGGTCGTCACCAGGCTGGTAGGCAGCAGCTGAAGGGCGGATACAAATGAGGTGAAAGCAATTAACGAACCAAATATGACCAGGTAACTCCAGGCAAGCCAGGCCTGGGTTGTCGGTGCTGGAAACTGTTCTCCAATCAATAGGGCAATAAGGATATAAAATATTCCTCCAAACAGCTGCTGGAAACCTGAGCTGACTCCCCTGCTCAACCCAACTGGCCGGCGGGTCTGCAGTACCAAACCTCCCGACCAGCTGAGACTGGCCAGCAGCAGGGCCAGGATCGATAACACATCGGCCTGAATTCCGGATGTTAACATCGGCAAACTAAGGATTAATATCCCGCCAAAACCTACCACCAGGGAAATGATAAATTGTAGAGATGGCAGATGCTTATCCAGCACAGCCTCGTATAAGGCAACCCAGATGGGAGTGCTGGCTACGATAAGAGCGGCCAAACCTGAATCAACTCTCTGCTCTGCGAGAATAACCATTCCGTTTCCGCCAATCCATAACAGCAGACCCGACGCCATTAAAACAAATAAATCTTTCCGGGTAGGGCGAAGTTGCTTCCCCCTGAAAAAAGCCACCAGCAGCAGTATGATTCCGGCAGCAAAAACGCGCAGACCGCCAAACCAAAATGGATGAAAGCCGGAACCAGCCCGAATGCCAATACGAATAGCCAGATAGGTACTGCCCCAAACAATATAAACCACCAAAAGGTTGACCAGACCTGCCGGGGTTATTTTTTTCTGATCACTCAAGACCTTCTCCTCAGGAGCAAAGGGACTCGCTCCGTTTTATATCATCAAAGTTTTATATTTCCAGTGATCGATTATACCTGCTCACCAGATCGAAAGATTAATTTCCCGCCGGATATATAATCTGGTTTAGAAGCAATCTAATCGAATTCTCCGGGAAATTTGCGGCCGGACCTGATCTGGTCGCCCCTGCCAGGCTCCCAAAATAAGAAGACAGGAATAAACAAGGACTGGATTACAGGATCAACATTGCATCCCCGAAAGAATAAAACCTGTAACCTTCCTGCATTGCGATTTGATATAACTCAAGGATTTTTTCTCTGCCGACAAACGCACTTACCATCATCAGCAAAGTGGATTCAGGTAAATGAAAATTGGTCATCATGCAGTCAACAACCTGAAAATCAAACCCGGGAAGAATATAAAGGTCAGTTTCTCCTTCAAAGGGAAGCAGCGATTGAGGGTCTTTGGAATTAACCGCGGCGGTTTCCAGCGTTCGAACTGAAGTTGTCCCCACACTGATGATTCTTCCACCGTCTGCTCTGGTTTGGTTGATCTCATCTGCTGTGGTTTTAGGAAGCCGGCACCATTCTTGGTGAATTTGATGATCTCTGGGATCCTCTTCGTGTACTGGTGCAAACGTATCCAAGCCAATATGGAGAGTTACTTCTGCAATCCTGACCCCTTTTTGACGGATTTTTTCGAAAAGCTCGGGGGTAAAATGCAGCCCTGCTGTTGGTGCCGCCGCAGATCCCTTGTCCCGGGCATAAATTGTTTGGTATCGCTCTGGATCTTTCAGGGTTTCGTGTATATAGGGAGGCAGGGGAACCTGACCAATCTGATCTAAATAGGATTCGATTGGTTCCTGAAAACGAATCTGCCTGATCGGGCCGCCAATATTTTTCTCTACGTAGACTTCGGGACCATCATTTAATTGCAGTCGGCAGTCCTGGTTGATCCCTTTTCCTCCAACCATTGCCTCCCATGTATCTGGCCCTACTTCGCGCAGCAAGAGCAGCTCTACTTTCCCGCCGGAAGGTACTTTTTTTCCATAGAGACGGGCCCGAATCACCCTGGTCTGATTTATTACCAATAAATCCATGGGTTCCAGCTGTTCAACCAGATCATAAAAATGCAGATGGCTTATAGAAGCCGAATTTCGATCATATACCATCAACCTGGAAGAATCCCGGGGAACAACTGGGTGTTGAGCTATAAATTCAGGGGGTAAATAATAGGAAAAATCAGATGTTTTCAAAGTGCCACAACTTGTTTATTTTCGAAATAGGAAAAGGATAATGTTCAGGAGAATGGTAATCACCGCTGAAATCAATAGGGAAGAAACCAGAGGAACAGCACAGCTGATATTTCCTCGCTTGATCACAATATCCCCGGGTAGTTTTCCCAGGGGAAGACCCACTTGGGCAAACAGAAAAAGCAAACCTGCAAGAACCAGGATTACCAACCCAATACCTGCCATCAGGCGGGCTATTTGAATCAAATCCATCTGATATCCTTTAATTGATTAACCTGGGCTGGATTGCATCAGCAGGTGGTTCTAAACCCAGGTGGAGGTAGGCTTGATGAGTAGCAACTCTTCCCTGAGCAGTTCGATGCATGAATCCTAATTGAAGCAGATAAGGTTCAACAACATCCATGATTGTATCTGGATCTTCCCTGATAGAAGCTGCGATTGTTTTTAAACCCACCGGGCCTCCTTGATATTTAATCACTATCGCCTGGAGAACCCGCCGATCCATCGAATCCAGCCCTTTCTGATCAATATTTAACAAGTCAAGAGCCTGCTGGGCGATACTGGGTGTAATTACCCCGTCTCCCCTAACTTGAGCAAAATCTCTTACCCTTCTCAGTAACCTGAGAGCAACCCGGGGAGTTCCCCGGGATCGGGAAGCAATCTCGGCGATCCCATCAAGTTCTGATGGTACCTGGAGCTGATCAGAAGCCTGCCGTAGGATCTCCAGGATTGCCTCCGCGGTGTAATAGTCCAGCCGGTACACAGCGCCAAATCTGGCCCTTAAAGGAGCTGTAACCAGAGCCAAGCGGGTGGTTGCCCCAACAATTGTGAATCGGGGCAATTTCAATCGGACAGATCTAGCCGAGGGACCTTTTCCAATAATGATATCGAGCGAATAATCCTCCATCGCTGGATAAAGGATTTCTTCCACTGCCCTGCCCAAACGGTGGATTTCATCAATAAAGAGGATGTCTCCTTCGTTAAGATTGGTTAAAATGGCTGCCAAATCGCCAGCGCGCTCCACCGCAGGACCGGAGGTTATTTTAATATTAACCCCCATCTCATTCGCCAGAATATGGGCAAGGGTGGTTTTCCCTAATCCAGGAGGTCCATAAAACAAAACATGATCAAGAGCTTCCTCCCGATGTTGGGCAGCAGAGATTAATATTTCTAGATTCTCCCGGATCTGATCCTGACCGATCATTCCCATTAGAGATTGGGGGCGAAGCGTATAATCCAGGTGATCTCCAGGTTTCGGATCAGAACCTACCAGGCGATCTGGTTGTGTATCAGTCATGCCTAAGATTATACCGAAGGAAAACCTAATTGCGAAGGAAAATAGCTCAAATCCGATATACAGATTATAATCAAGGACAGTTAAACATTAATAATTCGGATTCAGACAATTTTGGGGAGAATCTAATGAACACTATCCACGAATCCGTCCACCCATTGGTTGCCCATAAACTTTCCAGGCTGCGTGATAAAGAAACCAAGCCAAAGAAATTCCGAGAACTCATCCGGGAGATTTCTGCTCTCCTGGCTTACGAGGCAACAGCTGATCTGGAGATTACCCCGGTAACCGTCGAAACTCCTCTGGCGGAAGCTGCCGGCATGGAATTAACCCAGGCCATCGGGTTGGTGCCTATTCTTAGATCTGGTCTTGGGATGGTGGAAGGCATCTGGGGGTTAATGCCCACTGCTGAAGTATGGCATATTGGCCTTTATCGCGATGAACAAACCCTCCAACCGGTCCAATACTACAACAAACTTCCCCTTGAACCCACCGTCTCAGTGTGCCTGGTACTTGATCCAATGCTGGCGACAGGCGGCTCAGCAGTTGCCACAGTGGATATTCTTAAGCACTGGGGAGTTCAGAAGATAAAATTCCTGGGTATTCTGGCTGCCCCAGAAGGTGTTGCCGCCATGCAATCTGCTCATCCCGACGTTCCCCTTCACCTGGCAGTAATTGACAAGCACTTGAACGAACACGGCTATATTGTCCCCGGTTTGGGTGACGCAGGAGATCGGCAGTTCGGGACAGGATAAAAACATATTTATTGATTAGTCCAAGAAATAAAAAAGAGGCTCTCCTTATGGGGAGCCTCTGGTCTTTTAACGATCCATGGCATTTCTCACGAAGCAGCCTCAGAGATCTGAATAAAAGCATCTGCTTGCAGGCTGGCACCTCCAACCAGGGCGCCGTCAATATCCGGCTGTTGGAAAAAGTCTTTGGCATTACCGGGCTTTACTGATCCGCCATACAGAATGGGAATTTTTTCAGCCAACTCCTGAGATCCGATCAGGATCAATTCATTTCTAATAAACTGCCTGATAACTTGATTTGCCCCTTCCGGGGTTGCAGCCCTGCCGGTACCAATTGCCCAGATCGGTTCATAAGCGATCATGATGGTACCCAATTGATCTGGTTTGACAGAGGTTAATCCAGCGTTAAGCTGCCGTCTAACAACCTCGCCAGTCAGTCCAGCTTCGTTTTCCTGCAGGGTCTCCCCGACACATAAAATCGGTTTAATCCCAGCTGCTAAGGCAGCCAGTATTTTTTTATTGACCAGGTCATCGGTATCATTAAAATACGCTCTTCTTTCAGAGTGACCTAATATCACGTACTCCGCTAGTTCAGCCACCATGAGGGGAGAAATTTGTCCAGTAAATGCTCCCTGTTCTTCCCAGTATACATCCTGGGCTCCCAGGTGAAGGGAGGAGCCCCGGAGGAGCCAATTTACACTTGCCAGCGCTGTAAACGGGGGGCATATTATACTATCAACCTGACTGAACGGTTCTAAACCGGGCAGCAATTCTTTAACCAACAGCGTGGATTCCTCCACTGTTTTATGCATTTTCCAATTTCCGGCAACACAGGGCCTTCGCATCATTCCTCCTATGGTAAATTCAGCTGTCCGGAAGGGATTATTCTGTCTGCAGCCTTAATTCCTGTTTAATCCACTGGGGTAGGTTTTCCAATTTTTCCAGTTCCAGCAATAAATTCCGGGCTTCATCATATCTCGCTTGAGCAAATAAAATATCTGATTTCAGTAAATTTGCTTCCAATAAATCCGGTCGTTCCTGCCTGACCTGGTCCACTAATTGTTCAGCAACGTCAATTCTCCCGTTCAATAAGGCTCTCCGGGCTTCCATTAATTGAAGTTGAGCGGGATCCAGGGTTATTTCCCGGTTGTCTTTTAAAACATCCAGTGAATAATCCTCAAAAGCGGCGTAATAAAGCGCTTCACTGATCTTGTCTTTCATTTCTTCTGGAGTCAGGGGGGAACCAAGCTGCTCAACTTTCAGGAAGCTGTAAGCCGCATAGGTCCAGATATTGATATCGGTGAGACGGTTACCCATATCAAGAATAGTATCTGGATTCCCCTCTGCCAGCTGGTAGGCTTTCTGGAAGGATTCTCTTGCCAGTTGGGGTCGGTCTGCATCCAGGTAGGCTACTCCCAGTTGATATCGCAGGTATGGGTCATTAGGAGATTCCCTGATTTGCTGATTTAGCGATAAAATTTCTCCAAGCGCTGGGGCTGCCTGGAATTCCGCCTCCTGGGTTAATGTCTCCGATGAAATTAAGTTCGGACCCGGCGGTTTCAAAGCATTAGAAAGAACCGTCAGCCCCAAACACAACAACACCGATGCGGGTACACCCATCCACCAGATCCAATCGGGGATGCCTTTCTTTCTGGATTTTTCTTCCGCAGATTTAGCTTTAATAACCTTGGTTTCAACGACATTCTTATCCGTATCTTTGCTCTGCGTGGCTGTCCTGTCGGCATCAGCACGTAATGCCAGGGTTGGGGCTTCTCCAGGTGAGGGATGCTCCTTAATCAAGGAATCAAATGCTTGCAGGAATTCAGTCATCATCTCAGAGACATTGGCATAGCGATCTTCTCGTTTTTTTGCCAGGGCTTTGAGAAGGGCCCGTTGTATTTCCTCATTTAATTCAGGGTTCATATCTCTTGGCAGCGGCAAGGGGCTGTAGATATGATCATGAATGACAGAAAATGGCGTGTCAGCATGGAAAGGCACTTCGCCCACCAGCAATTCATACATCATCACGCCCAGGGAATATATATCTGTCCCGCTATCCAGATTACCCAAGCCTTTGGCTTGTTCCGGTGAAATGTAATGAGGTGTCCCCATCATCATCTGGCCAGACAGCGTGGTCTGGCTGGTTTCAGTAATCCTTGCCAACCCAAAATCAGCCAGGAAAATTCCCCCATTCTTTTCCAACAATACGTTGGAAGGTTTTACGTCACGGTGTAAAACACCTTCCTGGTGAGCATATGCCAGGGCGGATGAAATTACCCGGAAAATATGGCGGGATTCTTTATAGGTAAGTTTTGATTTGTCTAAGCGATCTTTTAATGTTTCCCCGCGGACAAACTTAAGGACCAGGTAGGGGCGACCTTCATGCTCTGAAAAGTCGTAAATGGGGACTATGTTGGGATGGTCGAGTTTGGCAACTACCTTGGCTTCCCGTTCAAACCGGTCAATAAAACCAGGATGCTCCATAAAGGCTGGGTGCAGTGCTTTGATGGCCACATATCTATCCAAACTGGGATGGTAGGCTTTATATACCGTCGCCATCCCCCCTTTTCCCACCTTTTCGATGAGTCGATAGGGGCCAACATTTTCGCCAATAATAAACGGCATTCTTCGATCTCCTTAAAATCCTTCCTGATTATACCTTATCGAACCGCTCTGCCAGCAGTATTCCTGATCCTCTCTGCACGATTGTAATCTATCTTGGTTTAGGCTGCCCTTGAGTTAACAAAACAGTAAAGCCAACCGGCTGATTAACAAAAAAACCTCATTTTAATAATGAGGTTTTCAATTTTTTCTAATATCAATTTTATTCTACCTGTTTGGATTCCCCCAATCCGTAAATGCCTGCCTTTAGAACCTTCAATGGCAGCAAAGCACACTTTAACCTTACTGGACCCAATTCAATCCCAAGCATTTCCAGGATGTCTTCTTTGGATAGTTCTTTAAGGTCTTCAACCTTTTTCCCAATAATTGACTCCAGCAATAAATCAGCTGATGCCTGCGATATGGCACAACCCTCTCCGCTGAATAAAGCTTCGGTGATCACCTGATTATCATCCAGCCGGAGATCAATTTGAATATGATCACCACAGGCAGGATTATCATCCTCGTAGCTGATATCGTTCGGTATTAGCTTTCCCCGAAAGTGAGGGGTTTTATATCGTTCGATAATTAATTCCCGATAAAAGTCATCCATAATTAATCCTATTTCTTTTTCTAGGCGAAAATTTCCTTGACTTTTTGGATACCAGCGACCAGGTGGTCAACCTCGTTTTCTGTATTATACAAATAAAAGCTCGCCCTTGTCGTTGCGGGGAGATTAAATCTGATATGCAGCGGCTGAGCGCAGTGATTACCTGCCCGTACAGCTATGCCCACGCTGTCCAGTATCTGGGCAACGTCATGGGCATGAATGCCCTTAATCGTAAAACTCACTACCCCGCCTTTCTCTTCCTGATACGGTCCCAGAATCGTCAGGTCTGAAATTTGAGCTAAACGCTCTAAGGCATACCCGGTAAGAGCCCGTTCTTGCCGTTCGATTGCCTGCATCCCGATCGCTGAAAGGTAATCGACCGCAGCACCGAAGCCTATAGCCTCAGCGATTGCAGGGGTACCGGCTTCAAACTTGTGGGGTAAATCATTGGCTTTAAAGGAGCGCAGCTCCACCCGTTTGATCATCTCTCCTCCCCCAAGGAAAGGTGGCATTTTTTCCAGTAATTCCAGCCGTCCATAAAGCGCCCCTATTCCGGTCGGGCCACACATTTTATGGGCAGAGAAAGCATAAAAATCAGGATCAAGATTTTTCAAATTGACTTGAAAATGAGGGACGGATTGAGCGCCATCAACAAGTGTTACCGCTCCCCTGGATTTTGCATCTTTCAGGATATCTTCAACAGGGTTGATTGTCCCTAAAACATTGGACATATGGGTAACCCCAACAAGCTTAGGATCTTTCTTTAAGAGGTCTTGATATACATCCAGATCCAACAGCCCCTCAGGCGTAACTGGAATAAAATCAAGAACCACCCCCAATTGATCGGCCAGCATCTGCCAGGGTACCAAATTGGAATGGTGTTCCATCTCGGTTAAGATAATATGATCGCCTGCGGAAAGATTACTTCGTCCCCAGGAATAGGCAACCAGGTTAATCGATTCGGTTGTATTCCGGGTGAATATCAGCTGCTCAGGTGAAGGTGCCCCGACAAAATCAGCAATCCTGCTCCGGGCGCTCTCATAGGCATAGGTTGCTTCCTCTGCCAGGGTGTGGACCCCCCGGTGGATATTGGCGTTGAATTCCCGGTAATAAGTACTCATCACCTCGATTACCGGAGAGGGTTTTTGACTCGTTGCAGCTGAATCCAGGTAGATAAGGGGAATCCCAGGTCGGACATTTCGAGACAAGATAGGGAAATCCCCCCTGACCTGCTGTACATCAAATCCAGCATTTTTATTCGCAGTCATGGAATTTTTAACTCCCGGGATTTACTTTCAAACGTGTTATTTAGGGTTTTGCCCGGCGCCTCTGAATTGGCCTTCTAATATTTTGCGATGTACTTGAACACCATAATACCCGATCAGGTACCATCCAACCATCAGTCAGGTATACATTCTTGTGGAACTGCACTGCAACTTTCTTATGCCCTCTTTTAACTACTACACCTTCCAGCCAATCACGAACACGATCATCTTCAAAATCATGATCACAGAGTACTTCTACGTGGTCACCAATTTCGTATTCTTTGTCGCTTGCCGGGGGTGCTGAAAAAGGTATCGTTGTCAAAGTATCCTCCGTCCATTTATTAACAAATCAATTCTATCAGGCTTCTCAAAAAAGTGAATGGTACTGCTTAAGTTTTAAGCTTTTTTTAAACCAGAAGCCGATTTTTAATGTTTGCCCAAATGCCTTCTCCAACTTCAGGGAGAGAAAACCGGGAAATAATATCATTAAAAAATCCCTGGATAATCAGCTGTTCTGCTTCATTGCGGGAAATACCTCTTGAAAGCAGATAAAACAACTGTTCCTGATCAATTTTCCCCACCGTTGAACCGTGAGTGCAGCGGACATCATTATTCAATATTTCCAAACCCGGGATAGAATCAGATCGGGCGCCAGGGTTCAGGACCAGGTTGCGGTTAGCCTGGTAACCGTCAATATGACGGGCGCCGGGAGCAACATAAATCATACCGCGCCAGACAGTATGGCTTTGGCCAGTCAAGGCACCTTTAAATAGAAGGTCGCTGGTCGTCCTTGGTGCTAAATGGCGCTGGAGCGTGTTATAGGAAAGGTGCTGCTCTTGATCGGCAAAAAACATCCCATAGACTCGACCTTCAGCTCCCTGCCCTATCAGGTCAACAGAAACAAAGTGTTTTGTCAGAGCAGAGCCCACTGCTCCTATTTCCCATTCCAGATAACCATCCCGTTCTACCAGGGCTTTCTTATGGCCAAAACTCCACACCTGGTTTCCATAGTTCTGCAGTTCTGTGATTTTTAAACGTGCATTTTGTCCTACGAAGATTTCCAGGTTTTCTCCAGCCAGGGAATGTTTGCTTTGATCGAAAGGAGAAAGGGTTTCCTGAAGATAAGTCAGGGACGAACCTTCTTCCAGGTAAATAATTGTCTGGAAAAAATGTGCTGTTTCCTCTCCAGGCGCAAAGGCAATCCCGAAGAGCGGTTCTTGGACCGTAACACCCTTGGGTACGTAGATAAAAATCCCATTATCAGCAAAGGCCCCGGTGAGCGCGGCAAATTTGCCGTCCCAGGGGGAAACGATCTTCCCAAGGATTTTTTCAACCAAGGCGGGATGATTTTCTGCAGCATCAGCCAAACTTGAAAAGATCACCCCATCTTTTTCAAGCTGGGGGGAGCGGCTGACTTCAACGCCATGGGAGCTGAGAACCGCGGTTGATTTTTTTGAAAGCAGCTCTTCTGATAACACCGCATGCGCCAGGGTAACCGGCCATTCCCTTGATTGTTTCCCATTGGGAAGGTAAATGGTCCGAAAATCTAAGCCAGCCAGAGAAGTTCTTTTCCAGGCTTCATCCTTGATGGATGGGAGGGGAAGCTCCTGGTAAGCCTTCCAGGCTTCACTCCGGTAGTCCCGAAGAAGGCGGGGCACAACGTCTGAATCCTTGACCATTTCCCGAGAAAAATTTAACCCGATGTGTTTTTGCTGTTTCGCCATTATTTTCCTTCGTCAGCCAATTGATCCTTCCATTTGCAGTTGGATCAAACGGTTCATTTCTATTGCATATTCCATGGGCAATTCTTTCACCAGGGGCTCGATGAAACCGGATACCACCATACTGGTCGCCATTTCCTCGCTTAAACCCCTGCTCATAAGATAAAAGAGCTGCTCCTCTTCAATCTTGGACACGGAAGCTTCATGGCCAATATTCACATCCTGCTCATCCACTTCAATATAGGGATAGGTATCTGATCTAGAATGATCATCCAGCAGGAGGGCATCACAAACCACATTAGCCTTTACATTGGTACTGCCCTTGTTGACCCGCATTAACCCCCGGTAGGACGCCCTGCCTCCATTCTTACTGATCGATTTTGAGATGATCTTGCTGGTTGTATCCGGAGCCAGGTGCATAATTTTCCCGCCAGTATCATGGTGCTGCCCTTTACCTGAAAAAGCCATGGATAGAATTTCTCCATGAGCTCCTTTACCCACCAGCATGCAGGAGGGATATTTCATGGTGACTTTCGAACCCAGGTTGGCGTCCACCCACTCCATAGTACCTTTTTCTTCCACTCGAGCCCGTTGGGTTACCAGGTTATAGACATTATTAGACCAGTTCTGGATGGTCGTATAACGCACCCTGGCTCCCTTCTTAACCACGATTTCAATCACACCGCTGTGTAAGGAATTCGTCGTGTATTGCGGCGCTGTGCAGCCTTCCACATAGTGTACCTGGGAACCTTCATCCGCGATAATCAGGGAGCGTTCAAACTGCCCAATATTGGCAGAATTTAATCTGAAATAAGCCTGGAGGGGTAAATCAACTTTAAGCCCGGGGGGTATGTACACAAACGAGCCGCCGGACCAGACAGCTCCGTTTAAGGCAGCGTATTTATTATCTGAATAAGGAATCACCGTTCCAAAATATTCACGGAATAACTCGGGGTGTTCCCGCAGACCATTTTCGATGCTCTTAAAAAGTACTCCTTGTTCAGCCAATTGTTCATGAATACTGTGATAAATCATCTCAGATTCATATTGAGCGCCGACACCTGCTAAAAACTTCTGCTCAGCTTCTGGAATTCCCAGGCGGTCAAATGTATTCTTTATTGAATCTGGAATATCATCCCAGGACTTTTCTTCCTGCTCCAGCGGCTTGACGTAGTAGTAAATTTCATCTACGTTCAAATCGGACAAATCTGCCCCCCAGGTGGGCGTCGGCCTGCCGAGATAGTGCTTATAGGCTTTCAGCCGGTATTTCAACATCCAGTCTGGTTCCCCCTTCATTTGAGAAATCTCCTGGACAACCGTCTCGTCTAATCCCTTCCTGCTTTTAAAAACATGGACATCAGGATCATTAAAACCATACTTATAATCGCCAATACTTTCCATTAATTTCTCGTCTGTTGACATGAGAAAAACTCCTGGGTTTTAACTTTGGGAACCGTAAAACAGATCCAGATCAGGCAGTGTATTTTTCCCTAAGCCACTCATACCCTTCTTCTTCGAGTTGAAGAGCAAGCTCAGGACCACCTGATTGGGCAATTCTGCCGTGAAGCATTACATGAACAAAATCCGGTTTGATGTAATTTAATATCCGCTGGTAATGGGTGATTACCAGGATGCCCTGTTGTTTGCCCCTGGTGGCGTTCACCCCATCTGAAACAATTTTTAAGGCGTCAATATCCAATCCGGAATCAGTTTCATCCAGGATAGAAAACTTAGGTTCCAGGGTTGCCATCTGCAAGATTTCAATCCGCTTTTTCTCTCCACCAGAAAAACCATCATTAAGATATCTGCCAGCAAAAGATTCATCCATTTCCAAAAGAGCCAGCTTTTCTTTTAATTTTTTCCGAAAATCGGGAATTGAGATCCCCTTATCTTCCGGATCATCAACCTTACGATGAGCATTAAGCGCGGTCCTTAGGAAATTGGCAACCGAGACTCCCGGTACTGCAACCGGATATTGAAACGCCAGAAACAAACCCAACGCTGACCTTTCATTTGGAGCAAGATCCAATAAATTTGTCCCATCCAGGGTTGCTTCGCCTTGGGTAACTTCATATTTTGGATGACCCATTAGGGCATAAGCCAGGGTCGATTTTCCGGTGCCATTCGGTCCCATGATCGCATGCACTTCCCCGGAGTTAACAGCAAGATTTACACCTTTTAATATTTCGGTATCATCCACATTTACATGAAGGTTTTTTATCACCAATTCAGCCATGTTTTTGTCGCTCCAATCAAGGTTCTTTTGTCAATATTTGCTAGCTTCCAAACTGGGCAAATTGTAGCATAGTTGACTGGATAAGTCAATATTTAGGATTATTATCATATAAATTATTGACATATCAGGTATTCAATGATAGACTTTGGAGTGATACTAGGAATAAAAGTGACCACCATGACTGATAACACCCGAAATCGTGTTCTCCGATCTCTCCTGCTCAATCAGACGAGGACGGTTAATGAACTGGCAGAAGCGGTAGACATCAATCCCATCTCTGTCCGGCATCATGTTAATAAGTTGGAAGCGGAAGGTTTAATTCAATCCGAAGAGGAACGCCACGGTGTCGGCAGGCCGCGCTTGGTATACAGCCTCACCAATCGCGGCATGGAACAATTCCCTCAGAGATATCTTCAATTGACCCTGCGTTTGCTCCAACAGCTCAAAGCCAACCTCTCAGGAAAAGAAATCAGCACAATATTCCAGGAGTTGGCAGAAGGGATTGCTGGTGAATTTACCCAAAATGTTAACCTGGAAGATCTGTCATTAAAAGAACGGCTGGAACTTCTTCAGAAAGTTTTATCCTCTGAGGGATTCATGGTGTCCATTGAGGAAGAACAAGATAATTTCTATCTTATTGAAGCCAGCTGTCCTTATCATCATATAGGTGCGGATTATCCCGAGATCTGTGCTGTAGATCAGCAATTAATTGCCCATTTTATCTCTGCGTCCCCCCAGCGCATTGAATGTATTCTAGATGGCGATACCCAATGTAAATACCGGATTAATAAACTAGCCTCAGCAGGATAGCTTATGATTGTAGATCAATGGCACCTGGGAGAAACCAACCCCCCATTAGCAGAAAGCTTATACATCGGCCTCCAGGAAATCATGGATCCAGAATTAGGTATGAATATAATCCAGTTAGGCTTGGTTAGGGATGTTAAGATCCTTGAAGGTAATGTCCTGGTGACTATGATCCTCACCACGCCTTTCTGCCCGTATGCCCCCCAGCTGATGGAAGCCTGCCGCAGCAAAACTGAAGAGCTGCTTGAAATGCCCACAAAGATCGAAATGGGCCGGGAGGTATGGGATCGTTCCTTGATGGAAGACGATGCCGTTGATTGGGGCCTCTATTAACAGCGCGGTGCAATTTTTTTCCAGCTTGATACCATCATCCGAATAAGTTTAAAACTAATTACTCTCCCGGTCATCCTGGCCAGATTATCATTTTCGCCGG
>CAZUMG010000025.1:12430-17202 GCA_964621895.1 uncultured Anaerolineales bacterium | reverse complement strand
CTGGAAAGATCCGGAAGGAGAGCCCCAGGAAGTTACCGATTGGTTTAATATCGAAAGCTGGGAAAAATTAGCCAAGATCTGTGGTGATTACTTTAAAAAAGGGAGCCTGATATTTTTAGAAGGCCGGCTGCAAACAGATTCCTATGAAGATAATGGGAATACCCGCTATTTTACCAAAGTGATCGCCTCCCAGATGCAGATGCTGGATAGAAAAAACCCTGAACCTAACTAAAAAAACAGCCTGTTTTTAATCAGGAGAGCGTTACTCCTTCCTGCTGGGCGATGTTGAGATTAACAACTGCTGCGGTGTAAAATCACGCAGCAGTTTGCCCTGTTAAAGCAGGTCCGTTCTGAATAACGACCCAATCAGAGGGAAGCGGTATAATCATTTTATCCATCAAGTGCTCTGCAAATCAAAAGGTGAGTTGAGAAAGGAATTGAGCTATGAAATCCCTCCGGAAATCTAAAACCATCTCGTATCTGGCAGGTGCAGGGCTTCTGTTTACTTTGATCAGCCTGGCCTGCAATCTTCCTGCTGGTCTACAGGAAAGGTTCTTTGGATCGGATGGAACCCATACCCCACCTCCTGCCCCAACTTTCACGCCCCAACCCCTTCCGCCTACCATTGTTGAAACAGATCCACCAGCCGGGAGCACGATTCCCGTCCAGGGACCAATCACGCTGTATTTTAACCAGAGCATGGACCAGGATTCTGTGGAAAAAGCCTTGACGTCAGATCCCGCTTTAAACAGCTCGTTTACCTGGCAGGATGATTCCACGCTGGTATTTTCCCTGGACGAAAGCTTGCAGCCAAACACCCGCCTAGTGATAAATCTGGATACTACTGCGAAAGCATCCAACGGATTAAATCTGCTCGTACCAACCGAATTGGAATTTTACTCCCCTGATTGGCTTCAGCCAGCGACCTTCCTGCCTTCACCAGGCAGTATTGAAATTGACCCCGCCTCTGCAGTTGTGATTTCCTTTAATCAACCCGTTGTATCCTTGGGAGAAGATTCTGCAACTTCACTCCCGGCATTTACTCTCAGCCCTGCAGCTCCCGGCACGGGTGAATGGATCAATACCAGTACCTACATATTCACCCCGGAAACAGGATTGGCAGGCGGCCTGACTTATCAAGTAAATTTATCAGCAGACCTGACCAGCTCCTTTGGCATGGGTCTTGATCCAGATTCGATAAAATCCTGGAATTTCTCAACAACCTACCCTCAAATCATGAATTGGGATCCCTTTTCTGGACAAAATAATGTGCCCCTGGATGCTGCCCTGACTATGACTTTTAACCAGGCAATGGACCCCAAAAGTGTTGCCAACCACTTCAGATTGATCAATGGCAGAGGGGAGGACGTAACCGGAGAATTCGACTGGACAGAGGATTTCCACGAGGCTGTATTTACACCCGACCAGCTCCTAGACAGGTTATCAAGCTACACAGCACTTCTCCCGGGAGAAGTGCTCTCTGCCGGGCAGACCCCGCTGCAGCTGGATACAGCCTGGGAATTTCAAACTACCGGAGAATTTGAATATTTGGGGACGCCCGCAGGACAAAATTACACAACCTCAATTTATGAAGGGGCAACCCTGTATTTTAACAACCCGGTAGACCGCAGCACAGTGGAAGGGAACATAACCATGATCCCTGAAGTTCCAAATCTGAGTCCCTCGACTGGCGGATCCGATAATGTGCTCACTCTTTACGGTGATTATGAACCATTAACAAGCTACACTCTGGTGATCCGGGAAGGCCTGGCTGATAAATGGGGCAGCGAGCTCGGGTCTGTGCGGTCAATCTCCTTCACAACTGAACCTCTACCACCAAACCTGATCATCACCCAGGGAAACAGCATCCTGTACCTTACCGGTGAAGAGAATGCAATTCCAGCTCAGGTAACCAATGTCTACCAGGTCTCCGTCAATGTTGGCACGATACCCCTGGAAGATTACCCAATGTTTTTCGGACAAATGCGCTATGATGCCCTTGATGATTATTATCCGGCTGATGTAAAGTATTTAGACCACATTATCAATGTTCCTGGTGATGATAGTTATACAGTTAATTTACCTTTAAACCAGGCCGGGACAGCCTTGGCTCCAGGATTGTACCGCTACCAAATCTATTCCCAGGAACTGCCTTATAATCCATCTCCATTTCTGTTGGCCATCAGCAATATCCATTTGACCATGAAAACCAGCCCCGAAAATATTCTGGTCTGGGCTGTTGATCTGAGCACCGGCCAGGCGGTTCAAGACGCTAATATCTCGATCTACAACGACGGAGGAGAGGTCGTTTACACCGGAAAGACCAACCAGGATGGAATTTACCAGGTTGATTTCCCTGCACCAATCGATCTATACGATACGGTGTTTTATGCCATGACTGGAGAACCGGGGGAAGACGGATTCAGCATCACCGCTAGCAATTGGGCTTATGGTACCGACCCCTATAATTTCAGCATAAATTCCAATTATGGAGCTCCTCAACCGCAAACCTATATCTATACCGATCGCCCTATTTACCGTCCAGGGCAAACGGTTTATTTCCGTTTAGTTCATCGTGACCGGGAAGATGGCAAATACATTCTTTCCGCAGATCAAGAGATAGAGGTTTCCTTGATTCATTTTGAAGGGGATGACCAGGTAGTGTCCCTGCCCCTCTCAGAATTCGGCACAGCCCACGGGGAATTTCAGCTATCGCCCTATGCAGTTCCCGGATATTACCGGCTGGAAACAACTTACGGAATGGTTTTATTCCAGGTTGCTGAATACCGAAAACCGGAAATTAATCTGGATGTTTCCTTGGGAAGCCAGGAGATCCTGGTCGGTGAAGATTGGCAAGGTAGTGCAGACGCGCAGTACTATTTTGACGCACCTGCAGGTGAGGTTAATCTCAACTGGACTTTGCGAGCAGAACGAGCCTCGTTCTACCTCCCGGGATATCAGGTAGGCACGGTAGACAGTAACTGGTTCTCCTACCCGATGGACTATTACCCATTTATGTGGGGCGTGGAAGTCGATTCTGGAGAGAGCCAAACCGATGCCAGCGGGGTATGGTCTATTGAAGGAAAGCTGTCTGGGATCGATATCTATGAGCGGGAAATCCAATTACCGGCAACCTACACTTTGAGTGTTACAGCCCAAGACGAAACCGGTTTTCAGGTCACCAACCGATCGGAGATGCTGGTCCATCCCAGTGATTTTTATATTGGCGTTCATCCCTCTGATTGGATCACGGAAGCAGAACAGGAAGTTGGGTTCGATGTCCTGGTTGTGGATTGGAACAAGAAGCCAGAGGGCGTTCACAAATTAACCGCAGAGTTTAACAGGGTTACCTGGAACTATGAAGTGGGAGAAATCGGGCAGATTGATTACACCCAGGAGAAGGAACTGATCACCGAGAAAAGCCTCAGCACAAATTCGAAAGGGGAGGCTTCCTTAAACTTTGTCCCCCCGACACCAGGGACCTACCAGCTGGATATTTATGGCGGCGGTGCCCGCACAGAAGTGACTCTCTGGGTGGGTGGTCCGGGGACAACCGTCTGGCCGACTCAGACGAATCAAAAGATAAAACTGGTAGCCGATCAGGACAAGTACAAACCCGGCGATGAAGCGGTTGTCTTTATTCCTAACCCCTTCCCTGGAGAAGCTCAGGCTTTAGTCACCCTGGAACGCCAGAAAGTTATCTCATATCAAACCCTGACAATTAGCGGATCCGGAGAAACTCTGCGGATACCGCTCAAAGATGATGATTCGCCCAATACCTACGTCTCAGTTATTTTGTTGGGCCAGGATCCGGAGAAAGGCGTCGATTTCAGGCAGGGTTATATTAACCTGCTGGTTGAGCCCAGCAGCCATCTCTTGCAGGTGGAAGTGATTGGAAAGCCAGAAAAGCTTGGTCCGGGAGAGGATGTTCAATTTACCATCCGGGTATCCAATCAGCACGGAGACCCCCTGGAAGGTGAGTTTTCTCTGGCCGTGGTGGACAAAGCGGTGCTTGCGTTGGCAGAACCTAATTCTCTTGAGATTGGAGAAGCATTTTATGGGATTCAACCATTGGCTGTCAGGGTAGGGTTTCCTCTGGGGGTACATGCCGGAAGAATCGTTTTTGTCGCCGGCGGGTTGGGCGGCGGCGGTGGCGCCGAAGATTACTCCGTTCGAGAAAATTTTGAGGACACGGGTTATTGGCAGGCAGATGTGAAAACAGATAAAAATGGCGAGGCGCAGGTAACGTTTCAACTGCCGGACAACCTTACTACCTGGCAGGCGGAAGCCCGGGGGGTAACCAGGAATACTGAGGTTGGACAGGGAACGACGGAAGTGGTTACAACCAAAGACCTGTTAATTCGTCCGGCGACTCCCAGATTCCTGGTAGCAGGGGACCACCTGGCTCTGGCCGCAGTAGTTCATAACAATACTGCCAAAGATCTGACCGCAGAGGTTACTTTGCAGGGACCGGGTATTCAATTAGATACCCCCGATTTTTCCACCCAAACGGTTGAGATCCCAGCTGGTGGGAGAACCAGAGTGGAGTGGTGGGGAACGGTCGGTGAGGTTGAAGAGGTTGATCTGGTTTTCCTGGCCGAAGCAGGAAACTTACAGGATGCAGTTAAACCATATCAAGGTCCCCTTCCTGTCAGGCGTTACACGGCACCGGTAACTTTCGGAACCTCGGGGATTTTAGACTCGACCGGTCAGATTTTGGAAATAGTCACCCTACCACGGACCTATGATCCTACCGCGGGCTCCCTGGATAT
>CAZUMG010000025.1:0-12330 GCA_964621895.1 uncultured Anaerolineales bacterium | reverse complement strand
TACGAAACCAGCTGGTCAATCCTGGCGTTGAATGAAGCCCTAAAGTCCAGTGGAGATTTATTGGCTGATTACACTTTCTCAGCAGCAGTAAACGGCACGGAGCTGATCAGCGGACAAGCTGCAGGACCATCCCAGCTGGAATCAGCTTCCGCATCCGTGCCGGTCAAATCCCTCTATTCCGAGGACCCCAATGCATTGCTGATAAGTCGGACAGAAGGCGATGGAACGCTATACTACAAAGCCCATTTGATGGTCTACCGACCAGCGGCAGATGTACAGCCTTTTGGAAAAGGGATGAGTTTATCCCGGGTATTTGTCGCGGATAATCAAAACGGTAAATCGACCTTTACCCAATCGGGGAAGGCTGGGGATCTCGTCCAGGTTCAGCTGAACTTAGTAGTGGAGCATGATCTCCATTATGTGATGGTAGAGGATTCGATTCCGGCCGGAGTGGAAATATTGGATACACGCCTAAACACTACCCGCCAAGATATTGCAGATTACCAGGTTGCCGCTCCGTTTAACAATGGCTGGGGATGGTGGTATTTTAACAGCCCCACAGTCTATGATGATCGGGTCACCTGGGCAGCGAATTTCCTTCCCGCGGGGACCTATCAGCTGGTATATACCATTTCCTTGACTCATCCTGGCGAATATCAGGTACTACCGGCTCGGGCCTGGCAGGAATATTTCCCCGAGGTCCAAGCCATCAGTGCGGGAGAAAATTTTGTGATTCGGGTTGAGGATTAATCAAGAACACGTTTCCCGGTTGGGAAACGTGTTCCACCCCTAAATAAATGTGAAGTGTTTAAAAACCCAGTCGAAACCAGTTGGTGTTGGAAAAAACCTGGCAGGTAAGGGCAACAAAGAGAATCAAAAGGATGAAACCGCAGCCGCATCCTGTGCAGGATGCGCCCTGGCCAAAACCAAAGCGATCTTGCAGCCAATCAAATACCACATCCAGCATCAACAATTTTAATAAACCAGTCAGACAGCCTTGCTGCTTGTTCACTGCAAGCTCCTTTCAAATATCCTCTTCTATATACGAGAAAAATTGGCAGTTGTTGCAAAAAATATAGTTGACAGAGGATATATGGATGAATACACTCAGTATATTCATCCAGAACGAGATTGATTATATCTTACCTGGCTGATCCTTATCAGATTAATGAATATCCAGGGAGTAGCTGGTGAGAAAACGATTTTCATATCCGAGACTCTGCATTGTTCTATATGCTGTCCTGGCGTTCTTTTCAATCCCGCACCTGATCGATGATTTCCTTTTTGATATACCTGCTGACTTCGGTATCAGCAATCAAACAGCCCAAATTCTTGCCGGTGTGTTTATCCTGCTCTTCATGCTGATATTTAAAGAGCTGGTCCAAGGGAAAAAGTGGGGAGTATACGGTGCGATGTTTATGGGATCCTTTCTTGCCCTGGCCGGCATCCTGAAACATATTCCCCTCATTTTGCAGCCCGGACCGTATTGGAGCGGCTGGTTTTCCGAGACATTAATTATTGGAATGATTTTCTCGGGGATAGCTCTGACTGTTTCCGGAATACGATCTCTATACAGACAAAAAGACTTTCCCAATGCATAAACAACTTTGCGGGACACTATTCCCAAGAATTTTGGTGGTGATCTGGCTGTTTGTAATGGTCTCCGGCTGCTCAGCTCAACCGGAAATGTTCTCCTCTGGAGGTGAAACCTGGGGAATCTACCGGCTGGATTTAGCAACAGGAAACGCATTCCTTCTTTATGGAGTGGAGACAGAGCTCTCTGGCCTCAGCCTTAATTCAGCTGGGGATAATCTGGTTTTTTCTCAGATGACTGGGGGAAGCGGGTACGAGTTTTCTGAAATCTACAGCTTGTCCTTAACGGGTGGAACTCTCAGCCGGCTGACCGAAAATGCTTCCTGGGACCTTTATCCCGTTTGGTCACCGGACGGGACGCGGATTGCGTTCCTGTCCTGGAGGGATGCCACCCTGGATATTTATTTGATGGATGCTGATGGAAGCAACCAGACGCTGCTGTATGACTCGGGATTTCACGATGCGGACATCGATTGGGTGGGTAAAAATATCGTTTTTACCAGCCAGAGCAGAATCTGGATGATCGATGAGGAAGGATCAAATGCCAGGCAACTGACGGATCCTCCCCGGGCAGGGGAATGGGGAGGGGCAAACTTGCCCTTTGGAGACTACGATCCCCGCTTAAGTCCGGACGGGACCAAGTTAATTTTCTCGCGTTTATTCGGTGACGGATCAGTTCACGGTAATTATGAGCTTATTATGATCGATTTCAGCAGTGCGGATTCAATAAATTTAACCAATACAAGATATTCCCAGGGACTTTCCAGTTGGTCGCCAAATGGGGATAAAATACTATTTATCATATCTGCAGTTGGCGGTGAAGGAGTCTATGATCTCTACTCGATGAAAGTGGATGGGTCTGATAAAAAAATGATCACGCCCGCATCTTTCCCCCCTCAGTTTTTGATTCATTGGGCTCGCTACTCCCTTGATGAATCTCAGGTATATTTTATTGGACAATGGTGGCAGGAACCCAACCCATAGAGGCATAATATTGAGAAAGCTAATTATCTGATTCCCCGGTGAAAATAATTTATTACCAACCCAGGAGTACAGGAGTTCAAATGAGGACAAAAACAATAATCCTCCCGGTTTTATTGCTGGTCAGTGCTATCCTTATCACCGCAGCAGTACCCCTGCCTCGTGCCCAATCCCCGGCTCCGCTCCCACAAACCGCGGATTCAAATCCCCCCTTAGATATAGTGAAATTAATTTTCATCCACCATTCCACGGGAGAAAATTGGTTGACAGATGGATACGGGAACCTGGGAGAAACCCTGGCTGAAAATAATTATTTTGTCAGCGATACCAATTATGGGTGGGGACCAAATGGGATTGGGGATAGGACGAATATTCCCGATTGGTTGGAATGGTTCCGGAGCGACAGCACAGGAACCTACTTTCAAGCGTTAGTTAATGAAAGTGGACAGCATGCTGATAACACCCGAACACTGGCAGATCCGGGAGGTGAAAACCAGATTATCCTCTTTAAATCCTGTTTTCCCAACTCGGATTTGGAAGGGAATCCCCAAGATGATCCCACACCGGAAGGATGGCTTTCAGTGGGCCACGCCAAGTATGTCTATAATCAAATCCTGGATTTTTTTAAAGACCATCCGGATAAGTTATTTATCGTGATCACAGCTCCACCGCTCAGCGATTCGACCAACGCATCCAACGCCCGGGCATTTAATCAATGGTTGGTAAATGATTGGCTGCTGGAGAATGACTATCCCTACCATAACGTGGCGGTATTTGATTTTTATAATGTCCTGACGGGAACAGAGGGACATCATACTTTCCAGGTTGGTGCAGAATACCATCAGGTAGCTAATCGGGATACCCTTCATTATCCCTCCGGGGATGACCACCCCTCTAAAAAGGGCAGTCAAAAAGCAACCGAGGAATTTATTCCCCTGCTGAATTATTTCTATAATCGCTGGCAGCTGGACGCCCCCGCAGCTGCGCCTGCAGAATCGGGTGAATCCGGGGAAAGGGGCCAATCACCAGCATCCCCACCAGAGCTATCCGGGCTGCTTGATAATTTTGAAGGTGATATCCCTGCTGGGACAACCGGATGGGAGGCATACTGGGACGAATCAACCCACTCATCTCTCCAATGCGGCATTGAATCGGGAGCCGGTTTGGGCGGAGGAGGGCTGCGGATTGATTATCAAATCGCGGAGTACAGCTGGGGTACCTGTGGATTGTTTTACGATCAACCCCAGGATTGGAGCGGCTCCTCGGGAGTGGCCTTTTTCATCCTGGCCGATCAGGGAGCAGAAACTCTGGACGTGGATATCTTTGTGGAAGGCCCGGAAGGGAGAGAATCATATGTCTCCCAGGTTGGGATTACCGACAATATGCTGGCTGGCTGGGATCAAATCAGCCTGAGGTGGGATCAATTCCAACGCGTCGAGTGGGAAGCAGATCCGGGTTCACCCTTAACCAGATCTGACCAGATTTCCGGGATATCTTTTGGTTTTAATGCCGAAGAGAATGATATTCAAGGGGGGCTCCGGATTGATGACCTGGGCTGGTTGAGGGATGGAGATGCAGTTACGGTGGATCAGCCCGTTTGGGAGAGTCCCACTGAAGAACCGGAACTTGCCGGCAGGCATTTGCCATGCATCGGGTCCCTGGCCTTCCCGTTGGGAATGATCAGCCTGGGGCTGCTGTACAGGAAAAGAAAATAGAATAAGGATCCGCTTAGCTTGAATATCAGCAGATCCCGTATCGAAAATAATGCCTGTGACCTCAGGAGAAATTACATAGCAGGCGCAGCTTTTTCAATCGGTTCGGGGGAATTAAAGCGGTTGCACTTGCCCAGCCAGAGATGTAAGCCGTAAAAACAGATTACTGAAACTGCGCATATCCCAGCCCCGATGTACCAAAGTAAATTGGGATCGTAATTATCCAGGACAAGTCCGGCTAAACTGGGTCCAACCGTGGCGGGCAGCGCCCATGATATACCAAATACAGCCATGTAACGACCGCGCATATCATCCGGAGCGAAGTTGGTCGCCAATGCCGACGCGGTGGGCATGATCACCATCTCGCCAATGGTGATGATCACAATAGCCGCGGCAAACAGCCAATAAACGGTCACAAAGCCAAACATCCCAAAACCGATCATGTAGAAACACACACCCGCAGCCATCATGATAAACGCAGGGTATTTTTTAATGACCCGGGTGGTGGTGAACTGGAAAAGAATAACGGTGATTGCGCTGGTGGTTAACAGGAAACCGTATCCCTGGGGTTGTATGCCGTGGTTGTCCCGCAAATATACAGATAGGGTGTTGTACATCTGCTGGTAGACAATGCCCATCAGCATGGAGACTACCAGGAAAGCCACATAGGCATAATCACGCACGACCACACCGTAACCGGCGAATGTTTTAATCATGCTTTCGGGCTCGGCGGTTGTTTCTGGTTTGGTTTCTGATATATACAGGTAGAAGATGACCGCGACAATACAGCTGATCACCGCATCCAGAACAAAAAGAGCAAAGTAGCTTCGGTTGGCAATGAATCCGCCAATGGTGGGACCAATAATCCAGGACATGTTAGCGACCACCCGGAGGATACCAAAACCTTCCTGCCTTTTATCTTCTGGAAGCAGATCAGCCACCATGGCCTGGTGGGCAGGTCCAGCGATATTCGACAATAGACCAATCACCACAGCCAGGGGGATCAGCACACCAAATTCATTAACCAATCCCAGGGAGAGGGTACTGACGGCACTGAAGACCAACCCAAACAGGATTAATGTCTTGCGGCCAAATTTGTCGGTTAAGGCACCCCCGATCATTGATCCGACCAGCCCGAAAGCAGAGAAGGTACCTAAGACGATTCCGGCCTGGGTCATCCCGACATTAAATTTCTGGGTGATGTAGAGGGAAAAGAAGGGAAACAACAGGGTGCCGCCAATCCGGTCAATAAAGGAGGCGCCTACCACTACCCAGAATTTTTGGGGAAAATCATAATATATGTTCCTTAGTCGCTTGAACATAGCAGCTCCATTTTCGATCACGAAAAAGGGATTATAGCATAGAAAAATATTGGCTGTATCATCCAAATGGATGGTTTAGTACAGCTCCAAATGGTGTTTAATTTAATGGTAAGAGAGACTTTTCTGAGAGCTCAGGATGTGCTTGGCAACTCAATGGATTCATCGGGTCCCTTTAAACGGGTCTGTACAAAGATGAATCCCAGAAACATAATCAGGGAGCCTGCCAGGTATGGAAAAGTAACCCGGATATCAATTAAAAAACCAGCCAACAGGGGACCGACGAACCTTCCCAGGCTCATAAAGGAGCTGTTTAATCCCAGCGCAAACCCCTGATCAACCTCAGCCTCTTTGGATACCAGGGAGGAAATAGATGGCCGGAGCATGGCATTGGTGAACGCAAATAACCCCGTTGTCAGCATTAATGTAACCAGATCATAAGCCGTCAGGATCAGTAAGAAAGTCACGGTTAATCCCAAGAGGGAAGCCTTGATCACCGTTCTCTCCCCCCATTTTTTGGTTGCAGGTCCGGTTAACACCATCTGGACCAACGCGACCACTGTGCCCACAACCATCATGACAATCCCTACCTGGGAAGGTCCGAAACCAAAACGGTCCAGGGCAAATAGCCCGAATACACCTTCCATATTGCTCAGGCCAAAGCTCACCAGAAAACTCAGCAAAAGGAACAAGGCCAGCGGGCCTTGCAGTCCGCGCCACATCCCGGAAAAACGCGATTTGAGATCCAATTTTACGGTTTGTTTTCGTTTTTCCTTAGGTAGCGATTCGGGCAGGATCAGGAAGATCAATAAAGCTGCCAGAAGGGAGAGGCCACCAGCTACAAAAAATGGCAGTGAGAGCGATTCTGCGCCCAGCCAACCGCCAATGCCGGGACCAAGCACCATGCCGGTACCCATGGCTGCACCGATCACGCCCATACCTCCGCCTCGATCCTCTCTGGAAGTGCTGTCTCCAATAAAAGCCAAAGCGGTCGGCATGGTGGCGGCGGCAAAGATTCCAGCCAAAGCGCGGGCAATAAAAAGCATCCACAAGTGAGTGGACAGGCCAAACATTAACAGGGCAAGGGCATTTCCAAGCGCGCCAACCATTAAAAGAGGCTTACGCCCTACCCGATCAGAAATGGACCCCCAAATTGGCGAGAAAATTAATTGACAGAGAGCGTGCAGGGAAATCAGGGCGCCAAGGGCTTGCCCGCTGGCTCCAAATCGTTCCACCAGGAAAGCTTCCAGGGGAATTAACACGCCAAATCCAAGCAAGATGACTGTCAGGGTAAAATATAACAGGATTAGATTTCTTCGTTGTGAAGTCATTAAAATTCCTTTATTGTTGCTCGAGCCAAAGGCATAGTATACCGCTAAATGTTCTGAAAAAGGGCAGGAGCTTGATGTCGGAAATATACCAAGCTCCTGTCAAGACCCCCCCAGGATTATTGATCGGATTTTCTATTACTTCCCGGTAAAATCCAAGCCTAAATTCTCCTGTGTAGCCGCAGTTGGCATGCCGCGCTCAGAATCCCAGCCATATTCCTGGTACGCCTCTGCTAACCGCGGTTCTAAATCGGGCACAAAACCAGGTGTTTCCCTGGCTCGAATTTTTTATTCAGGCAGATAGAATTTATTAGTCCGCGGGGATGTTATGATTAATAAATAAACATCCTTATGAGTAGTTCGCTAGAAAAAATAGAGAAATCTAATGAACATTCTTCATTATCGAGACCCAGTTCGTTTTCAAGTTGATACCAGGGATTACCTGCTGCGAAACGAAGCTGAGAACAACCTTCCCCTGGGCATCCTGGCAAGCATCATTTCCGGTGAGTATCTTGAAAAAGATCCTTACCTGGCCCTGATAGTGCAGGGCGGCGAGCCCATCCTGGTGGTAATCTGCACCCCGCCTTTCCCGGTTTTGTTCTCCTACCAGGAAAGACCTCTAAAACCGATATATGTAAGGCAGGTGATTGAGGATTTAATCAAAGAGCTCGGCCCCGATTTTACTGGAATGTCAGGTGATAAAAAACTGCTAGCTTCCCCTGTGGAGCAATACTCGTTAATAACCGGTCAGCAGCCAATTCACAAAATGGCCATGCGGATCTATAAATTGGAACAGGTCATTCCGGTTTCCGGCATTCCGGGAAAAATGCGTCCAGCGGAAAAACAAGATAACGATATGCTCCTGGAATGGTATGCCAATTTTCACCGGGATGGGTTGGGGGAAGAACCCGATCCGGAACAGGTGCAGCGTCAGGTCAGCCGCTACCAAGAGGCAAATCCCCATCAGCGGGGATTAATGATCTGGGAAGATAGCGGCACTCCGGTATCCATGGCGGGGTATGCCGGCCCAACCCTTAACGGCATCCGGATTGGCGCGGTGTATACCCCTCCAGATTGCAGGAGAAATGGCTATGCCAGTGCCTGCACGGCAGGTTTAAGCCAGCATTTGCTGGAGCTTGGATTTAAATTTTGTTTCCTGTTCACCGATTTGCGGAATCCCACTTCAAACCATATATATCAGCAGATCGGCTACCAAGCGGTTTGTGATGTTGACAGGTATGATTTTAGCTAGCTGTCTTTAATAATAATCAAATTTGTTACCGGGATGAGGGTTAGGGAGAGAAAATGAAAACGATCGGCTTGTTAGGTGGGATGAGTTGGGAATCATCGATTGAATATTACCGGATCATCAACCAGCTGGTCCGGAAGGAATTGGGAGGGGTACATTCTGCAAAAATCACCCTGGTTTCCCTTGATTTTGCTGAAATAGAGGATCTCCAGAATCGGGACGAATGGGATCAGGCTGCCAAAATCATGATAAAAAGTGCCCGGCAGATAGAGCTAGGAGGAGCTGATTTCCTGTTAATCTGTACGAATACCATGCACCTGATGGCTGAAGAAGTCCAGGCAGCCCTGGATATTCCCTTGTTGCATATCGCGGATGCCACCGCCAGAGCTATAAAAACGAGCCACCTGGAGACAGTCGGTTTGTTGGGAACCCGTTTTACCATGGAAAAGGAATTTTACCGGGGCAGGCTGGAAAAACGGCACCATTTAAAGGTCCTTATCCCTGATCAGCTTGACCGAGAGATGGTTCATCAGGTGATTTATAGTGAACTTGTTCGAGGTGAAATCAAGAAAAATTCCCGGGACGCCTACCTCAAAATAATCAAGTCACTGATAGATGAAGGTGCTGAGGGAATTATTTTGGGCTGCACTGAGATTGGGCTGCTGGTAAAGCAGGACGATATATCCATACCAGTTTTTGACACCATGGAAATTCACGCTCGTGCAGCGGTGGAAGCTGCTCTTGGCAGATACCCGTTCAATTGATCAATTGTTTCCTGTATAATGAAATTAGACTTTATTAATGACCTTTATAGTCCTTGATTAATTTTCAACACAGGACAGCGAGTTATACAGGAAAGCTCAAAAAGGGAGGCGATATGGATATCGCATATTTAAAAAGAATGCTGGCCCTTAATCGTGATCGGATAGCGGCACTCGGGCAGGGAGTACCAGAAGAACAAGCCCGCTGGAAGCCGAATCCTGAGAGCTGGTCTATCCTCGAGGTTGTTTGTCATCTGGCGGATGAGGAGGAATTTGATTTCCCGGTCAGGCTGAAGAAAATACTAAAAAAATCAGAAAAGCCCTGGCCGGCAATAGATCCAGAGGGTTGGGTTACTGAGCGCAAATACAACCAGGGGGATTTGTTTGAAGCCCTCAACCGCTATATGGGGCTCCGCAATGAAAACCTGGCCTGGCTTGATTCTTTGGAAAATCCGGATTGGGATTCAGCTTATCAGGCTTCATTTGGAGCCATCACTGCGGGAGATATGTTTGTCTCCTGGGTTGCCCATGATCTGCTGCATTTACGGCAGCTGGTAGAACTGCAGCATCTTTATTTAGAGATTCAGGTTGAACCCTACCGATTGGATTATGCGGGAGAATGGTAACCTCGGGGAGTCAAACGAAAACATCAGAATTATTCCCCTTAACTATAAAAGGGGCTGCCCGCTCGGACAGCCCCTTTTTCTTGGTGAGAAATAGCGCTATTTAATCACAATCTGATTCCCTTCAACAACCTCACCGATGACCCAAATGGGTTGATCCATTTGCTCGGCCTGGGTCCGCAAAGCATCGAGATAGTCGCAGTTGATTGAAAAAAGCAGCCCCCCGCTGGTTTGCGGGTCAAAAAGCAGCATCAGGTCTTCTTCACTGAGGGATTTTGGTGCCTTAATGTGCCCACTGAAAAACAGTTTATTGTCAAATGCCCCCCCGGGGAAACTATAAAGGCTGGCATATTCCCGGGCAGAACTGATGAAGGGGATCATATCCCAGTGGATGTTAAAACCCACTTTAGAATGGTTGGCCATTTCCCAGGCATGGCCTAGAAGGCTGAACCCGGTGATGTCTGTTGCGGCTCTGACACCAAAAGCCTGGGCTAACTCACTGGCTTTTCGGTTGAGCTGTTTCATCCAGATGACCACTTCCTGGATATGTTTTGGTTTAGCTTCCTGGTTTTTAATGGCCGTGGTTGTGACCCCAAACCCCAGCGGCTTGGTGATGATCAGCGCGTCTCCCGGCCGGGCTGCTGATTTTGTCATGATCAAATCTGGATGGGCAAATCCTAAACAGACCAGGCCGTATTTTGGCTCTTTATCCTGGATGGTATGACCACCCGCGATGACCACCCCGGCTTCCTTGGCTTTTTCTGCTCCACCGCGCAGGATCTCCCCCGATACCTCCGGGGGAAGGTTGGGAGGCAAGGCAGCGATATTGAGCGCCAAAAAAGGGGTTCCTCCCATGGCGTAAATATCCGATAGACTATTGGCAGCTGAAATTGCGCCATAATCATAGGGGTCATCTACCACCGGCGTAAAGAAATCCGTGGTGACAATCAGCACGCGGTCATCATCCAGGCGCCAGACAGCCGCATCGTCCGGCTCACCAAGGCCAACCAGCAAGTCGGGATAATTCTTTTTGATAAACATCCCCTCAAGAGGACGCAGAACCTGCGACAGCGCTTCCGCGCTTAGTTTGGACGCTCAACCTGCGCAGTTGGAAAGGGAAGTAAGGCGAATTTCACGACCAGAGGGTTTCTTTTCTTGGCTTATCATTAGCAAATCTTTGTGTGCCTGATAGAGTTGATATATGCCTAGAAAAATTTTATCACAGGAAATACACAATAATCTGAACTGCAGCAAGATGGAAGATCTGGTCGGATTGTGACCGGCAGCTTGAGTTTTTGGCATTGCATAATTTTCAAAAACACAAGTAAATGTCCGGTCAACCGATTCTATACGATGATAAGATCAGGATAAAAAGAACCCCCGGTTTTTCCCCGGGGGTTCTTGATAAAAGTTAGACTTAATAACTCTAAGGCAGGGTAGTTCCTCCAGAGGATCCCAGATCAGGCAGTGGCAGGATATAGGGATTGTCATTGGGGACCAGCATAACCTGAATGCCGGGAGCCAATTTTTCGATATACCGGTAGTTAAGCAGTTCGGGATTGGTTGCCAGGACATTGGCGATCAGCTGTAAAGCTTCTGCATCGGCTTTGGCTTCAATCACCTGGGACTGAGCTCGTCCTTGGGCTTCAATGATGGCAGCGTCTTTGGTCCCTTCAGCAACCTGCCGGGCTTGTTCAGCTTCTTGTCTGCGCTGCTCAACGATATACTCGGCCTGCTGGGCTAACTGTTCAGCTATCTGTTTTTGCTCGATTGAGGCGGCATATTCCGGGGTAAAAGTGATGTTGCGTAAAACAAAGTCAGACAGAATCAGTCCGTTATCTTCCATCGACTTGGTGAGCTCTGCCTCAATCTGTGACACAAGTTCAGCACGTTTAGTGCTGTAGACTTCGCTGACCCGGAACTGGGAAACTGCATCCCGGATTATGCCTCGAACCGTAGGCCGTACTAGACCATCCAAGTAGCGGTCCTGCCAGGTGATGTGGACATTGATGATTCGGTCGGGATTTAGGGAAAATATGATCGAGGCATCGATGTAGACTTCCTGGCCGTCTGCTGTGCGGGCAGCGATGGAATCATCCCCCTGGATGTCTCCTTCCAGTTGGGCTATCGACATGGTGTAGGTATGTTTTGAGATCGTATAGATCTTAACGTTTTCAGCATAGGGAATCACCCAACGCAACCCGGGCTGCAGAACCTCTTTTCTATATCCACCCGGTTCAACCGCGCTAATGACTACCCCACGTTCCTCGGGTTTAATGAAGACCAATCCTGCACTGACCGTATTCAATATTACTGCTGCAACCAGGGCGACGATGATCCCGGACACGGAGCCGCGGGTTTTCTTTCCCTGGCGGGCTCGTAAAACGGTCAAGGCAATAAACCCTACGACCAACAGCCATGAAAAAGCGGCCAGGGCTGAGACCAAAATTGTGATTTGCATAATTTCTCCTCTATTATGGAATTTGTATATATGCTAATTGCCTGTAATTTCAGCTTTATTATATACGTAGAAAAGCGTCCAATAGTTTCCTGATAGGGTTCTAATATCATATTAATAGAGCTTGTGGTACATTGTGACTTATGAATGAAAACCCAGACAAAAGCTTAACTATCCTGGCATTTTTTGCCCATCCAGATGATGAAACCATGTTCCTGGGAGGCACCTTTGCCTTCCTGGCCAATCAGGGTGCAAAGGTCCATTTTATCTGTGCCACCCGGGGGGAAGGTGGAGAACGGGGAGATC
>CAZUMG010000024.1:14923-17883 GCA_964621895.1 uncultured Anaerolineales bacterium | reverse complement strand
GTGATGGCGGGCATACACCATCAACTCTCCCCGGGTCAGATCCTTTTCTTTTCCCTCAACCTTCACTTTAAAGTTGTAGTGGTTGGTGATGGAATCATACAGAGTGATCAGGGCGCTGAAACCGGTCACATTTTTAATATTGATCACTTTTTCTTCCGGTTCTGATAATGTATGGGGTGTAAAATGGCGCATTTCCTCCAGCCAGTAGCTCAAATCGCCGGCATTGGCCATCAGGCGCTTGGCCTGGGGTTGCTCAAGTTTTTTCCACCACAGGTTGAAAAACATGATCCGGTTCTGGAGGGTCACCAGGTACTGCTCGACTCTGGCTTGCAGGGTTTGGGCTTCCTGGTTCTGGGTATCCTCTGTAAACCACAACCCGGCGTAGCCGTACAGCCGGTGAATTTGTTTGGTGATATCTTCCAGGTCAGTAATGACTGCCTTGAAGGTCTTTTCTTCGATCTCGGGAGTGAGCTTGGGCCGCCAGGCTTCAAATTTTTCAACTGCTTTTTCCAGGGAGGCCATTGCTCCTTCAAATTCAGGAGTGTCGTGCCCTGGAAATAAAGCAGCTAAACTCCAACGTTCCTGGGTGTAGGTTGCTTTCATGGTTAACTCTCTTTACTATTGGTTTGGTAGTTGATAATGCCTTTTTCGTTTTGCGATTATACTTCAAGAGCGCTTGAATGGGGATGAAAAAGGGTCTGCAGCAGGGTTCAATTCTCTCATACCAGGGGGGACAGCTCCCGATCATGTTATAATTTTCGAATAGTTTTTTTAACCCCGGCTATCATTTATTCTGATATCCTCCCGACCCCAGAGCTGCTTATTACGGTCCGGACAGCAGGAGTTTTTATGGCAAATCCGCTTGATTTTCAATCTATTATCATGGTGCTTGAAAAATACTGGGCTGATCAGGGATGCTTGATCTGGCAGCCTTATCACACTGAAGTTGGGGCGGGAACGATGAACCCGGCCACTTCTCTGCGGGTATTGGGTCCCGAACCCTGGAATGTAGGATATGTAGAACCCTCCATCCGGCCCGATGACGGGCGCTACGGCGAGAACCCCAACCGTTTTTACCAGCATATGCAGTACCAGGTGATCTTAAAACCGGACCCCGGTAATCCCCAGGAGCTGTATTTAAAATCTCTGGAAGCCCTGGGCATTGATCCCCGGGTGCATGATATCCGTTTTGTGGAAGATAATTGGAAATCACCTGCCCTGGGTGCCTGGGGCTTAGGTTGGGAAGTCTGGTTGAATGGTTTGGAAATAACCCAATTTACCTACTTCCAGCAGTCCGGTGGAAAAGCTCTGGACCCGGTCTCTGTTGAGCTAACCTACGGGTTGGAGCGTATCGCCATGGCGCTGCAGGGAGTCCGGGATTTTAAAAATATTCGCTGGAATGAACATTATACCTATGGGGATATCCAGCTGCAGAGTGAGCAGCAGTTCAGTAAATATGCCTTTGAATTGGCTGATGTGGGGAATATGCGGGAAATGTACCGCCTGTATGAAGAGGAAGCCAATCGCTGCCTGGACGCAGGTCAGGTTCTTCCCGCTCATGATTTTGTGCTTAAGTGCTCCCATACATTTAACCTTTTGGATACCCGCGGCGCGATTGGCGTGACCGAACGCCAGGGATTTTTTCACCGCATGCGGGATCTCTCCCGGGGGGTAGCCGATGCTTATCTGGAAGAACGCCAGCGGATGGAGTTTCCCTGGTTGGAAAGTGCAGATAGTGCCGGAAGTGAACCTGTAAAAATCACGGCGGATAATTATTCTGTAAAATCAGCACCCTTTCTGCTGGAAATTGGAACTGAAGAATTACCTCCCGGAGATGTGCTTGATGCTGTTGGCCAATTAGAAACCAGCCTGCCCGCTTTGCTGGAAAGCCTGCGGTTGGAATACGCTGGTCTTAAAGTGCTGGCAACGCCCCGGCGTTTGGTAGTCCTGGTAGACGATCTGGCAGCCAGGCAGGGAGATTTGGAGCAGCTGGTGAAAGGTCCTCCCCATGAGCGTGCCTATGACCAGAATGGAAAACCAACCCGGGCAGCAGAAGGATTTGCCAGCTCCAAGGGGGTTACGGTGGACGAGTTGGAAATCCGCGAGATTGATGGTGGAAAGTATGTGGTGGCCGTGGAACGCAAAACCGGTTTGCCGGCTGATCAAGTGTTAGCCAGTGCCCTGCCAGATTTAATCGGATCTATTCATTTTGGACAATCCATGCGCTGGAATGACCCCGTCCTGGCTTTTTCCCGGCCCATTCGCTGGCTTTTAGCTATACATGGCAAGGTCAGGATTCCATTTTCTTATGCGGGTTTATCTGCCCAGCCCTTCACCCGGGGATTGCGCTTCATTGCCAGCGGGGAACCCCTGGCGGTGAGCTCACCAGATGAGTATTTCAAGATTCTCGCTGACCAGGGCATTCTTCTGGACCAGGATGACCGGCGGGATCGGATTGTGAAGGACCTGAACCATCTGGCAGCCAAAGTTGGCGGGCAGGTAGCGCTGGATGAATCCCTCTTGTCAGAAGTGACTTATCTGGTGGAAGCCCCAACAGCGCTGTTAGGGAAATTTGACCCGGCTTTCCTGGATCTTCCTAGGGAGGTGCTGATTTCTGTGATGAAAAAACATCAGCGCTATTTCCCGGTGGAGCAGGCTGGAAAATTGCTGCCGTATTTCATCACCATAACCAACAAACCATCCCGGGAGAAGGAATATCCCGAGCTGCCGGTGATCACCCAGGGTAATGCAGATGTGCTACTGGCCCGTTTTGCAGACGCGAGATATTTTGTGAAAGCGGACCAGAAAAAGACCCTGGCTGAGTATCTCCCAGCCCTGGATTTATTAACTTTCCAGATTGACCTGGGTTCGATGGGAGATAAAACAGCCCGCATCCGGCGCCTGGTGGACAAGATAGCTCCCCTGGTGGAACTATCCCCTGAAGAATTAAGCACAGCCAG
>CAZUMG010000024.1:12806-14823 GCA_964621895.1 uncultured Anaerolineales bacterium | reverse complement strand
GGAAGTAAAGATCCCTTCGCCCAGCGGCGGGCAGCCCTGGGTTTGGTTAGCAATTTAATCAGCTGGGATCTGAACTTGGATCTCCGCCAGATGTTGGATGATGCCGCCGCCGGGCTGCCAATCAAGATGGACTCTAAAAACCGGGATGCCTGCCTGTCATTTATCAGAGACCGTTTACTTAATTTCCTGCGAGATGAAGGTTTTGCCTATGACCTGGTCGAGGCAGTTGTCGCCTCTCAGGGATACAACCCGGCAGGGGCATATCTAGCAGTGAAAGTGCTCTCTGATTGGATAAAGAAAGCGGATTGGGAACTTACTCTGGATTCTTTTGCTCGGTGTGTTCGCATTACCAGAGACTTGGAAGAGATCTATCCAGTCAGTGAAAAGCTGCTCAAGGAGGATGCCGAGATTATGCTCTCCAAGGCGGTCGAAAAGGCTTTTACCGCCGCACTTGTGCCAGGAGATCTGGAAGGATTTTTCCAGGTATTCACACCACTGATACCCCGGATAAGTGACTTTTTTGACAAGGTATTGGTCATGGATGAAGATCAGGCTACCCGGAAAAATCGGTTGGGTTTACTGCAGAAGATTACCCGGCTTGCGGACGGCACCCTGGATATGACCCGCCTGGAAGGTTTTTAACCAGAGAGAAAATTACCAACAGCTGGCTGCGCCAGGATCCATCCCCCGTCCCCTGGGACGAAAATGGGATGGATTTTTTTACCTGAACTCTTCCCGGGCTTGGTATAATCGGTTTTAGCCCTACATTATTCCTGGTGGTCCCTATGAGTGTGACGGACGAAATCAAAGATCGGATTGATATCGTTGACCTGGTGTCCGAGAGCGTTGAACTGCGCCGGGCAGGCCGGAACTACACGGGGTTTTGCCCCTTTCACCATAATGTCAACACGCCTTCGTTTGTAGTCTTCCCGGATACTCAAACCTGGAAATGTTTTGGGGAGTGTGATCAGGGCGGGGATATTTTCAGCTTCACCATGAAAAAGGAAGGCTGGGATTTTGCAGAAACCCTCCGCATTTTGGCAGACCGGGCAGGGGTGGTGCTGAAACCACTTACGCCGGAAGCCCAGGAAGAAAAAGAAGAAGGGGAACGCCTGCGGGATTTGCTGGAAGAAGTCGGGATGTATTTCCACCATAATCTTCAAAATACCGAGGCAGGAAAAATTGCCCTGGCATACCTGGACAAGCGGGGGATCACTTCGGAAACCATTGAAGCCTTTGGATTGGGATATGCGCCCAATACCTGGGATGCTGCCCTGAATTATTTAAAAGACAAAGCCTATACCATAGATGAAATCCGGGATGCTGGCCTGGTATCAGAAAAAGACCAGGGCGGCGTCTACGACCGCTTCCGCCACCGCCTGATGATCCCCATTCGCGACCGCAATGGGAAAATGGCTGGCTTTGGCGCCCGGGTGTTAAATCCCGAGGATCTGCCCAAATATCTGAATTCCCCCCAAACGCCTGTTTTTGATAAAAGCAAATTGCTCTTTGGATTGGATTCTGCCCGGAAATACATCCGGGAGTTGGATCAGGTTGTCATCGTGGAAGGCTACATGGGGGTGATTGGTCCTTACCAGCATGGATTCCGGAATATTGTCGCTCAGATGGGAACTGCCTTAAACGAGTACCAATTACAGGTATTAAAAAAATATACCGGCAAGTTTATTATTGCCATGGACAGCGATGCGGCCGGTCAAAAAGCCACTCTGCGGGGATTACAGATTGCCCGGGGAGCCCTGGATCGGACTCCAGAAATGGTTTTTGATGCCCGGGGATTGCTTCACCAGGAAGGCAGACTTAAAGCGGATATTCGAGTCCTGACATTGCCAGCAGGTATGGACCCAGATGATGTGACTCACCAGGATCCTGAATTATGGCAGCAATTGGTGAATACTGCCAAGCCGGTTGTGGCCCATGTAATGGATACGCTCACCAGGGATCAACAGCTGGATGATCCAAAGGTTAAGAGTGCCATAGCGTCCCAGGTGCTGCCCTT
>CAZUMG010000024.1:9113-12706 GCA_964621895.1 uncultured Anaerolineales bacterium | reverse complement strand
GGAGATCGTGGATGAGCTGCTGGAGATGACCACAGACCTTAATCCCAAATCTGACAAGGTGCTGGAAGATTTAATGCGGGCTTTCCTGAATTTAAGGAAGTGGCAAATAATTAAAAATAATGACCATTATCGTTTTTTGCAGGAATCTAATCACGAAAACGGGGATTATAAGTCCGTGGAATACCAGAAGAATATTTCCCAATATTTGAAAGAAAAGCATAAAATAGATAAAGCAATGAAACGCTACACCAGCCGAACGGCAGCCTTTGATACTTGATAAATCATCGATCTGCTGTTGGTATGTGGTCATACCCAGCTCATAACCATCCACAACAAGGTTAAGGTCAATGCCGAAGGAACATATGGACCCTGAGCCCGAAGGCGCGAACATCAGAGCTGCTATGCGTGATGATCCAGTCCAGATGTACCTTAATGATATTGGTACCATCGACTTGCTGGATGTGCACCAGGAATTCTGGCTGGGTGCCCGTTTGCTTTCCGCCCGCAGGTTGGATCGATTAAAACGGGAGCCTCCCCTGGTAAATATCGATAAACCCACCGAAACTGATCTTTATAATGCGATTTATGATAATTTGCAGGTGATTTATCAGCGCATTACGGAGGATGTTAACAGGCTCGGCATGGAGTGTCCTGATTGGGAGGCTATTATTACCGAGGCCCGGGCGCTGCGGAACAGCTGGTACCTGGAACCGCCCTCCTATACCCGCAATTATCTGGACAACGGTTTATGGGGGGAGAATGAAGATTGGGGCTGTGTTGCCCGCAATGTTTTCCACTTTTATGTGGCTTATTATTCTTTCCCTGATTTGATCGCAGATTGGTTAAAACCTTATATTCTGGATAAGAAAAACCTGCCGCCAGAGCGAAAATTCCTGGATCAGCTTCCGTCGTGTGATGATCTGAAGAGAGAGATAGACGACCTGTGGAGCCGCTATTATGAAGCCTACCAGGCATTGATCCGGCGCAATCTTAAACTGGTTGTCAGCGTTGCCAAGCATTATATCGGGCGGGGAAATTCATTTCTGGATCTGATCCAGGAAGGCAATGTTGGCCTGTTAAGGGCAGTATCTAAATTTGACCCTACCCGGGGGTTTAAATTCAGCACCTATGCTACCTGGTGGATCCGCCAATCGGTCAGCCGTTCGATAGCCGATCAAGCCCGCACCATCCGAATACCGGTACATGTATTTGAAACAGTTACCCTGCTGCTTAGAATCCGCCGCCGGCTCACCCAGGAATTGGAGCACGAGCCAACCTTAAAAGAAATTGCGCTGGAAACTGATTATTTATCGTCAGGGGATAAAAAAGAGATTAAATCACTCCTGCGGAACCAGGAGGACATACCTCCTGACTTGCTGCGGAATTGGCGGGAAGCGACCAGCAAGGTTCATCGTTATCTTCGGGCGGCTGAAGATCCCATGTCCCTGGACCGGCCGGTAGGTGATGAAGATGATAATCAACTGGAGGATTTTATCCAGGATGAAGACGCTGCTTCGCCGATTGAAGCAACCGCCCAGGAAATGATGCGGGAACAGTTAGGTAAAGCCCTGGAAAATCTCTCGGTCCGTGAGAGACAGGTCCTCGAACTCCGCTTCGGATTGATGGACGGCAAGGTCCATACCCTCGAAGAAGTAGGAGCTTATTTTGATGTTACCCGGGAAAGAATTCGCCAGATTGAAGCCACAGCCCTTCGCAAATTGCGCAGCCCTAATGTATCCTACAAGCTGGAGGATTATGTAGAGTGAAGCTGGCCGGCTCCAAAACCAACCAGCTTTTGCTGGCAATTCCATGAAAAAACGCCTGGGAAATTTCCTCTTGCTGTTCGGCCTAATTAGTTTAGTGTTATTCTTCTCGTCCCCCGCATTTACCGGGGGTTCCGTGGTGTACTTGTTTGCCGGGGTTGGTTTGTCTTCCCTGGGTATGTTATTAAAACGCGACGCCCTGCCCAAGAGGGATAAACAGGACAGGAAATCGAACAAATCCAAGAAAAAACCGGACCGGGATACCAAGTATGATTGATCCCCTGGTACTCAGCCGGGAAGGCCCGCCCCTGATCTTTGCCCATGCGAATGGGTACCCTCCAGAAGCTTATCGGACATTCTTGAATCCCTTTTTGTGGGAATTCCAGGTTCAGGCGTTCTATCAGCGGCCATTTTGGCTGGATGCTGCCCCTGGAGATCTGAAGGATTGGAGAGATTTTCGGGATGATTATTTAAAATTTCTGGAGAACTTAGAAATTGAGGGGACCGCTGATACCCTGGCTGAAAGTCCTGCCCGGATCATCGGAGTAGGCCACTCGCTTGGAGCGATGACCATCCTGATGGCGGCAATAACAAAACCAGAGCTTTTCAGGGGCCTGGTATTAATTGAACCGGTTTTATTTCCTCGCTGGAAGGGGGCTGTTCTGCGCATCCTGGCTCCGTTCCGATTAACCGGAAAGGTGCTGCCGATCATTCGCACTACCAGGCGGAGGAAGGTCCTTTTTCCAACCAGAGCATCCATGTACCAGAATTATAGGGAGAAGTCCATCTTCAAAAAGATTTCTGATGATGTGCTGTGGGATTATGTGTCCGGTTTAGCTCTGGAAAACCCTGATGGATCTGTCAGCTTAAGGTACAGCCCGGCATGGGAAGCCAAAATCTATGAAAGTGCCGGGATTGCTGATAGGTATGTGTGGAGAAATCTATCCCGGGTAGCCTGCCCGGTGTTAATCATCCGGGGAGAAAAATCGAATACACTCACAGATGGCACGCTTCAAAAGATGGCCAAAACCCTGCCAGCCGGACTGGCTTACACAATGCCAGGAGCAGGCCACCTGGTTCCTCTCGAAGCCCCGCAGGCCGTGTCCGCGGTAGGACTTGATTTTCTTCACTCGATTTAATTTGATCGGGTAGTTTATTGGGAGCTGAAAAAAACTCACCTGATCCAGATTATTTAATCTGCTGGTATTTTTCCCGGAGAAGGTCCTCGTCGTAAGGCGCCCGCCGATGAGGGCAGTGTCCTCTCGGGCATAGTTCGCAATTATAGAAATCGGTATCAGAACTATAGCGGATCCCGGAGACAGATTGATTGGGGATCATCAGCATACTTTCCATTAATTCCACCCCGATAGCTTCCTGGGGATTCCCCAGTAATTGGAAAAGAGGCCGCTGGGCAGTGATGGGCCAATCCTGAAGGGAGCCAGGGTTCAGTGAGGAGGTTTTCCCAAGCTGGTAGGTTTCTTTTAGGTGGGCAAGAAGAAATTCTCCGGCGCGCCGCAGCGCCATCTGGCTGATTTCATCGGCGAAATATTTTTCCAGCAAATCATCCTGCGATTGGGTCCAATTGAACAGTTCTCTCCCGGCGGTCACAATGTATGGGAATACCCGATGGATCTCTTTAAGGTTCACGGCCATCACCCGGCTTTCCATGAGGATACCTCCGAGGACAACACTCCCTTCCCGATGTTCATCTATCCCGGTGATGGTATAGATAGCTTTCGGCCTGGCAATCTGGCGGGCTTTTTCTACCAGGGAGTTTAATATCTCTTCCTGGGTGCTGCCCTTCTTAACGTGCATTTTGGTTATGATCTT
>CAZUMG010000024.1:5564-9013 GCA_964621895.1 uncultured Anaerolineales bacterium | reverse complement strand
TTCCTGATCCTGGATGTGCTGCTGATCATCTGGACCGCGTTTTTGCTTTTCCGGGTGGTTGATGAAGCTGGTGGCATTCAGATTCTGAGCAAAACGCTGCCTTATTTAACCGGTGATAAAGGTATGCAGGCCCTGCTGATTGGTTGGATTTTCGCCTCCTTTTTACAGGGAGTGGGTGGCTTTGGAGTCCCGACAGCAGTGATTGCGCCCATCCTGGTGGGTTTAGGATTTTCACCTCTTAACGCGGTGATCATTCCTTCTTTAGGTCACAGCTGGGCGGTTACTTTTGGATCTCTGGGGGCTTCCTTTAATGCCATGATGGCCGTTACCGGTTTAGGGTGGGAGGTGCTGGCCGCTCCGTCAGCACTCCTCCTGGGGATTACCGGCCTTTTGGTTGGAATTGGTGTAGCCCTGGTAGCTGGCGGTTGGAATACTCTCCGGCGGGTTTGGCTTCCCCTTTTAGTTATTGGACTGGTTATGTCAGTCACCCAATACCTGACAGTGAATCTTGGATTATGGAATATTGGCGGACTGATGGGCGGCACAGCAGGGCTTTTGGTTGGTATTCCCCTGGCCTGGATGGTCAAGAAAAAAAACAACACAACAGAAAAAATTCCCTGGCGCGAGCTGTTAATTTCCCTGGCAGGATATGGTGTTCTGGTAATCCTGACCCTGGTCATTCAGCTGATCCCAACAGTAAAGGATTTTTTAGGACAGGTAAAAATAGGTTTTGTTTTTCCAGAGACAACCACGGCCCTCGGGTATTCCATACCGGGAGGTCCGGGCAGAGAAATTACCATTTTCCGCCATGCCGGGACAATCCTTTTAGTTTCATCAGCGGCCGCGTTTCTGATTTTTAAACAGGCCGGCTGGTACCAGGCTGGGGCTTTAGGAAGGATTATCAGCAGTACGGGAAAGCGGGTAATCTCCTCCAGTGTGGGGATTACCTCCATTGTGATGATGGCTGTGGTCATGCAGCATGCCGGCATGACTGATACCCTTGCCCAGGGTTTTTCAGCATCGATTGGCTGGTTTTTCCCGGCAATCTCTCCCTGGATCGGCGCCTTGGGCGCTGTTATGACAGGAAGCAATGCCAATTCAAACCTGATTTTTTCAGCCCTGCAGCTCCGAACAGCTGAGATCCTGAAGCTGCCGGTGGCACTTATTCTGGCTGCCCAGACTACCGGGGCTGCCCTGGGATCTGTAGCTGCCCCGACCAAAGTTATCGTTGGCGCCAGCACAGCAGGCCTGGAAGGGCAGGAGGGAGATATCTTAAGAAAACTGCTTCCGATGGTTTGTATTTTGCTTTTGATTATCAGCATCATCACTATGCTGGGGGTTACCCTGTTATGAAAGATTTCCTAGCGGGATTCCGTAAAAAACCTTCCCTAGTCTATCTGGTATTATTCCTGCTGATGATTATTCCCGCGCTGGGTCTGTACGGCACAGCGGAATCAAATCAACACATCGGACTGGTAATCCTCCTGGTTTTTGTGATTCTGGCAAACCTGGCGGCAGTCCTGCTCTAATCCACTTTCTTAATTCTTTATTGGATTGCCTGATATATTCTAAAAAATCTTCCTGATGACATAAAATATATCCTCAGTCAGCTGCCTGCTGTTTCTGAGAAATCCCCGGCAGGCTGAAGAGGATATCAATTTGAAAATATTAAATAATCCCTGGAAATCCCTTTGGTTTGTCTTGATTCAGTTTTTATGCCTGGCTTTGATCGGCCTGACCGGACCGATTTTCCCCCGCTCGACAGTCTTACTGCTGATTGAATTAGCTGGCCTTTTCCTGGGAGTCTGGGCTGTGCTGGTGATGAGAATCGGCAACTTCAACATAACGCCCGATCCGTTAAAATGGAGCAAGCTGGTCATGGATGGTCCCTATGAACTGATCCGGCACCCAATGTATCTGGCCCTGCTGTTAACCACGCTGCCGCTGGTGATTAATAGCTTTAGTTTTTTCAGGTTGATTATCTGGATATTCCTGCTGGTAAATCAGATTCTTAAACTGAATTACGAAGAGAAGCTGCTGGCAGCATCCCTGGAGGGATATCGGCAGTATATCAAGGGATCCCGAAAACTTATCCCCCTGCTTTATTAATCCGGACCTTATCCTGAGTCCCTATCAACAGGATGCTCTGAAACGGGCAATAGCTAAATATCCCGGATCAGGCTGGTTTGATCAAGCTGAGAGGATTTGATAGCATAGATAACCATAATAAGAGTTGTAAGCTATAGAATGGTTTTCTAGAGTTTATAATGATTATTAAGATAACCCGATTGTGAGGAAAGGTAAACATGCGGGAAGTAGCCATATTGGGAATTGGGCAGGTACCGGTTGGGGAGCACTGGGATAAGCGGCTGGTGGAGTTGGCCGGGGATGCCATTTTTGCAGCTTTAGAAGACGCCGGGCTTAAAAAGGTCGAAGCGCTTTATGTCGGCAATATGATGGCCGGACAGCTGGATAAACAAACCCACCTGGGCGCCTTGATTTCTGATTGGGTTGGACTTCGAGGTATTGAAGCCATGACCGTTGAAGCGGCTTGCGGTTCAGGCGCTCTGGCGTTAAGAACAGCCATGATCGCTGTTGGCGCCGGGGTTGTATCCAGCGCCTTGGCATTAGGTGTCGAAAAGATGACCGATACCTCCCCCCAGGAAACCACCGCGGCGCTGGCTACCGCGGCCAGCGCTGACTGGGAAGGTGTTCATGGGATGACTTTTGTGGGATTAAATGCGCTGATCATGCGCCGTTATATGTACGAATATGGCTGGAAGCATGAGGATTTTGCTCCCTTTTCAATCAATGCCCATGCCAACGGTGCCAAAAATCCCAATGCCCGTTTCCAAACCCCCATCACCGCAGAAATTTATAAAAAAGCTGCCATGATCGCTGATCCGATTAACTTAATGGATGCCTCCCCGATTGGCGACGGCGCGGCAGCGGTCATCGTTGTTCCGGCAGAGCTCCTCAAGGGGAAGCAGGGGAAACCTGTTGTGCGCATAGCCGGGTCTGCGGTCGCTACCGACAGCCTGGCCGTCCATGATCGCCATGATCCCTTGTGGCTGGCTGCTGGGGAGCAATCTGCCCGGGAAGCTTACCGGCAAGCTGGGGTTGGACCGGATGAAATTGACTTCTTTGAAGTCCATGATGCATTTTCAATCATGGCAGCCCTGTCCCTCGAGGCCTGCGGATTTGCAGAACGGGGGCAGGGACCCCGGCTGGCATTAGAGGGAGAGATCACTCCCCAGGGTAAGATTCCCCTGAGCACCCTGGGAGGTCTCAAAGCCCGGGGGCATCCTGTTGGCGCAACCGGGATGTACCAGATTGTGGAAACTGTCCAGCAGCTGCGCGGTGAAGCGGGTCCCGCCCAGATAGATGGAGCCAGGGTCGGCATGGCCCAGAATATTGGCGGCAGCGGGGCGACCATTATCACCCATATC
>CAZUMG010000024.1:2926-5464 GCA_964621895.1 uncultured Anaerolineales bacterium | reverse complement strand
TTCTGCTGTTTTGGTGAGGACGCCCAGGTTCCGGGAGGAAATTATGACCGGGATGACCCCGGGGTCCTTGATATTGGGGTTGGTTTACGGCCGGATCTGACCGGAAAAAAATTGGGGAAAGGTTTTGTCGCTGCTGTTTTGGCTTATGCAAAAAACACCTACCACCCCGAGATCTTTCGAGTCGCTGTAGCTTCATTTAACCAGCGGTCCTTAAAAACCTTCCGGGGTCTGGGATTTAAAGACAGCTGTCATTTTACCCGGGAACTGGTGGAGATTGAATTTATCCAGATGGAAAGATCCGTCTGAAAGGAAAAAACCATGCAGGATTTAGCTTCCAGAGGTCTTACTGCCAGCCGGGCCGGTGATCAACCTGTTTCTCCGGATGAGATCCCAATTTTTCTGGCGTCCCTACCCGGGTGGCAGATTGTCGAGCGGGAGAACCTTCCTAGATTGGAGAAAAGCTACTCATTCAAGAACTTCCAGGAGGCATTGGACTTTACCGTCCAGGTGGGTGGATTGGCTGAAGCTGTCAATCATCACCCGGCTATTCTGGTCAGCTGGGGAAGGGCAGCTGTCAGCTGGTGGACGCATGCGATCAAGGGCCTGCATCAGAATGATTTCATCATGGCAGCCAGGACTGAACAGTTATATCAAACTTATTCCCAAAACAAATCTTCCTGAGGATATCCATGAAAGTTACTGATATAAAAAACATCATTCATCCCCTGGAAACCCCCAGCGGGGAAGTTATTTATGAACTGATTGGAAGGAACCAGGCTTCGGGAGAGATATCCAGCCACAGCCTTGCCAAAATTGTTCTACCACCTGGCAAGTCCAGCTCAACCCATTATCATCAGGTCTCCGAGGAAACCTACTATATCCTGCAGGGGGAAGGGCAGCTGCAGATTAACGAGCTTAAGTTAACCCTCATCTCCGGCCAGGCCTGTTTGATCCAGCCAGGAGAGATCCATCGAATAGTTAATCAAGGGGAGCTTGACCTGGTATTTTTAGCGATTTGTGTGCCAGCCTGGGTCCCAGAGGACTCTTTTGAAGTCTAGCGACTACAATGGAAAGGATCGGCACCATTCTTTTCCTGCTATTGATAACTTTAATTTGGTTCCACCAGACCGTCCAGGCGCTGAATAATTTCCTGAATATTCTTTTCCCCTTCGATTGTCAGGGAGATAGCCTCTTCGGGGCAGATTTCAACACAGCGGCCGCATCCGCGGCATTCCAATGAAATCTCGGCATGGCCGTTATTCACCTGGATCGCTTCGGCAAAACAGATCCCGTTGCTGCACAGGCCGCAGCCGGTGCATTCCTCGCTAACTTCAACCTGAACTCCGGGCATTTTGGAAATTTTTTGGCTGATTTTCGGGGTGAGATCCGTTACCAATCCCCACAGGCAACAGCAGGGGCAGCAATTGCAGATGGTCATTAACCCTTCACTGGGAGTCGCACCCAGCCAGATTGAATCCAATCGGTTGCGCCCAATGGTATGAACCAGACCGGCTTCCCGGCAGCGCTGGGCATGTTCCAGGGCTTCTTCTTTGCTAACCAAACGACCTAATTTTGAATTAATCTGCAGCACCGGCTGGCCTAAAAAGATGCAGCCCAAATCCCGGGGATAATCCTGGCAGTGATCGCCTTCCCGGCAGATGCAAAAATTCATAATCCAGTGGTGGCTGGCCTGGTTGATATAGTGCTCAACAACCTGGGAAGGAACAATCATACTTTCTGGCGCGTCCAGGGGGGCCTGGATCTGGATGGTCCGATCTTTGGGCAGCACATACATTTTGTCCCCGCGAAAAAAAATCTGGTTAACCAGGGTGCCAACCAGAGGGAGGCGGGTTGCCCTGGCAAGGGTTCGGCGGGTGGGGTAGATTCCTTTAAGGAAGTTCACAAACCAGATTGGACGACTCATGATCAGTACGATGATTCCTTTGGTATCTAATGGCTGGATTATAGCGGGTATTGGGATTTTTTACCAGTTTTCAATCAAGAGCAGCGGATACACACTTATTTCCGGCGGCTTATGATTATTCAGTGGGCACCTTTTACCAATGGCAACCCCCGCAAATAGCGACCTTCCTGATCCTGCAATCTTCCCTCGGTACAATTTGAATATGGTAAACTGACACCGATGGATCAGAAAACGCTTTTAACTCTGGAATATCCCCGCATCTTAGCTGTCCTGGCAGATCAGTGCCATTTTAATCCTGCCCGGGAGCAGGCTGCTGCTCTTAAGCCATCAACTGACCTGGAGCAGGTTCAAATGCTTCAGCAGGAAACCGCAGAAGCCCTGGACCTGTTAACTCTCCATCCTGGGACTACAGTGGGAGCAGCCAGGGATCTGCGGCCGATCCTCCAGGATGCCGTTCGCGGAATCGTGCTTGACCCCAACCGCTTGTTACAGGTTAAAGATACTCTGATCGCAACCCGAAATTTGCAGCGGCTCTTGGGCAAAATGACGGATCAGTACCCTCTCCTGGCTGGACTCTCCCTGCAACTGCCGGAATCCCTTGGCCTGGTCAGCTT
>CAZUMG010000024.1:0-2826 GCA_964621895.1 uncultured Anaerolineales bacterium | reverse complement strand
ATCCAGAGAATTTTATCGGAGCTGACTGAAAAAGTAGCCGAGCACGCCCCGGTATTAGGAGAACTGGTGGATATTTTAACCAGGTTGGACCTGGCGTTTGCCCGGGGCAGATATGCCGACCGCATCAATGCTGTTCAGCCCATTATTCATCCCTTCCCAAAAAAGATGGGGGCAGGTCATCCCGGGGTCATCCTGCACCTGCTGGGCGCCAGGCATCCGCTCCTGGACCCAAGCCAGGTTGTGCCCATTGATATATCCCTGGATGCTGATACCTACGCCATTATTATCACCGGCCCAAATACCGGCGGAAAAACTGTTACCCTGAAGACAGTTGGGTTGATGGTTTTAATGGCTCAAACCGGCTTGTTTATCCCGGCTTCGGCCGGTTCGGCGTTAAGCCTGTTTTCGAATGTATATACAGATATCGGGGATGAGCAATCCATCGAGCAGTCCCTTTCCACGTTCTCCGGGCACATTACTAATATCATCAAGATCCTGGAAAAAATGGACCGGCGTTCCCTGGTTATTCTGGATGAATTGGGTGCAGGGACAGATCCCCAGGAAGGGGCAGCCTTAGCACGGTCATTAATGTCCCACTTGCTGGAATGTGGCATCACTACCCTGGTGACCACCCACCATCCGGATCTGAAAGCCTATGCCCATACCACCCCGGGAGTAATCAATGCCTCGGTTGAGTTTGATCTGAAAAGCTTACGACCAACCTACCACCTGACCGTTGGACTTCCGGGCCGATCAAATGCCCTGGCGATTGCCGGCCGATTAGGGCTGCCAGCAGAGATTATTGAATCTGCCCGGGGAACCCTGGACCCTGCTGACCTGCAGGCAGATGATTTGCTGGATGATATCCACCGACAGCGAAAATTAGCCCAGGAAGCCCGCCAGGCAGCTGAGTTATCCCGCCAAGAGGCTGAAAAACTGCGAGTTCATCTCGCTGATCGTATGCAGGAAATTGAAGATGAACGCGTGGAGACGCTTGAAAAAACCAGCCGGGATGCCAAGAATACCCTGAACGCCCTCCAAAATGAGCTGAAAGGCATCAAAAAAGAGATTAAAAAGGGAGCGGATCCAGGGGAAAAAGTTGAAGCGCTGCTTGAGAAAACTACCCGGGTTGAAGAAAAGCTGTCCCAACCGGTGCCCCGCAGGAAAGATAAACTGGACCTGCCAAAACCCAGCGGTCCGATCAGGGCTGGAGATCGGGTTTACCTGCGATCCCTGGGGAAAAAAGGGAATGTGCTCTCGGTCGATGGAGATGATATTGAGCTTCAGATTGGAAACATCCGGGTGCGGGCCCAAAAGTCGGATCTGGAACACAGCCAGGATAACGAGACACCTGAGGTGGAAGTCAGATTTCAGGCCATGGTAAAAACACCCCGGGAAGTGATTTCTCCCGGTTTGGAACTGGATCTCCGCGGTCAGCAGGTGGATGAGGCCCTGGAAAATCTGGAATATTTTCTTGATAAAGCCTTTTTGGCCAGACTGCCCTGGGTGCGCATCATCCACGGAATGGGTACAGGAAAACTGCGCTCTGCAGTGCGTAAGACCCTTAAAAACCACCCACAAATCACTAACTTTGAATCAGGAAAAGAAAAAGAAGGGGGTGATGGTGTGACGGTGGTGAGTTTTTCGGACTGAATTTTTTTTCTGGTGCGTTCCTCCCCATTAAATACCTAATATTGTTTTCACATTCCCTTAATAATTCATTAATAAGGAACACCTATACTTATGTGTATTACTAAGCACACTATAAGGAGTTAAATCATGAAAAGAACGTTATTGGTAGGATCAATTTTAACAGTTGCTGTAATGGCATTAAGTGCAGCCAGTCCAGTGATGGCAGCGGAATCTTCTAAGGGCGGACCCAGGAATGGGGACACTGAAGTATGGGGACTAAAAAGTAATTCCTACCGGGGAGAACTTGGTACGGGAACGGGAGTGACAGCTAATCTGAATCTTTCCATCAACCAGAATATCGCCATGGACGGTTTATTAGAGGACATCATCCACGAGAATCTGGCAGTTGAACTGGGTATTACCCCGGAAGACTTGGCCGAGCGAATAGCCGATGGAGAATCCTTATTCGATATTGCCATCAGCCTGGGCTTTGATGCGATTTCATTCAGTGATCTGATGGTTCAGGCTCGGAGCGATGCCCTGGATGAAGCCGTTGATTTAGGGCTGCTGATCCAGGATCAAGCCGACTGGCTGGCATCAAGGGGTTTCGGTAATCCTGTTTTTGGAAACGCTAACGACTGTATAGTAAATTGATGCTTGAAATTAGATCAGTTCTGGCATTGCGCTAATGCGCTGCCCCTATACAAAACTAACAAGGGTTTGTCAATTGTAGACAAATCCTTGTTTTTTTATTTCTCCAGGCTTGCGACCTTGAAAAAAGCAGGGATACTTGATTCTATCGGTATCCATTTATTAGGACCATCTTTCGAGGAACCAAATATTACTTATATACGTCATAATAGAAGAAATCAAACTATCATTTTGATGGAGAGACTTATGAAAACCCAGTTCGCATCATTAAAAATTAAATTTATCTTGCTTGTAGGGATAATCACAACGCTTTTAACAGCCTGCTCCACGATAAGCCCAATGTTACCTGGTGGGACAGACTCTCAGGTGCTGTCATCAAAACTGCCCCGGGCTCAAGCAAATAACCTCCCGGCAGGTGGTCTGGATTTGCTGGTGAGTGGAAACACGGCTTTTGCCCTGGATCTCTATCAGCAGCTTGACAATCTCCAGGGCAACCTGTTTTTTTCTCCTTACAGCATTTCTTCTGCCCTGGCAATGACTTAT
>CAZUMG010000023.1:16483-17924 GCA_964621895.1 uncultured Anaerolineales bacterium | reverse complement strand
TGAAAATCAAGCTGATTTGGCATCATACTTGCACAAATAAGAAACACTTGAGAGAATTTATTCTTTCTTGACGCTATTTCTGTATTATGCTAGTATCAAATCAACCCTGATTGATTTGAAATCTAGCCCAGAGAATCAAACAAAGAGGGGTTAGGACCCCCACAAGGAGAGACCGTTAGATGAATAAGTCACGCCTGCTAATCTTTTTAATCATCGTCTCATCGCTCATGTTCTCAGCATGTACCATGTCTGCATCCACCCCACCCCCGGTTACGCCCACCACGAACCTGAGTGAAATTGCCCGTCAGGCGACCGAAACGGCCATTGCTAAAACGCCGAATGCAGATGATACTCAGAGCCCGGAAGTTACCGGAGAAGCTGACCTGGAAATTACAACCACGGTAGCTGAGGCACTTGCTGGAACTGTCGAATCAACCAGTATGCCTGATCCGACTGCAACGCCGGAGGCGAAAACCATCACCGAATATGCCGTTCCCGATTCCTACACTCTGCATCAAGGTGAATTTGTGTTTTGTTTGGGCAGGCGTTTTAACATCTTGCCTGAAGATATCATGACTTACAACGGGATTAAAAGCGGGACAATTTTATACCCCGGGGAAACCATTGATATCCCTGGAAACAGCCGGGCTTATATCGGTGATCGGGCTCTGCAATATCACCCGGACAGTTATACGGTAGTCTACGGCGACACGCTGTACTCCATCGCGTGCCTGTATGGAGATGTTGATCCCCGGGCAATTGCAACAGCCAACAACCTGGAAGTTGGTGACACATTAACACCGGGGACCGTGCTTCAAATACCGTGATCTCGCGGGTCCACAAACTTATGAAACAAACAAGCAGCCACAATTGATTGGCTGCTTGTTCATTTAAAAAGATCTTTACTCTAGCTGTACAGCCGGCATCCTATTCTGCGGGAAACTTCCCGCCGCGCTAATACGTTATAATCTAGTTACTTATCTTTCCATACTAAAAGGATTGTGCTGATGAAAAGAGCTGTTAGTATCAGTTTAGGATCACCTTCACGCGACAAAAGCGTGGTTGCTAAACTGCTTGGCGAAGAAGTCCTGATCGAGAGAATTGGCACGGACGGAGATGAACAAAAAGCTTACCAATTATTCTGTGACCTTGACGGCAAGGTTGACGCTTTTGGTGTGGGTGGAATTGACCTTTATATCCATGCACTCCGGCGAGATTATCCCCTTCATGCAGCTCTTAAGCTGGTGACCGGTGTTAAAAAAACCCCCATTGTGGATGGGGGAGGTCTAAAATCCACCCTGGAAGCCAGGGTGATGCAAGATGTTGAGATGCAGCTCGGGGATATCATTCATCCAAAAACCGCTTTCCTGGTTGCCGGGATGACCCGCTCTGGCATGACTGAATCGTTTATCTCGGCGGGATATAAGTGCACTTTTGGTGA
>CAZUMG010000023.1:11519-16383 GCA_964621895.1 uncultured Anaerolineales bacterium | reverse complement strand
GCAAAATATCTAATAACCACAACTCCTGTATTTGACGGCAGGTCGTTTGGCACCAATATGTTTGAAGCGGCTTTAGTGGCAGCAGCTGGAAAAAACCGGGTTCTGACGACCGATGAGTTAAATCAGATCCTTGACCAGCTGGACATAAAAGCCCAAATTCAGGATCTGTCATAAATGGATGCTATCCTGCTGGCAGGAGGGATTCCTGCCCCTGATTCCGCCCTGTATTCTTATACTCAGGGCAAACCAAAAGCAGCCCTGGAAATTGGAAACAAAACCATGATCCAGTGGGTTCTGGACGCGCTGGAAAAGGCAGATACCATTGACAGCATCGCGATTGTCGGCTGCCAAGATCTGCAGGAAACACTGGTATGCTCAAAGATAATCAATTATCAGGACGCTTCAGAAGATATCATCTCCAATTTCCAAAAAGGTGCCAATGCGGTACTTAAGCATAACCCGGCCGCACAATCTGTGGCCGTGGTTTCCTCAGATATCCCTATGCTATCTCCAGAAAGTATCAACTGGGTGATCAATGCCTCGCTGGAATCAAATCGGGATATTGCCTATTGTGTCATCGACCAAAAAGTAATGGAAGGGTGTTATCCGGACTCTGGTAGATCCTACACCAAACTCAAGGACATCAATGTTTGCGGGGGAGATTTTTCTGTGATCAAGGTGGATCTCTACACATCTAAGAAAGACTTCTGGAGAAAAATATTCCAGGCCCGGAAAAATTCCTTTCGCCAGGCTTCTTTAATTGGGCTAGACATCCTTTTACTTCTGGTATTGCGAAGGATCAGCCTGGAGGATACCGTTAACAAGGTGACCCGCCGGTTAAATATCACTGGAAAAGCCCTGCTCTGCCCTTACCCGGAAATCGGAATGGATATTGATAAACCCCATCAGCTTGAGCTGGCTCGCAGGGAATTAACCAAATAACCAAAGATGACATTAAAACCGTATTTAGAAAAAGATGCTATTTTATCTCAACAGCTCCGGATCCGGGAAAATAAACCCGGGGTTAAATTCGCTGCGGCCATCCTGGCCCATTCAGGTGATTCCTGGTTCTGGGGAATTGGGCTTGTCCTCCTGTGGTTTGTTGGTCCTCACCGGTGGAGACCCCAGATCCAAATTTTAATAGTCGGGATTTTTATTACAGCCATCAGCGTGCTCGCCCTGAAGTTCCTGATCAAACGCCCCCGCCCTGAAGGAGAATGGGGGCAAATCTACCGCAACTCAGATCCGCATTCCTTCCCTTCCGGTCATGCGGCCAGGGCAACAATGCTTACCGTGATCATGCTGCTTTCCGGTTATGGCTGGATCGGGCTTGGGATGGTCCTGTGGACGCTGCTGGTGGATATCTCCCGGGTAGGTTTAGGCGTGCACTACCTCTCAGATATCCTGGTTGGTACATTGATCGGTGCTATACTTGGCAGCTTGGTTTTTTTGATTTTTTAATAGAACACTCCCGGTCAGATCTTTCCCGGGAGTGTTTAGCAACTTTTTTTGGTTTCTAGCGAGTAAATCTGTGATCCTGCCCCAAGTTTATTTTCCAGAATAAGCCGCTAATTCAACCTGTTTGCCCTGCTCCTCATAGTGGTAATAAGGGAACCAACCCACTCCAAAAAGCTCCATAAGGATATCTTTTTTAAAGGGAGCGACTGGAATTTCAGCGTCTTCCTCAATGATCCCTTGCCATTTTTGTTCAGCCGAAACCAGGTTTTCCTGACGCTCCTTTTCAAGGTTTTCGATTTCCTTCTTATATTGTTCAATCACAACCAGGGATTCCTCAACATCGGATTTTGCGTTACTGGTCATTCTCCGTTTGGTCAATGACGTCGATATCCTGCGGCTGCGCCCGGCCAGCAAGCCGATCAGGTTATCAGCAAGGGTGCCGACCTCTTCTATTTTTCTCTGGGAAAGTTCTGCCTTATCACCTGCTAATTCCTGCTCTTCTCTTAATAACCGGTCACGGATTGTAGTCAGTTTTTTATCATAGGAATCATTAACTTTTTTCTGCTCTTCTTCTAGGGATTTTTCCACAGCTTCTGAACACAGCCGGCGAAATTCTCCCTGGGACACCTCTGGTCCCGCATAGATTCCCAGGGCCTCATTTGCCCGGACAGAAGCGGTCACAGAATGGAAAATCCAATCTATAAAATCCGCCTCAAACTCGCGCAGCTTGGCCCCATCAGTGAGCGGAGGGATTAAATCTTGAAACCTGGCTTCCGCCCTGACCTGGCGGTCCAATGCATCCAGGTTCACCGGGTTGGAAATCCACTCATCCCAGCGAATCCTTCCCTGGCGGTCTGGCTCCCGAACTAATGCGGTGGAAGCCAGATCATAATCCAGGTTGTAATTGCGCTTAAGAAATCGGATTGATGCCTGGGCAAGGAGAACTGGTTTATAAATGACCTGGTAGGGCAGATCCAGCTGGAGAGAAATTCCAGCAGCCTCGGCAGCTTGGGCAAGGCTCAGGTTGTTAGGAAGGAAATATTCATCAATGCCAGCAGGCACATTTGGACGGGTGCTGGTAGCGCGGCCTGTTCCAGCCTGACTGGATCTCGACGAACTGGTTGGGCGAGGATCAGGAGAGACTTCAGCCGAAAAAGCCCGATTAACACCAGCCAGGGTATTTAATGCTGGCAGCTGCACGCGGGTTAGCGGACCGGTCAGGTAATTCATAGCCCAGCGAGTCTGAAACAAGACAGGCTGATCTTCATGCACATTGTGCAGCAGGAAAATTCTTTTATCCAGTTGAGAAATTAACTTATCGTAGACTTTGCGATCCAGCCCTGGCGCAGCTCCCTCCAGCCCATCTAAAAGACGATTTTTATCCTGCTCAGTTTGAAGTTTTCCGATGAACCAGGTACCCGTATTAGATAAGGCTTTGTAATCCAGGTCAACCGGATTCTGAGTTACCAGAATTTGCCCGATGCCAAATGCTCGGGCTTGTTTTAACATCCGTAGCATGGGAGTTTTTGAGGGTGGGTTTTTTACAGGAGGCAAATAACCAAAGATCTCATCAAAATACACCAACGCACGCAGGTTCTGGGATCCTTTCTGCGTTCTCATCCAGGTCTCAACCGCAGAATACAGCAGGGTAACAAAAAACATCCTTTCGGCATCAGAGAGATGGGCAATATAAAACACGCTGTGGCGCGGTCGCCCATCCGGTCCATACAGCAGGGCCTTTATATCGAGCGGTTCTCCTTCGATCCAGGACTGGAAAGTTGGCGCAGCCATCATGCTGTTTAACAGGATAGACAATTCCTGCCTGTCTTTTTCCGGGAAGAAACTATCCAAGTCCATAACGCCTAATTTTTCAAAAGGTGGATTTTGAATCTGCAGGATCAGCTCGGTAAGGTTCAAATCGCAACCCTGGCTCCAGGCACTCTCAAAGATATTACTGAGTAGAATATGTTCCTTGGAGCGTACCGGATCAAGATCATCCAGACCTACCAAACCTAACAGGCCCATCACTATCCCGGATATTTTTTCCGCCAGCATTTCCCGGTTTTCGTTCCAGGGTATTTCAGGCGCCTTCAAGGAAGCCAGGATATTCACCGGGATCCCGGCTTCTGATCCGGGGGTATAAATCGCAAAATGGGCAGCATCCTTTAAGGCTTGGATCCGCTCTGGACCAATTCCCCATTTTTCTAAACCACCTTTCCAAAGGGCTGCCGCATCAGCAGCGGCCTGCTCAAGGGTTTTATCCTCTCTGCGAGCCTGGTCCGGATTTACCCAGGGTAAAAAATCCTCGGGTTTTAAGTCGGGAAAATGCAGCAGCGTATTCGTGATATCTCCCTTAGGATCAATCATCAAGGCTGGAATTCCCTGCAGAGCTGCTTCTTCCAGTATATCTATACACAAGCCTGTTTTTCCCGAGCCGGTCATTCCAACAGCAAACGCATGGGTGGTTAAATCATCGGGATCATACATCAAGGGATCCGAAGTGGTTTCTCCCTTTTTTGAGTCGAATATTCGCCCTAAGTAAAATTGGTTGGATTCTTTTGTCATTGGAAACCTCACGGCAGTTTATTATGCAATTACGGACATCCAGGTTAATACCTATCCAGATACCACTTTACCTGATTTTACCTTAACTGGAGCCTACCGATAGGGATCACAATAACCATACCAGGATACAGAAAAGGCTCCTTTCAATTTTCTTCCTTCATAAACAGATCAGCCTAAATTTCAGAAGAAAGAATAATAGTCAAATCTTCTCCCAAACCCATTCATCAAAACCGCGACCTGACATATAATTAAATCAGAAGTGATCCCCAAGAAGAAGGCCTTTAGGGCAGGAGGCAGTCATGAGTAATCAGCTAACTTTTTTTGGTCATGCAACTTTCGGGTTAACCATTCAGGACTATCATCTCTTGATAGACCCATTTTTCTCTGGCAATCCCTCAACAAAAACCCGGGTAGAGACCTTGAATCCGGATTACCTGCTGATCACTCATGGACATGGTGATCACCTAGGTGACACTCTGGAGATTGTCAAGCGGACCGGAGCAATAGTAATAGCAAATGCCGAAATTGCCAAGTGGCTTGCGGGCCAGGGAGTTGAGACCCTCCCCCAGCATATCGGCGGAGGACATCAGTATCCTTTTGGCTATGTTAAACTGACCCAGGCCGTACACGGTTCGTCCCTGCCGGACGGCTCCTATGGTGGAATGCCCGGGGGATTTTTAATTACTACACCTGACAAGAAAAAAATCTACTTTGCAGGAGACACCGGCCTATTTGCCGGGATGTCCCTCATTGGAGAAGAAGGAATCAATCTAGCACTGCTTCCCATCGGTGATAATTACACCATGGGGCCTGACGATGCCTTGCGCGCAGTGAAATTAAT
>CAZUMG010000023.1:9921-11419 GCA_964621895.1 uncultured Anaerolineales bacterium | reverse complement strand
ATTTCCAATCCTTCATTACGGGAGCATTCCTGTATTTGATCCCGATACCTGGAGATTTAAAATCTGGGGGGCCGTCGAAGAAGAATACAGCTGGACCTGGGAGGAATTTAATAAACTTCCCCAGACAGAACTCCAGCTGGATATTCATTGTGTTACTCGCTGGAGTAAATTTGACACCCAGTGGAAAGGGGTCTCAGTTAAAAATCTGATTGAGGGAGGCTTTATCCGGTTAAAACCTGCAGCAGCTTTTCTGCTGCAACACGCGGCAGGAGGTTACACAACAAATCTCCCCTTATCGATTGTCCTCCAGGATAACTTCCTCCTAGCGACTCATTTTGAGGGTGTTCCCCTTACTCCGGCCCATGGTTTCCCCGTCCGGGGAGTGGTTGGCCAGATACCAGGAGAGCCTGATTTTAAGACCACCTACTTCTGGAAGGGTGCGAAATGGTTAAACGGATTAGAGTTTCTGGCGGGTGACCAACTCGGTTTTTGGGAAAAAGCTGGCTATCACAATGAAGCGGATATTTGGAAAGAGCAGCGCACGCGCTGATCAGACAGCTCCAGTTATTCCGGCCGGGATTCCTCCCGCTTTTTCTGCACTCCGGACAGCCCTGAGAATGGCTTCCTGGTAAGCAACAGCTGCATAAGCTCCAACAACGTTCAAGTCCATTTCTACATCACCAGCCGATAGTCCAAAGACGGTATCTCCGTCCAGTAAAGTAAAGGCTGGCCGTATGGTTCGCGCCAATCCGTTGTGTGCCATTTGGGCGACCCGGGTGATTTGTTCTTTATTTAACTTCACATTGGTGGCGACCACACCGATAACCGTATTTTCAGGACCGGTGGCAAAGCTCATCACTTTTCGACCCACAAATGATTTCATCAGTTTAAGCGTGTCCGCAAACCCCTTCAACCCCCTGGCGCCAGCAATAATTTCTCCGTTCTCGGGATCAATCACATCCCCAAAGGCATTGACCGCCACAAGCGCAGCGACCTTCCCTTTACCTCCAAGGTCAATACAGGCTGAACCAATACCCGATTTTGTTGCCATTTTCATCGAGAGAATTTTTCCCACAGTGGCCCCGGTACCAGCGCCAACATTGCCTTCTTGGGGTGGATCCGTGCTGGCGTTCAAACAGGCTTGATAACCCATCTCGGCATCTGGTCGCACAGCAGGATCTCCAATTCCCAGATCAAATAAAACCGCAGCCGGGACAATCGGGACCTGGGCAACTCCAGCGTTAAACCCCAGTTTATTTTCTTCGCAGAAACGCATCACCCCGGTTGCCGCATCTAAACCAAACGCCGATCCACCGGTTAATAGTACAGCGTTTACCTGATTAACTAAATGCATGGGGTGAAGCAAATCTGTTTCCCGGGTTCCTGGCGCTCCTCCCCGCTGATCAATCCCCCCTACCGTATTGGGAGGGCAGAGCACCACAGTACACCCAGTCAAGGCATCCATATCCTGGGCATGTCCAACCTTAAAACCGGGAAT
>CAZUMG010000023.1:6695-9821 GCA_964621895.1 uncultured Anaerolineales bacterium | reverse complement strand
CAGAAGCGCAGGCCGACCTGGCTGGGATTCGGAAAGGGGCAGCCTTCCATGAACGGCACTTCATTGCTGATATGAAGAATATCAGCATCCTGCAGCCATTTTTTAATGTCCTGGGCAGGATAGTTGATACCTTGAGTTTCCATGGTCCAGGCTGTCGCCCTCACCAGGGCGGTCACGCCGGTTAAAACCACACTGGTCATTTTATTTGGATCCCGATTGCTGGAAATGCCCTGGAATATATCCTGATTATCTCCACCGTCTGAGATGGGTATCCCCAAATAATATTGATCGGGATAAAATTCAGAATCGAGCGGAGAGGTGCCGTCCACTTTCATTACTTTCCAATCAGGGGATAATCTCTCAAAAGGCAAGATGGCCAGAGAAGGCCGCTGCGACCAGGCTGTATCGGCAATTTGGTCTTCCGGGAGCACCTTAACCGCACCTGAGGCAGGTGCGCCCCAATAAGCTGAGAGAACATTCAGGACATCCTGGCTCAACAGCAGGGGTAGGTTTGCTGAGGGGGGATCTATACTGTTCTGCCAGGCAGCCTTCAGGTCTGTGGAAGACACACCATCATTGACGGTGGGAAAAGGGGCTGCGAGGACGAAGACCCAGTAGGTGACCGGGTTCTCGTTACCAACCGCTAACAACCCGCTTGCTTCACCCCGCTGATCGGTTTGTTGGGCTGATTCGCCCCAGGAAAGCTGGGACACAAGCAGCGCAGGCAGGTTGGGATCGATCCACACCAGATCTAGTTGCGGGGTTGGGGTTACTGCTGAAGGAGAAAAAAAAGTCGCCGTAGGCAGCAGTTCACCGGGAGGTGGGACATAAGGTGTACTGGTCTTAAATCCAGGTGCCCAGGGAAGGGAATCTCTCCTGAGCATAAAAGTCACCAAAAAAACTGCCAGCACAATACCAAGGAGGCTTATTAACCAGAGCAGAACTTTTTTCATAGTTAATCAACAATGTCGATTCAAATGTCAGGGTTGTTTAGAACGACATAATTGGGTTTTCAAAGCTTAGTCGGAAATTAATCCCTTCTATTCGAAAGGAGTTAATATATTCCCCCCCTTTCTGTCATTATAGTTCTGATTTTTTGCAGGGAGGCCTGGGAACTTTCTTCAAGTTTGACCAATTCCGAAATGAATTCCTTTTTCTTTTTTTGATCATCAAGGGAATTTAGATTGACCCGGACATTATAGGCAGCGCTGATAACGGCAGCAAAGGCCAGGTTCGCCCCTGCACCGGCATCCGTGATCGCATTTTTATTTCCCCTTTCGGCAAGCTTTACAGCAAGGCCAAGCACCTGGTAAGATTTTTTTGCTACCCCGAGCGGGATTTTTGCTGCTTGTAAGGTTGCCGCCTGGACAGCCGTTTCCCGATCTGGATCTGTTTTTGGTTTTTGATAAGCTGCCATCACGAGATTAAAGGCTTCGGAGTCCTGCTGAACAGCCAGGCTTAACTCCTGCCTGAGTTGCTCAGATGTTTCCAGGATTTGTCCCATTTCCTGGTCAAATTCCTTATAGGCTTTTTTCCCTTTGGTTAACCGGGCAACCATCGATACCAGGCCAGCGGCCATCGCGCCTGCGTAGGCTGCTGCCGATCCTCCTCCGGGGGTTGGCGTTCCGGCAGCTAAAGTTGCGATGAAATCGGGTTGAGCCTCCCCCTGTACAGCAGCAGCCATTTTTTGTTCCAGGACTTGCTCTGGAGAAAATAAATCCATCTGGGTATACCAGACAGCACTGGCAATCATGGCTTCCTGGGGAATTAACCCAACCAATTCACTGTTATGAATCCCTACGCCATACCTTTCAGCTTCTCTCCTGATGGTTTCCACCACCAGAGGCAGGGATGTTTTTCGGTAGTTGGTTAAATTCATCGATACTTGAGCCCTGCCGTCAACAGTCATCCCGAGTGCCTTAACATAACGCAGGCCCCCCGACGAATGCCGGACCGTCCGGGCAATCTTCCTGGCAATGCTTTCATCACTGGTTGTCAGGTTTACATTGTAGGCAATTAAAAATTCACGTGCGCCAATCACGGTTGCGCCAGCTGGCCCTAATCTAGCCGGACCACAATCGGGCTTACGGTCAGGTTTATTGGCGATCTCATCTTTAAGTCCTTCATATTCACCCCGCCGGATGACTTCCAGGTTTTTCCTTTCAGGCACCCTGGCTGCATTTTCATAAAAATAAACCGGGATCATCAGTTCCTTTCCCACTCTTTCCCCAACTCTGTGCGCCATTTCGACACATTCGGCCATGGAAATTTGGGAAATGGGCACAAAGGGCACCACATCTGTCGCCCCGATCCGGGGATGTTCCCCGGTATGCTGATCCAGGTCGATCAGCTGGGCTGCTTTCTCAATCATCCGGAAAGCGGCTTCTTCCACAGCTTGCGGCTCTCCAACAAAGGTAATCACCGAACGATTGTGATCCGCGTCGCTATGGATATCAAGCACAAATACACCGGACACGCCAGCAATAGTCTTTTTTATTTCCTCAAGGACATCCTTTCGGCGGCCTTCAGAGAAGTTGGGTACACATTCAACCAGTGGGTAATCCATAAGATCATCCTTGTTATCAAATTATGAAAATTAAAATAACCATCCTGCCCAAATTATACCGAAGAAACCAGCACTGGATGAAGTCAGGCTTGCAGATCTAAACGAAAAAATAACCAGATCAAGGATGATAGTAAATCATGCGGTATCTCTATCAACCCTAAGTCCCTAAACCCTTTCCTGCTGGGATAAGTCTGTCACAGCATTGTCATATACCAATTACATGTTTTGTCACACACATTTGATACAGTATTCATGTGAAGAAATATGACCACTTCCTGGTTCCAGCAAATAAAAGAACCGGGCAGGAAAATTATCTTAAAATTGCCTCGATTGATTCTTATCCCCGCCTGGCCGGAAAACTTCCCGCTCAGCTTGCCCGGCAGTACCATGCTATTCCAATTGCAGCAGATCTGGCCAGATTGACGATTGCCATGGCTGATCCTGATGATCCGGCCGCAAGGGAAGCTATCCAGTCTGCAGTGCGGTTGCCCGCCACACTCGTCAAGGCGGATCGATTGGAAATCGATTCCTTGATAAAAAAGTGCTATTTTAACTCAGCT
>CAZUMG010000023.1:2029-6595 GCA_964621895.1 uncultured Anaerolineales bacterium | reverse complement strand
CAGATCTTGCTGGTTCTCCAGGTTGATGACATCGATGCCTGTGCAGAGGAATGGGCTGTCCGCGTGGCGATTGCCAGTAAGGCATCCCTGACAATCCTTCCCGTTATCCCTACGGTTCCTTTAATGTACTCCGAGATGCAGCAGGGTTTATCAGAACTGCTGGATTCCAACTGTCAATTAGGTCAGCATCTGCGGCGGGTCGCTCGCAGACTGGTGAATTGGGAAGTATCCGGTTCGTTTAAACTGCGGGATGAGCCGCCAGAATGGCAGATCCGCTCAGAAATCAGTCAAGGGGATTTTGACTTAATCATTATCGGAGTTGAATTTCATAATCCACTCCGGAAATTATTCATGCAAGACCTTGTTTTTCCCCTGTCCTGCTGGACAACCCGACCAATCTTGCTCGCCCAGGCCTATCCATAAGGAAGATAAGATTATGAACACTCACAAAATTCCGCTTATCCTGATTATTTTTATCCTCATAGCTGTCCTCCTGTCGGGATGTTCTCCTGAAGCTGGGGGAGAGGATCAAAATGAATCCTATCAAGGAACAATCGCTATTTCGGGAGCTTGGGCTCTTTACCCCCTGGTGATCCGCTGGGGAGAGGAATTTCAAGCCATCTATCCTGATGCCCGTTTTGACATCTCCGCTGGAGGTGCCGGAAAAGGTATGGCGGACACGTTAGCTAATGCAGTTGATGTTGGCATGGTTTCCCGGGAAATTTATCCTGAGGAGACAGAACAAGGTGCCCTTGGTTTTGCTGTCGCCAAAGATGCCGTCTTCCTGACTGTAAATAGTCAAAATCCAATCTTGGATTCACTTCAAACCACAGGAATAACCCAGGAATTATTGGTTGAAATTTATCTTACCGGGAAGATCACCAACTGGGGCGAGCTCGCGAATAACAGCCAGGTTGATCAGCCCATCCATGTTTTCACACGATCTGACGCCTGTGGCGCAGCAGAGACCTGGGCAGGTTACCTGGGTAAACGGCAGGAAGATTTGTTGGGAATCGGTGTATATGGCGATCCGGGTGTCCTGGGTTCAGTAACCAATGATCCTCTAGCGATTGGATTCAACAATCTAAATTATGCCTATGATTTCGCTACCGGTGCCCCCATGCCGGGAATTTCTATCGTTCCCCTGGATGTCAACAATAATGGCAAGGTTGATCCAGAAGAAGTCCTCTCGCTTAAAGAGCAGGCACTCGAGGCTGTCAACAGCGGAATCTACCCTTCACCACCAGCCCGCGATCTCTACCTGGTTACAAAAGGTCAGCCTCAAGGTCTTATCCGTAATTTCATTAATTGGGTCCTTACTGATGGACAGGTGTACGTTAGTGAGACTGGCTATATCCAAATTCCACCAGAGAAACTTGGGGTTGAAATTCAAAAGCTTGGACAATAAGCTCACCAAGAGATAGAACCCGTTATGAAAGATAGTCCAAAGTTTATCGAGAACCAAAACAGAAAGCCCATTCCAGGCGCCGGATTTCGATCCAACTTATCCCGGAATCGGAAAGACCGCACTTCCCGGAGTTTGATGGGTCTATTGGCGGTAAGTGCTGGTATTTTAGTCCCAATTTTTACCCTGATACTCTACCTCCGCGCCCGGCCAATCTTAGCCACTAACAGCCTATCTTCCTTGCTGTTTTCTACCAACTGGCATCCGACTCAGGGTGAGTTTGGATTTCTACCTTTCATCATCGGGACATTTGCCGTAACAATGGTTGCAATGATTATCAGTGTGCCTCCTTCCTTGCTGACTGCGATTTATTTAGCCGAGTATTTACACCCCCGAATCCGGGCGATTTTCATGCCCTTGATTGATCTGCTGGCGGGCATCCCATCCGTTGTCTATGGGATCTGGGGAGTTTTAACCATAGTCCCCTTTATTCAAAAGGACCTATCCCCTTTGGTTGATCAATGGTTGGGATTTACTCCCCTCTTCGAAGCCAAGAATCCAACCGGTTACGGAATTTTAGCTGGAGGAATCGTCCTGGCAGTGATGGTCTTTCCAATCATCATTGCTGTTGCGGAAGAAGTTATTCGGACTGTACCCAGGGGTCTGCGGGAGGCTTCTTGGTCCTTGGGCGCGACAAAATGGCAGACTACCAAAAGTGTTGTGCTTCGCCGGGCGTTTCCAGGTGTTATGGCTGCAGTCCTGTTGGGATTCTCCCGTGCCTTTGGGGAAACCATGGCTGTTCTGATGGTGGTGGGGAACGTTGTCCAGATCCCTCACTCAATCTTTGATGCCGCCTATCCATTAACAGCCTTGATCGCCAACAACTACGGGGAAATGCTGTCAATCCCTCTTTATGATTCCGCTCTGATGACGGCTTCGCTGATTTTACTGCTGGTTGTAATCCTATTTAACCTGATCTCCCGTTTGGTGCTGATCCGGGTACATTATTCCTGACCTAGATATATTATGCGCATAAAACACAAATTGAAGGAATTTATTGTCAAATGTTTCATGGTGTTATCAACCATTTTTGTTTTGGGCAGCCTGCTGTTAATCCTGGCAACAGTTATCCGGCGCGGACTTCCAGCCCTGAATCTGGCGATGCTAACCCAAAGTCCGAAAGGCGGTTATTACCTTGGAAAAGAGGGGGGCATTCTCAACGCCATCCTGGGTTCATTATCTCTCGCAGGAGGAGCAACCCTGCTGTCAATCGCCTTCAGTCTGCCGGTCTCGCTTTTCCTAACGCTATATCCCTTTCCTCCCCTAATAAAAAACTGGATCCATCTCTCTCTGGATGTTCTATGGGGGATTCCCAGCATCGTCTATGGGGCTTTCGGATTTTCAGTAATGCTCTTCCTGGGTATGCGTGCCTCATTATTAGGTGGAATCATTGTCCTGGCAATCCTGGAATTTCCTATCATGGTCCGGGGAATGGAGGAAGCCATCCGGATGGTCCCTGCCGAGCTGATTGAGTCATCCTACGCTCTAGGAGCGACCCGCCTGGAGACATCCATTAAGGTTATCGTCAAACAGACCTTCCCCGGTCTGGTAACAGCAGTCTTGTTGGCTTCTGGTCGAGGTATTGGAGACGCCGCATCGGTACTATTTACAGCCGGATACACAGATCACCTGCCATCGTCTCTCCTCCGGCCTGTAGCCTCGCTCCCCTTGGCAATATTCTTCCAGTTGAGCACCCCCTTCCCGGCTGTTCAGGATCGGGCTTATGCAGCCGCTCTTATCCTGACTGTTATCGTCCTGGGATTGAGCATCTCATCCAGATTGCTTTCGGTCCGTTTTACAAAAAATATCATTAGATAAAAAAATTATGAACCAGATGCTTAACCTTCAGACCAACCCACTAGATCACCTTCGAATCCAAGACCTGAATGTTTGGTATGGATCTCAGCACGCCCTGCAGGGGATATCAGCAAGTATTCCTCCCCATGGAATCACGGCGATTATTGGACCTTCAGGATGCGGGAAAACAACCTTGTTACGAAGTTTAAACCGGCTTTTAGAGGAGAATGAAGGAATCCGGATAAGTGGGGAGGTATGGTTCAACGGTGTAAATATATATGACCGGGGAGTGGATGTAACCGAAATCCGCACCCGGATAGGGCTGCTGGCGCCAAAACCTTATCCCCTTCCAATGTCGATCTACGAGAATGTGGCTTACGGACGGCGAATTCACGGTTTAGATGTGCTGGATAAAGGCAACGGTCGAAATTTAGACCGCAAGGTTGAGCAGTATCTAAGAACCGCTGGTTTGTGGGAAGAGGTAAAAGATCGGCTGGGGGATCCTGCCTCGGCTCTCTCTACAGGGCAGCAACAAAGATTGTGTTTGGCCCGAACCCTGGCAGTTGAGCCTGAGATTCTGCTGTGTGATGAACCAACCTCGGCGCTGGATCCCATCTCTGCCCAGGGAATCGAAGAACAGTTAATTAAATTAAAGGAAAATACCACCATCGTACTTGTGACCCATATGCTTCGCCAGGCCAGCCGCTTGGCAGAGCATGTCATCTTCCTTTGGATGGGCGAATTGATCGAATTCGGACCAGCTGAGAAGTTTTTTAATGATCCAGCAGATCCTCGAACGAAAGAATATTTAATTGGCAAGATTGGATAGGAATTCCTTAACAATGGATCAACTATTAAGAATGGTCAAAATGTATTGGAGAAAAATAGCGGCAGGTACCTTTGGATTGCTGATCTTAGGATTAATTGCATTCTATGGATGGCAGAGGGTTGACCAGAAATCCCAGTCCCCTATCCAGCTGGTCATTTACGCGTTCAGCACCCAGGAGGAAGTTTTCACTCAAGGCATTTTCCCTGCTTTTCAACATTCCTGGAAATCATCCGGCGGTTCTGATTTGAACATCAATGCAGTTTTTGGACCTTCGGGCACGCTGGCTGGTCAAATCAGTCTGGGCGCCCCGGCAGATGTGGCCATTTTCAGCAATGCCGACCAGGTCAATTACCTAAAAATTAGCCGAGGAGTGGAAAAAGATATTCAACCCATTTTCTTTGGGTCAACTCCTATCGTGATCATAACCAGGCCTGGCAATCCCTTCGGAATTGAAAATTTCTCTGATTTGGGTCAA
>CAZUMG010000023.1:0-1929 GCA_964621895.1 uncultured Anaerolineales bacterium | reverse complement strand
ATTTTTCCCACCCTGATGCCAGATGATTGATTTTCACTCCTTACCCGGGAAAAACCGTAATGCATAAAACACCTGATTCTGATCTGAATGAACGTACAGCACAGCCCTCGTCTGTTCCCTATCCGCAGGTGGGAACAGAGAGTCCGTTATCAATCCCGGAATCAAAAACTTTCCTGGAAACAACAAAAACCTGGTGGTCCCGAACCCGGTTTGAAAAAATCGGATTATTTATCATCAGCCTATATTTGTTCATCCTGGCAATTATGTTGATGAAGGATGGAGCCCGGGTTCTAACCCCTTTAATCCGGGACACATTTAAAATTACCAACGCTGCAAACGGCCTTGGTTTTGGCTGGCTATTCGCCTATATCATCATGAGCGGCTCTCCTGTCGCAGCCGCAGCGCTGACCTTCTTCGACAGCGGCGTGGTCACTAAACTAGGTGCTTTTGCAATGATTACCGGCAGCAGGCTGGGGGCAAGTTTTATTGTCCTACTGATTGGATTCTTGTATGTACTGCGAGGGCGAAACCGGGCAACCAGCTTGAGCATGGGAATTATGTCCCTGAGTATCACCTGGTCAACCTATATCCCGGCATTTTTTTTGGGCATCTTCCTTTTGGATAAAGGGTCATTTGACTCAATTCAACTTAACCGCGGCGCCATCCTTCAATCTTCGACTGATTTAATCGTAAAGCCAATATCAAACTTCATCTCAGGGATTTTTCCTCAATGGGCCGTTTTCCTGGTTGGATTAGGGATTATCTATTTAAGTTTTTATCTTTTTGACAAATGTCTTCCACAAATGGCAATTAAGGAAAGCCAGGTTGGTTGGGCTTCCCGTCTTGTATACCGTCCCCTGGTGATGTTTTTGTTTGGAGCTCTAATCACCCTTATCTCAATGTCTGTAAGCATTTCCTTAAGCATCCTGGTTCCCCTCAGCAATCGGGGGTTCATCCGCCGAGAAAATGTGATACCGTATATCATGGGCGCTAACATCACTACCTTCATTGATACTTTACTAGCAGCTGTTTTACTTGGAAATCCTCCCGCCTTTACAGTTGTTCTGATAGAAATGATTACTGTATCCCTGATTTCCCTGATCATCCTCAGCTTCTTTTATTCGAGATACCAGAGGATGATCCTTAGTTTTGTAAGCTGGATCACCCAGAAGAATTTAAATTTGGCAATCTTCCTGTTTATAATCTTCTCGGTGCCGATCCTGCTGATTTTGATTTAATTAAACGAGGATAATTATCTATGCGTATCTTGATTGTTATCAATGACTCCCCCATCACAGAAGGTGTCCTCCAGTGCAGTGCTCAAATCACTGGAAGATCTGATCCGGATTCAACCATCATGATGGTCATCCCCCATAACAAGAGCGGGGAACTCCTTCACGCTGAACAAGTCCTCAATCAAGCCCAGCACGTTCTGGGTATCAATCAGATCAATAAAAAAGTCCGGGTTGGCTCTTTCATTAAAGAGCTCCTCAAAGAATCCAATGAGGGAGCCTATGAATTAATCATTTTAGGATACCCTTCCTATTCAGCAAAGAATTGTACATATTCTAAATCAATATTGACCCGAATTGCAGAAGAGGTTCCCTGCTCCATTCTCATTGTTCAAGGATTACTGCCGCGCACCAATCGGATCTTGTTGTGTGATAGTGGAGCTTCCGCCGGATCTGCTCTCAGGGATTTTACAATTAAACTGCTGGACCTGATTAACAAACAGGAGCAGATTACAGTGCTCCATGTCATGTCCCAGGTCAGCGCCGGTCCCGGTATTCTGGGAGAGCAATTGCGATCAGACGCAGAGAAATTAATTAGCTCACATACACCGGAAGGAGATCTGCTGGAGCGAGACTTGCAGCAGTTCAGTCAGGCAGGCAGCCATCCTGCGCCAAAGGTCCGGCACGGTTTAGTTGT